>NZ_JBXWNS010000002.1:0-532378 GCF_059610485.1 Ruegeria sp. CDSC081 | reverse complement strand
GTTCGCCGAATAGTCTCAGACCTAACCGTCGAAACAAAAAAAGCCCGCCCCAAACCGGGGCGGGCTTTTTCTGTTTGAATTTGGTAATTCAAGACGGGGAATTCCTAAAGAAGCAGCATGCTTTAGTCGTATGCAGCGTCCACTATGAATTCCACCTTAAGTTCGGGCCGCGCCAATTTTGCTTCGCCACACGCCCTCGCAGGTGCGTATCCTGCAGGAACCCAAGCATTCCAGACCTCGTTCAAACCAGCAAAGTCCTTCATATCGGCTAGCCAGATGGTCACACGCAGCATTTTTTCCCGTGATGAACCTGCGCGCTCTAGCAGGTCGTCAATTTTCCCAAGGCAAATACGCACCTGTTCCTGAATGGTATCACCTTCGGCGACTTGCCCGGTCAAATAGGCCACACCATTATGTTTAACGATTTTGGACGATCTCTCGCCGGTTTCGATGCGTTCTATCATTGGAGTGATCTCGCTGTTTCCTGTTTGATGCACGCGTTCATGGTCATAAGATGCCCCGCATGGCAAACGGAAACCGCTTGAGTAACTTTCAGAAAAGTTGAACTGGTCGGGGACGGGGCGGGTCGATAGCATTTTGCCGCGCCTAGGCTAGCTTGCCAGCGACACAGTATACCAGATTGCGCTTTTGCCGTTGAAGTGCTCTCTAGTTGGTTTCAGTGGGATGCATCGGGCGAAACCGCAAGAAGGATACTTCGACATGGACGAAACCGTAGAACGACTGTCCAAACGCCTGAAGCGGCGAGGATATCAGGTTTCGCCAATGAAGGAGACGGGTGCCTATATCGGTAATCTGGGTTTTGAGGTCGAGACAGTATTCGATGTCGGGGTGGCCTCGGGAACCGAGCATTTGTACGAAGCTTTCCCTGCAGCCAAGTTTGTGTTGGTTGAGCCCATTTCGGATTACGAAACCAAGGTACGGAAAAACTGGGGCGACAAGATCGATTTTGATTTCCATGCTTGCGGAGTTGGTGCCGAAAGCGGACAGACGACTCTTCGAATTCCAACAGTCGGCGATCGTTGGCTCGGCACACGGGCAACGATGCAGGAGTTTGACGAAGCGGCAATCCAGCACACCTCGCAAGTTGAAGAGCGACAAGTCCCGGTAAAAACACTGGATGAGATTGCGTCTTCCTACAAGGAACCTTTCGGATTGAAAATCGACACGGAAGGTTTTGAAATCGAGGTTATTAAAGGTGCATCGGAGATGCTAAAAAAATGCACCTTTGTATTGGCTGAAGTCTCTGTACGGCGTCGGTATCATGGCGGTTATAGGTTCAGCGATTTTGTCGCCGCGATGGCAGATCACGGGTTTGAGCTGCACGAATTCGTCAGGCCACCGTCTGCGGAAGCGACCGATTGCGATGCCATCTTTGCCCCTTTCGAAAGCTCAGTGTTCGACTATCAGGATACCAGACTGTCACGTATGGCGGCACGCGTAGCCAAGACATAGTCTAAGGGCATCTTTCCGCATGCAACGCGAGTTGTGTTGTCCGCGAAGGCGTTGAGCCAATCGCGATGGAAGATGGCCTGCGCATTGCGATCCACGAAGGCGGCCGCACCGTCGGCGCCGGTGTTGTGTCGAAGATTGTTGAGTAAGTCGCGCAAGCGAATGATCAAACGGAATGGGCGTCCCTCGGGGCGCCCTTTCCTGTTTCCGTTTTCAACTTGATATTTAGTTGGCGTTTTGACTTAAGCTCACTCAGCATTCTGCTTTTGGACCGTATATACGAACAAACACTGACGAGAAAATTTTGAACAAAACAACGTTTTTGATCCTCTCTTGCCTCGTATTGTGCGCTTGCACCACGCTTGAAACGACACAAGTTTCTTCAAGAAAAAAGCTGACCATCCTGGGGGACGTTGCTTTGGATGCCGATTGGCATTGCGGCGCAGGCTTTTCAGATCCGAGCTTCAAACGTATCAGTTTGCCTGGCGTTTTCGAAGTTGATTTCATTAGAAACCGGTATCAGGGAGCGCTTAAACCTGACGGTAAAGCGCTTGCAGTATTCGATAGTGAAGAGAACTGTTCGCTATTGATTGAAGCCAATGAAAAGTTTGTTCTTGCGAACGGTGGATTTCCGCTGAAAGAACACATAGGAAAAAGCATGTATGCAGAAATTGCCGCTGCGACTGAAGAGTTCTATCGGAAATGCGAAAACGCTGAGATCAATTCGCGCGTTGACGCCAGCAAAGTCGAGTACCCTTCGTATAATGGCCCGGGTTCAGTTGTCCTAGAGCCGAAGTCCATTTGCGAGATGGAATTGGAAGCCGCCTCTCTAAGGTTTGGAGTTGTCGTTGATGACAAACCTACTGGCCTTTACATTGTGGACGGCAATGCTTTTCTTTGGCTCCCGTATACTGAGTGTTTTGAGCATTCAATTGATACCAATCTGATAAAATGGTGTGAGTAGCTGGAGCGGCATCGATTACACGTGTCGAAATACATTAAACCCCCTTGCCAAACCCCACCAACCCCTGTAGGTCGCGCGAGTTCTCTGTAAGAACATCAAGGCGGGGTGATTCCCGCCTTTTGGGTTCGATGAGGGTTGGCGATGCGCGCTTGTCCTCCTCTCAACCTCAACGCCTGATAAAAGGCTGTTATTATGCAAAGCCAAAATATCCGTATTCGGCTGAAGGCATTTGACTATCGCGTTCTGGATGCCAGCACGCAAGAGATCGTCAACACTGCCAAGCGGACCGGCGCGAACGTGCGCGGCCCGATCCCGCTGCCGAACAAGATCGAGAAGTTCACGGTTCTCCGTGGTCCTCACGTCGACAAGAAATCCCGCGACCAGTTCGAGATCCGTACGCACAAGCGTCTGCTCGACATCGTTGATCCGACCCCCCAGACCGTTGACGCGCTGATGAAGCTCGACCTCGCTGCTGGTGTGGACGTCGAGATCAAGCTGCAGTCGTAAGATCGGAGGGTATAGATTATGCGCTCTGGTATTATCGCAAAAAAAGTCGGCATGACCCGCCTGTTCATGGAAGACGGCAAGCAGATCCCTGTGACCGTTCTTCACCTGGACAACCTGCAGGTTGTTGCACAGCGCACGGACGAGAAGGACGGCTATACTGCTGTTCAGCTGGGTGCCGGTGCTGCCAAGGCAAAACGCACCTCGAAAGCCATGCGCGGTCACTATGCCGCTGCCAAGGTTGAACCCAAGCGTAAGCTGGTCGAGTTCCGCGTCTCTGAAGATGGCTTGATTGAAGTTGGCGCCGAGATTTCGGCAGAACATTTCCTGGAAGGTCAGAAAGTTGACGTTTCGGGTACTTCGATCGGTAAAGGCTTTGCCGGTGCAATGAAGCGCTGGAACTTCGGTGGTCTTCGCGCCTCGCACGGTGTTTCGATCAGCCACCGTTCGCACGGTTCAACTGGCCAGTGTCAGGATCCGGGCAAGGTTTTCAAAGGCAAAAAGATGGCCGGTCACATGGGTGCTGCCCGTGTAACAACCCAGAACCTGGAAGTCGTCAAAACCGACGCCGACCGTGGTCTGGTCTTCATCAAAGGCGCCGTTCCCGGACCGAAATCCGGTTGGGTTACCGTCAAGGACGCCGTCAAGAAGAAAGCACCGGAAGGCCTGCCTTTCCCGGCTGCTGTGAAATCGGCTGCAACCGAAGCACCTGCGGAAGAAGCTCCCGCGGAAGGTGGTGAAGCATGAAACTTGATGTAATCAAACTGGACGGCGGCAAAGCCGGCAACATCGAGCTGGATGCAGACCTGTTCGGCCTGGAGCCGCGCGCGGACATCCTGCACCGTGTGGTCCGTTGGCAGCGTAACAACGCGCAGGCTGGCACCCACAAGGTCAAGACCCGCTCGGAAGTGTCCTACTCAACCAAGAAGATCTATCGCCAAAAAGGCACCGGTGGCGCACGCCACGGCGCCCGTTCGGCACCGATCTTCCGGGGTGGTGGCGTTTACAAAGGTCCGGTCGTGCGTTCGCATGGTCATGACCTGCCGAAAAAGTTCCGTAAACTTGGTCTGCGCCACGCGCTGTCTGCCAAAATGGCAGCTGGTGAACTGGTCGTGATCGAGAACGCTGAAGCCGAAGGCAAGACCGCCGCTCTGGCCAAGCAGGTTGCAAACCTGGGTTGGAAACGCGCTCTGGTCATCGACGGGGCGACCGTGAACGAAGGGTTCCTGAAGGCGTCGCGCAACATCGAAGGTCTGGATATCCTGCCGTCGATGGGTGCAAACGTTTATGACATCCTCAAGCGTGACACTCTGGTGCTCACCAAAGCGGCTGTCGAAGCACTGGAGGCTCGACTGAAATGAGCGCGAAGGCAGAACACTACGACGTGATCCGCAAGCCGATCATCACCGAAAAGTCGACCATGGCGTCCGAAAATGGCGCGGTTGTCTTTGAGGTTGCGATTGACAGCAACAAGCCACAGATCAAAGAGGCCGTTGAGGCACTGTTTGGTGTGAAGGTCAAAGCGGTGAACACCTCTGTGACCAAAGGTAAGGTCAAGCGGTTCCGCGGCCAGTTGGGCAAGCGGAAAGACGTCAAAAAAGCATATGTGACCCTTGAAGAGGGTAACACCATCGACATTTCCACCGGTCTTTGATCGGGCCTGTCTTTGGACAAACCATTAAGACCCCCGCGAAAGCGGGGGTTTTTCTTTAGGTAGTGACACCAAAAGTTGAGCGCCATTCCCAGCGTCTCGAACAGAAAATGATTGCTATGCCGGTGGGGTCGTCTATCCGGTATGGAACAAACAAACGATATGGCAGGCGCATGACCCAATCCACTCTCTCGACCCGGGACAACCCGGATGTGACTGTCGCGCGGGACTGGGTGTCGACGCTGGCCAAATATCGAGAGCCAAGCCAACCGCGTAGCTGGTTCGAGCTGGGGGTTACCTGTGTTCCCTTCATAGCGCTTTGGGCCTTGGCCTGGATGTCTTTGTCGGTCAGCTATTGGCTAGCGCTTGCGATCTCGGTTCTGAACGCGGCCTTTCTGCTGCGCCTGTTTGCCATTCAGCATGATTGCGGTCACGGGGCATTTTTTACGAACCGGACGGTCAGTGACTGGGTCGGTCGGGGGCTCGGGGTGCTGACGTTGACGCCTTACGATGTTTGGCGGCGCACACATTCCTCGCATCACAACTCATCTGGCAATTTGGATAAGCGCGGGATGGGAGACATCCATACGCTGACTGTGGCCGAATACCGGGCGCTGACGCCCTTGAACCGGTTGTTTTACCGGCTCTATCGCCACCCGATCACCCTGTTTGGCTTTGGGCCCGGCTATCTGTTCCTGTTTCAAAACCGCCTCCCGCTTGGCTTGACCGGTATTCCGAAATTCTGGGTCAGCGCGATGGCGACGAACCTGGCCATTCTGGCCGCGCTGGGGGCCATCTACTATTTTGGTGGCCTGATGCCGGTGCTGCTGATTTTCCTGCCCTCGACGCTGATCGCCGCGACCGCTGGCGTCTGGTTGTTCTATGTCCAACACCAATTCGAAGAGACGCAATGGGACCCTGATCAGGACTGGCAACTGCACGAGGCCGCCCTGCACGGAAGTTCGCATTACATCCTGCCATCCGTATTGCAGTGGTTCACGGCCAATATCGGCATCCACCACGTACACCATCTGTACAGTCGCATCCCGTTCTATCGCCTGACCGAAGTGCTGCGGGATCATGACGAATTGGCCAACAGCAACCGGATGACCATCCGCGAGAGCCTCGCCAACGCGCGGCTGCACCTGTGGGATGAAAAGAACCGCCGCCTGCTGTCCTTTGCCGAAGCGCGCGCGCTGTATGGGTGACGGGATCGGTCAGAGGGTGTGAACGATAGCCGGAAATCCGGTCGTTGCCCCCGGCGTGTGATGCGGATACGGTCGCTCTTATGAAACATGTCCCCAAAGAAACAACAGATGAGGCCCTTATTCAGGAGTTCCTGGATAAAGGAGGCAAAGTCAGCATCGGCAAAACCAAACCCGCGCCCGCTGAGCTGGGTTTGAGCAAGAATGTTTGGAACGCCAAGCTGACCAAAGAAGAGAAAGCCGCGCGCGACAAGAAGTGATCGTGCGGGGCTATGGGTGAGCGTTGAGGCTTCTGGTGTAACACTGGAAAATGGCATCCATTGACGTGTTCGCCAGCCTCTGGTCGGCCTCGTCTTTGGAGAGAGATATTGGGCCCCCGCGAAAGCGGGTTTTTTGTTGTCTCTATCCGCAAGCCGCGCCAGTGACTGCCTGTGGGATGGCGCCGCAGCGACTGATCTGCGCGCTTTATAGTGCCAAATACATCCAACCTCAGAGCGAGGCGAAAACGTCCCCAAGCGCCAGCCCGCCGGGACGGGCAGTCGCTGGCGCGGCGGCCTTCGGCCTTGATTCCGCGCTGGATTCGTGTTGCGAAATTGGAAGCATCCCTGATGTTGAGGCGAGATGGGCAGTGCGGTTGTGCCTGTAAGTGACTTTAGTTTATCTCGTTTAGACCGATGTTACGTATTTAATAAATTGCGAAGAATTCAGAGGCGCTTAATTTGAACTACTTTGAACAGGTAAAAGCAGTAGTTGAGGCGCCAGGGAAGGTCGTATGGACTGTACTAGCTGTTAGCTGCGCAATACTCCTAGTTGATTATTATTGGCCTGAGCGATTTGCTGGGCTCCCGCCGTGGGCACTGCCGCTGGGGTGGTTGATATTCATTTCCTTTGGGTGTCTGGCTTTGACCTCTGTAGTTAAAGGCCTGCTCTTGTTTGGTGGTTGGACCTTCAAGTCTCTCCGAAATGCCTCAACATTTGTTGCTGCTCCATTTCGAAGGCAAATGATCAAAAAAAAGCTGTTGGATCTAGAGCTAAGTGAGGTGGAGAAACTTAGCGCAGCTCGTGCAAAGGAAGACAGGGCAGTAAATATCAAACCCGACTCAGAAATTGCCATCAGCTTGCTAGGCAAGGGTTTAATTAATCGACCTTCGCTCGTCGTTCCTAATCGCAATGGAACTATAAGTTTCAAAATACCTAGGGAGGTTTGGAGAGTGATGTTATCTTTGGAAGAGTTTCGCTTACATAGCCCGAACGCGTTGCGAAGAGCCTTGGGGCAGCATGGGAATGCGCGTGACCTATTGCGTGCGCTTCCACAAGCTCACCCGGCGGTTATCCGGAAAAGCGAAACAAATACGTAAAAGAGTACCGCTAGATGTAGAAACCTGATTGATACCTTGAAGCTTATTCTTGGTCAGGAGTTTTGGATGAAACGAATTTAGACTGCCCTATAGACACCCACCCCCAACACGGCTATATGCACCCAATCTTGCGGCCTCGGATTCGTTCCGGGGCCTATGATATTTGAAACCGGGGACCTTCGGGGCCCTATACCCTTGGCACCTACGGGGGCCTATCACATAGCGAGGCACTGCCTCGCACTTGCTAAACGGAAGACAGAAAGCATGGCACTCAAGTCGTACAAGCCGACGACGCCGGGCCAGCGCGGGCTGGTGCTGATCGACCGTTCGGAGCTTTGGAAAGGACGTCCGGTCAAGTCTCTCACTGAGGGTTTGACCAAATCGGGCGGCCGGAACAACACCGGACGGATCACTTCACGCCGCCGCGGCGGTGGCGCAAAGCGTCTCTACCGGATCGTTGACTTCAAACGGAATAAATTTGATGTCGCGGCAACCGTCGAGCGGATCGAATATGACCCGAACCGGACCGCGTTTATCGCACTGGTAAAATACGAAGACGGCGAGCAGGCATATATCCTGGCTCCGCAGCGTCTGGCTGTTGGTGACAAGGTTGTGGCTTCGGCCAAGGCCGACATCAAGCCGGGCAACGCAATGCCGTTCTCGGGTATGCCTATTGGTACCATCGTCCACAATATCGAGATGAAGCCTGGTAAAGGCGGTCAGATCGCACGTGCGGCCGGTACTTACGCGCAATTCGTAGGCCGCGATGGCGGTTATGCTCAGATCCGTCTGAGCTCGGGCGAGCTGCGCATGGTCCGTCAGGAATGCATGGCCACCGTTGGTGCCGTGTCCAACCCCGACAACAGCAACCAGAACCTCGGTAAAGCCGGTCGTATGCGCCACAAAGGCGTGCGTCCGTCGGTTCGTGGTGTCGCAATGAACCCGATCGATCACCCGCACGGTGGTGGTGAAGGCCGTACCTCGGGTGGCCGTACACCGGTTACGCCTTGGGGTAAGGACACCAAGGGTAAGCGTACTCGCAACAAAAACAAAGCGTCCCAGAAGCTGATCATCCGCTCGCGGCACGCCAAGAAGAAGGGACGTTAATCCATGTCTCGCTCTGTTTGGAAGGGTCCTTTCGTCGATGCTTACGTGCTGAAAAAAGCCGAAGCAGCGCGCGAGTCGGGCCGCAACGAAGTCATCAAGATCTGGTCGCGTCGTTCCACCATTCTGCCCCAGTTCGTGGGTCTGACCTTTGGTGTGTACAACGGCCAGAAGCATATCCCCGTCAACGTCTCGGAAGACATGATCGGTCAGAAGTTTGGTGAGTATTCGCCAACTCGTACCTATTACGGTCACGCCGCTGACAAAAAAGCGAAGCGGAAGTAAGTCATGGGCAAGGAAAAGAACCCCCGCCGCGTGGCTGAAAACGAAGCAATGGCGAAAACGCGCATGCTCCGTACCAGCCCGCAGAAACTGAACCTGGTTGCGCAGATGATCCGCGGCAAGAAAGTTGAGAAGGCTCTGACCGACCTGACTTTCTCGAACAAGCGTGTCGCGCAGGACGTCAAAAAGTGCCTGCAGTCCGCAATCGCCAACGCTGAGAACAACCACAACCTGGACGTCGACGAGCTGATCGTTGCCGAAGCATGGGTTGGTAAGAACCTGGTCATGAAACGCGGTCGCCCCCGGGCCCGTGGCCGTTTCGGCAAGATCATGAAGCCGTTCTCGGAGATCACCATCAAGGTGCGTCAAGTTGAGGAGCAAGCCTAATGGGTCATAAAGTAAATCCGATCGGCATGCGCCTTCAGGTGAACCGCACCTGGGACAGCCGCTGGTACGCCGACACCAAGGACTACGGTGATCTTCTGCTGGAAGATCTGAAGATCCGTGAGTTCATCAACAAAGAGTGCAAGCAAGCCGGCATCGCCCGTGTGATCATCGAACGTCCGCACAAGAAGTGCCGCGTTACGATCCACACTGCACGTCCGGGTGTCATCATCGGCAAGAAAGGCGCGGACATTGAAGTTCTGCGCAAGAAAATCGCCCTGATGACAGACAGCGAATTGCACCTGAACATCGTCGAAGTGCGCAAGCCCGAGCTTGACGCACAGCTGGTTGCCGAGTCTATCGCTCAGCAGCTGGAGCGCCGGGTTTCGTTCCGTCGCGCGATGAAGCGGTCTGTTCAGAACGCCATGCGTATGGGCTCTCTGGGTATCCGGGTGAACGTCGCTGGCCGTCTGGGTGGCGCCGAAATCGCACGGACCGAGTGGTACCGCGAAGGCCGTGTGCCTCTGCACACGCTGCGCGCCGACATCGATTACGCACAAGCCGAAGCGATGACTCCTTATGGGATCATCGGGATCAAGGTCTGGATCTTCAAAGGTGAGATCATGGAGCACGATCCGCAGGCACGTGACCGTAAAGCACAGGAACTCCAGGACGGCCCTGCACCTCGTGGTGCTGGTGGCGGTCGTCGCTAAGGAGGGAAAGATATGCTTCAACCAAAGCGTACTAAATTCCGCAAGATGCACAAAGGCCGGATCAAGGGTGAAGCCAAGGGCGGCTCTGATCTAAACTTTGGCACCTATGGACTGAAAGCTCTTGAGCCTGAGCGTGTAACTGCACGCCAGATCGAAGCTGCACGTCGTGCCATGACGCGTCACATGAAGCGTCAGGGCCGTGTCTGGATCCGCATCTTCCCCGACACTCCGGTTACGGCTAAGCCGATCGAAGTTCGTATGGGTAAAGGTAAAGGTTCGGTCGACCGCTGGGCATGCAAAGTCAAGCCTGGCCGCGTGATGTTCGAAATCGACGGCGTCAATGACGACATCGCCCGCGAGGCCCTGCGCCTGGCTGCGATGAAGCTGCCGATCAAGACTCGCGTCGTGGTTCGCGAAGACTGGTAAGCGACCCGGGGGCGACCCCGCTCGTGACAAGATTGACCCCCGTCGGGAAACCGGCGGGGGTTTTTGGTTTGAGGGCGTTGCTCCGCCACAGCCTCGCAAAACACCCATCGCCTTCATCGAGAGGCTGGTTTAAGACAGGCCCATGGCACAGATTGAATCACTTTTTGTCACCCGTCTTTATCGCGCAGCTTTGTCCGAGTTTGATCCCAAGATCGACCCGGAGGAGCTGGAAAGCTCCTGTCTTGTCATCGCCGAGGATGATGAGGCCGGGCAGGAATGGTGCGAAGAAAACGGCTATCCCGGCTACACCAGCTATGCCTCGCTGACCGATCTGCCCTGGCGGTTCCCGATCTTTGCCGATCTGGTTAAGGTGCTGGACCAGCACGTTGCAGCTTTTGCTAAGGATCTGGAGTTTGATCTGGGTGAGGGTGAACTAAAGCTTGAAGACCTTTGGATCAACATTTTGCCCGAGGGCGGAATGCACTCCAGCCACCTGCACCCACATAGCGTGATCTCGGGCACGACTTATGTTTCGATGCCCGAAGGTGCTAGCGCGCTGAAGCTTGAAGACCCGCGCTCGGGCCGGATGATGGCAGCGCCCACGCGTATGAAAGGGGGCCGTCGGGACCTGCAGCCTTTCATTTATGTGAAGCCTCTGGTTGGAGATGTTTTGCTATGGGAGAGCTGGTTGCGCCACGAGGTGCCGATGAACATGGCCGAGGATGAGCGGATTTCCGTCAGCTTTAACTATAAATGGGACTAGCACGGTCGTTTAAGGGACTCTGATTCAAAGGAATGTGTGAAAAGTTCTTGCATTGTGTCGTCAGATAAACGATGTGGAGGGCGCTTACGTTTTTCTTTTTCGACCACTGTCTCCCGAATATCGGCGTTCAGTCTTTCGATCCAGACCGACAACGCCGCGCTGTCGCAATTCCGCGGACAGCAATTTACTAGGAGACTACGGATATGGCCAACGGCACCGTAAAATGGTTCAACACAACTAAAGGTTTTGGCTTCATCGCACCGGAGACCGGTGGCAAAGACGTGTTTGTACACATCTCTGCTGTCGAGCGCTCGGGTCTGACCGGCCTGGCCGACGACCAGAAAGTAACGTTCGACATCGAACCCGGCCGTGACGGTCGTGAGTCGGCTGTGAACATCGCTCTGGCGTAAGTCACTCAGACTTAGACAGTTGAAGACGCGGTCTCGTGCAAACGAGGCCGCGTTTTGCGTTTGTGAGTGGGATGTCTACATGCTGTAATGGCTGGTGCATTCAACGCACCTGTCAACGAGGCCTAGGGTGGCGGGATTAATGCCAGCTTTTCTATTTTGTGGGAGTAAACCATGGGCGCGCCAAAACCAGCAAAGGTTGTACTAGCGGTTTCACTTTTTTTGGCGTTGGCCGTCGCACCTGCACTTGCGACGTGCCCAACCCGTGTAGATGTCGGTAAAGGCGTCTGGTTGGACTATGGCGGAACATGGCTTTTACGAGTTCAAACCGTTGTTGAGACGGGGTTTGTCGTTGAGTTGAGAACCGAAGACTCTAGGCGCATAGGTTTCGCTAGCCACTACGCGCATCCTTTGCTGTTCGGCGAGACCTTTATGAAGTTCACCGCCTCAAAGCGTTCATACGAGCAATCAGTTAGTTCCTTAGATGACCTAGAGCAGCAAAAAGAGTGGCAGTCAGGCTTCACGATACAAGATGGCGATAAAGAAGCCTTACTCGGCACTGTAACGGTTGAGTTCCAGAAAAATCGAATTGAACGGGTTGGAACGTGTAAATACAAAGTTTGGGAAGTTCTGGTGCGTGAGCATGTATCAGGGGATGACGAACGAACGGTAAAGGTGCTGTATTCTCCAGAGCTAAAGATAGTTTTGAAGCAGGCGCATATGCTGCCGAACTCTGGATTGGTTTGGGGAAGAGGTTTCGATGGAATTCGCTCCAAGAGCGAATAGGCTTCCAAATTCGGTTCAAACATCTCGTGCCCGTCGCTGGTTGCTCAAGTGAGCAGAGCGCTAAAAACGGCCTCTCGATCAATCCTCCATACTTTCCCTTGCCACCCACCCCAGAACCCCCTATAGAGCGGCATCTTGCGTTCCCCCGGCCGAGTCGGGGGATTCGTATGTCTATCATTCATCCACCAGGTCAAAGGTGACCCTGCATAGGGGCCTTCTGGTGTTTTGAGCAAAGGAAAAGGCGATGAACGCCCAAGAACTGCGTGACAAGACCCCTGACCAGCTCCGCGAGGAACTGGCCAACCTGAAGAAAGAAAGCTTTAACCTGCGCTTTCAACAGGCAACCGGTCAGATGGAAAGCACCGCTGGCATCAAAGCGGCCCGCCGCAACGCCGCCCGCGTTAAAACCATCCTGAACGAAAAGGCCGCTGCTGCGGCATCGGAGGAGTAATCCTATGCCTAAGCGTATCCTTTCCGGCACCGTAACGAGCGATGCCAACGCACAGACTGTAACCGTATCCGTCGAGCGCCGCTTTACGCATCCGGTTCTGAAGAAAACCATCCGTAAGTCCAAGAAATACCGGGCTCACGATGAAAAGAACGCCTTCAAGGTCGGCGATACAGTTCGCATCATCGAATGCGCGCCGAAATCGAAGACGAAACGTTGGGAAGTTCTGGAAGCGTAAGCCTCTGGGATTTTCCCATTTGTCGAAACCCTGGGGGATCTAACAAGACCAGCCCCCACAGGTCGGGAGAAACCACATGATCCAGATGCAGACCAATCTGGATGTCGCTGACAACTCCGGCGCACGCCGAGTTCAGTGCATCAAGGTCCTGGGTGGTTCCAAGCGTAAATACGCCTCTGTAGGCGACATCATTGTCGTCTCGGTGAAGGAAGCCATCCCACGCGGCCGCGTAAAGAAAGGTGACGTCCGTAAGGCCGTCGTCGTACGCACCGCCAAAGAAGTCCGTCGTGAAGACGGCACCGCGATCCGTTTCGATCGCAACGCCGCCGTCATTCTGAACAACAACAACGAGCCTGTAGGTACTCGTATCTTTGGCCCTGTTGTTCGTGAACTGCGCGCGAAGAACTTCATGAAAATCATCTCGCTTGCTCCGGAGGTGCTGTAATCATGGCTGCTAAACTCCGCAAAGGCGACAAGGTCGTCGTGCTGGCTGGCAAGGACAAGGGCAAAGAGGGAACTATCACCTCGGTCGACCCGAAAGCCGGTAAAGCCGTTGTTGATGGCGTGAACATCGCCATTCGCCACACCCGCCAGTCGCAGACCTCGCAAGGTGGTCGCCTGCCTCAGGCAAACCCGATTGAGCTGTCGAACCTGGCTCTGCTGGACAAAAACGGTAAAGCAACCCGCGTTGGCTTCCGCATGGAAGGTGACAAGAAGGTTCGTTTTGCCAAGACCACGGGGGACGTGATCGATGCTTGATACCGCAACCTACACCCCGCGTCTGAAAGCTCAGTACGCTGAAACCATCCGTGCCGCTCTGAAAGAAGAGTTCGGTTACAAGAGCGATATGCAGCTGCCCAAGCTGGAAAAGATCGTTCTGAACATCGGTTGTGGTGCAGAGGCCGTCAGAGACTCGAAGAAGGCGAAAGCCGCTGTTGAAGATCTGACCGCGATTGCAGGCCAAAAGGCTGTTGCAACACTGGCGAAGAAGTCGATCGCGGGTTTCCGCGTCCGTGAAGACATGCCGCTGGGTGCGAAAGTTACCCTGCGCGGTGACCGGATGTATGAATTCCTGGATCGTCTGATCACCATCGCGCTGCCGCGCGTTCGTGACTTCCGCGGTGTTAAGCCTTCTTTCGATGGTCGTGGCAACTTTGCCATGGGCATGAAAGAGCACATCGTGTTCCCGGAAATCGACTTCGACAAGGTCGACGAGGTCTGGGGCCTGGATATCGTAATTGCCACCACAGCGAAAACCGACGCTGAAGCGAAAAGCCTGTTGAAAGCGTTCAACATGCCGTTCAACGCTTAAGCGCCGGGAGGATTGAGACATGGCTAAAAAAGCAATGATCGAACGCGAGAAGAAGCGCGAACGCCTGGTGGCCAAATATGCCGCAAAGCGTGCCGAGCTGAAAGAAATCGCGAATGACGAGAGCAAGCCGATGGAAGAGCGTTTCAAAGCGCGTCTGAAACTGGCGAAACTGCCGCGCAACAGCTCGGCAACTCGTCTTCACAACCGCTGTCAGCTGACAGGTCGTCCTCATGCTTACTATCGTAAGCTGAAGGTCAGCCGTATCATGCTGCGCGAGCTGGGTTCTGCAGGTCAGATCCCCGGCATGGTGAAATCGAGCTGGTAAGGGAGACATAGATATGAACGATCCTATCGGCGATATGCTCACCCGTATCCGCAACGCGCAAATGCGCGGCAAGTCCACTGTAAACACTCCGGCGTCGAAACTGCGCGCCTGGGTTCTGGACGTGCTGGCGGACGAAGGTTACATCCGTGGCTACGAAAAGATGACTGGTGAAAACGGTCATCCGGCCATCGAAATCAGCCTGAAATACTACGAAGGCACCCCTGTCATTCGCGAACTCAAGCGGGTCTCCAAGCCCGGTCGTCGCGTATACATGGGCGTCAATGACATCCCGCAGGTCCGTCAGGGTCTGGGTGTGTCGATTGTCAGCACTCCGAAAGGTGTGATGTCGGACCAGAATGCACGCTCCAACAATGTTGGCGGCGAAGTGCTCTGCACCGTCTTCTAAGGAGGTCTGTCAATGTCTCGTATTGGTAAACGTCCGGTCGAACTGCCCAGCGGTGTAACCGCCTCGGTTTCCGGCCAGACCATCGAAGTCAAAGGCCCGAAAGGTGCCCGCAGCTTCACCGCGACTGATGACGTTACGCTGTCGGTCGAAGACAATGTGGTTCAAATCAACCCGCGTGGCATGTCCAAGCGTGCCCGTCAGCAATGGGGCATGAGCCGCACCATGGTTGCCAATCTGGTAACCGGTGTGACCGAAGGCTTCAAAAAAGAGCTGGAGATTCAGGGTGTTGGTTACCGGGCTCAGATGCAGGGTAACACCCTGAAGCTGAACCTGGGCTACAGCCACGACGTTGATTTCGTTGCTCCGGAAGGTGTCACCATCACCGCACCGAAGCAGACCGTGATCATTGTGGAAGGTAACGACCAACAGCAGGTGGGCGAAGTCGCGGCGAAAATCCGCGAATGGCGCCGTCCCGAGCCGTATAAAGGCAAGGGTATCCGCTATAAGGGCGAATTCATCTTCCGCAAAGAAGGCAAGAAGAAGTAAGGACGCAAACAATGGCAAACAGCAAAAGAACCCTGTTTCTGAAGCGCCGCCTGCGCGTTCGGAACAAACTTCGCAAGGTCAATGCAGGTCGTGTACGCCTGTCGGTTCACCGTTCGAACAAGAACATCAGCGCTCAGCTGATCGACGACGTTCGTGGTGTGACCCTGGCCTCGGCCTCGACCCTGGAAAAAGATCTGGGTGTAGTTGGCACAAACAACGTCGAAGCGGCTACGAAAGTGGGCGCAGCCATCGCCGAGCGTGCCAAGAAGGCAGGCGTCGAAGAGGCTTATTTCGATCGTGGCGGCTTCCTGTTCCACGGCAAAGTGAAGGCTGTCGCCGACGCTGCGCGTGAAGGTGGTCTGAAGATCTAAGACTTGCGGGCAGCGCCTCAGCTGCCCCGATGATCCGGGGGCCTCGGCAATAGTCGAGGCTCACTTGGATTGAAACAACGGCGCCGCAATGCGCCACATGAGAAAAGGGATGCCAAATGGCAGAACGTGAAAACCGTCGGGGCCGTGGCCGCGACCGCGACGAAACTCCGGAATTCGCAGACCGTCTGGTCGCGATCAACCGCGTGTCGAAAACCGTAAAAGGTGGTAAGCGCTTTGGCTTCGCCGCTCTGGTGGTTGTCGGCGATCAGAAAGGCCGCGTCGGCTTTGGCAAGGGTAAAGCAAAAGAAGTACCCGAGGCCATCCGTAAGGCAACTGAACAAGCCAAGCGTCAGATGATCCGCGTGCAGCTCCGCGAAGGTCGGACCCTGCACCACGATATCGAAGGCCGTCACGGCGCCGGTAAAGTGGTTATGCGCTCGGCACCTGAAGGTACTGGTATCATCGCCGGTGGTCCGATGCGTGCTGTGTTCGAAATGCTGGGCGTCAAGGACGTTGTGTCCAAGTCGTTGGGCTCGCAGAACCCGTACAACATGATCCGCGCCACCATCAACGGCCTGCAAAAAGAGCAGAGCCCGCGTTCGGTTGCACAGCGTCGCGGCAAGAAAGTTGCTGACATCCTGCCCAAGCGGGACGAAGCGCCTGTTGCTGCTGAAGCAGAAGCATAAGGAGAGCGACCCATGGCAAAAACCATCGTCGTCAAGCAGATCGGTTCCCCGATCCGCCGCCCCGCCGAACAGCGCGCGACCCTGATCGGTCTGGGCTTGAACAAGATGCACAAAACCCGTGAGCTGGAGGATACTCCTTCGGTCCGCGGCATGGTCAACAAGATCCCGCATCTGGTAGAGATCATCGAAGAACGCGGCTAATCGCGAGTTCTTTGAAGACTTAAAAACGCCTCCGATCTGATCGGGGGCGTTTTCTTGTTTGGCCGGTCGTCTTTTTTCCGGCTCATCATATGGTGTTGTTCAGTGCCTCGGCGCAAACTCGGCTATGACCCGAGCGTCTTTTATTCTGCAAACTCAATGTCGACTTCATGGCGCAACGGGGGTTCTCTGCCTGGTTTTTCGTACAGCCTGGGGCATCCATCGCAAAAACTGGCTGCTGCTTCGCGTTTGGAATGAGCACGCGGGTTCCAGACCTGCCGGCGCAGAGCTTTGTATTTTTCGTTGTTCCAGATGGTTTCAAGTGGTTGGTCGAAAACATTTCCCAACACATGCGGATCACGGTTCTTGTCGGAAACATATTGGCGGCCGGATCGCCAGAGACAGCAGGGAATCACATCGCCATCAAAGCGAATGACCGTGCTGCTGTGGGGCCAATGGCACCTTGGGGTGAGGGATGATGACAGGGGCGGGCCATTTTCAATCCGATCGGGATCGTCGTCTACGACGTTGTACAGATCTCCATTTGCATCGAACCGTAGCCCTTCAAACGTGGTAAAGGCGTCGATACCAATCTCGTCTACGATGGCCTTCACCTGATCCAGTTCATCCTCGGCGTGATGGGGGAAAGAGATATGCTGTATTTCTACGAACGGAGATTTCAGACCCTTCCTCTTTTTATAGCCAGCCAGTAGTCGCAGGTTGTTCAGAACGAAATCCAGGCGTCCGCGAACACGGGTAACCTGAAAGCTTTCCTGCGTCGCGCCATCAACTGAGATTGTGATATGGCTAAGCCCGGCATCGACCAGGTCATGAATCCTCTCGGCTTTTAGCCGATAGCTGAAATGGGTGGTGATATGGCTTTCCAAACCGGCTGCGGTCGTGGCCCGGATCATGTCGTTGAGGTCCGGGTGTGCCAGAGGATCGCCATAGTAGAACAGGCTTACACCAAGCGCGCGATCTTTGATCTGGCCAATGATATGCCGGTACTGCTGAAGGCTGAGTTTGTCCTGCTTTCCGAAATTCTGATCGCTGAGTAATGGCCGGTTGCGTCGGGACGGGTTCGCATGGACGCAATGTGGACAGGCTAGTGAGCACAGCGGCGAAATATCAATTTTCACCAGAGACGGCAGCGGGGCGGCTTGTTGAGAGTGAAGAAGATAGCCCCGAACGTTGCGCAACAGGTTTGCCGATTGCTTCAAGGAAGGACGGCGCTGAATCCAGCGCAACCTTCTAATAACGCTTGAAACCAAAGGCATGGAGTATCCTCATTCATGAAGTCGAGGACGCCCTAAACGTGCGAGGCGAAAATGGTAAAACAGGCCGAAATAGCCCGATAGTTCACGGATATGTGATAGAATAGTGAAAATATGGGTCCGTAAAAGAAAAAAGATATTAAAATATATAAATTTGATAGACCTTATCTTTAGCCGAGAAATCCACAGGTCTATTTCAACGAAAGCCTGTAGTGGGATGTCTAAACAGTGTTTTCACTGCCATTCCCCCAATGCATACCGGCCAGACCGAATCTTCTGTTGTTAGCGTTATCTGGCGTTCTTATTTGAGCTTTGTCCCAAATAGGAACGCAAACGAAATCTGGAGAATACGCTCCGGTTTAGAAAGGAATATAGAAATGGCAAACACAGCAACTTTTTCCCGCGAAGGCTTTGGTCTGACCGCCCGCATCGCAACTCTGATCGCCCGCGTGAAAGAGGCCTATGCCCTGCGCGACGAATTCGGCCGCACCTATTCAGAGCTTCAGAACCTGACTGATCGTGAACTGAACGATATTGGTATCCGCCGGTGCGATATAAGTGATATTGCGCATAAGCACGTCTACTGCTGAGAACCTGGCAGGATGAACAACACCGAGGCGCCATTTGGCGCCTCTTTTGATTCTGCGTGCTTGAAAGGCACGGGCACGGTGAAATTGGTCGCTCTGCATTGTGGATCGTTTGGAAATTTTCCATGAGAATTATTAGAGGGGGCTACGTC
Source organism: Ruegeria sp. CDSC081 (assembly GCF_059610485.1). Lineage (NCBI taxonomy): Bacteria > Pseudomonadati > Pseudomonadota > Alphaproteobacteria > Rhodobacterales > Roseobacteraceae > Ruegeria > Ruegeria sp. CDSC081. Next base: position 513,818 of record NZ_JBXWNS010000002.1, on the reverse strand, counting down.
CCAATAACGCGGTCACGAGGCTGACACAGTGCGAGACTACCAGATCGGCATATTGGGTATTCCGTCAGACTGCCCGGCGCTGGATCTGCTCATCGAATATACAACGGACCCATATCGGATTCCTCCATGGCTGGCCAAACACCGGATTAATCCACTGGACGCGCCAATCCAAAATGCTGAAGGCTAGACAGTTTGGGTGTTGTTCACTTCAAAACTTGCATCCTCAGCCACAAAGCTGTATCGGGCTCCGGTGGCGTACTGCGCCGCAAGAATCAAAACCAAGAAATGCCGTGTTTGACCCATCACGCTTCGGGGTCATTTCCGGCGAAGGAGAAGCGAAATGAAACTGAATGAATTGCGCGACAACCCAGGCGCCACACCGAAACGGACCCGCGTCGGCCGTGGTCCCGGTTCCGGTAAAGGTAAAATGGGTGGCCGTGGTATCAAAGGTCAGAAATCCCGTTCGGGTGTGGCGATCAATGGCTACGAAGGTGGCCAGATGCCGCTGTACCAGCGCCTGCCCAAGCGTGGCTTTAACAAGCCGAACCGCAAGGCGTTTGCCGTTATCAACCTGGGCCTGATCCAGAAATTCGTCGACGCCGGTAAGCTGGACGCCAAAGCCGCGATCACCGAGGACGCACTGGTTGCATCCGGTCTGGTTCGCCGTAAACTGGACGGTATCCGCGTTCTGGCCAAAGGCGAAATCAGCGCCAAGGTGACCCTGGAAGTAACTGGTGCTTCGAAAGCTGCCGTTGAGGCAGTCGAAAAAGCAGGCGGTTCACTGACGGTCACAAAAGCCGCTGCGGCAGAGTAAGCGCTTGTGAGCGGGCCAAGACCCGCTTACATAGACCTCAGAGTTTTCCAAGACGCCGCCCGAGCCGGAAAACGGTTCCGGGCGGTGTTTTCATAAGAGAGACCGATTTATGGTATCAGCAGCAGAACAAATGGCAGCCAACACTAGCTGGGCTGCTTTGGGCAAAGCCACCGATCTGCGCAACCGCATCCTGTTCACACTGGGTTTGTTGATCGTCTATCGCCTGGGCACTTTTATACCGGTGCCGGGGATCGACGGACAGGCCCTACGTGAGTTCATGGAGCAAGCGGGGCAGGGCATCGGCGGTATGGTTTCGATGTTCACCGGCGGGGCGCTTGGGCGGATGGGTATCTTTGCCCTCGGCATCATGCCTTACATCTCGGCCTCGATCATCATTCAGCTGCTGACCTCGATGGTTCCCGCGCTCGAACAGCTCAAGAAAGAAGGCGAGCAGGGTCGTAAGAAGATCAACCAATATACCCGTTTCGGCACCGTGGCGCTGGCCACGGTTCAGGCCTATGGCTTGGCCGTTTCGCTGGAGTCTGGCGATTTGGCGACCGATCCGGGCCTTTATTTCCGTCTGTCGACTATGATTACACTGGTTGGCGGCACCATGTTCCTGATGTGGCTGGGTGAGCAGATCACCGCGCGCGGCATCGGCAACGGTATCTCTCTGATTATTTTCGTCGGCATCATCGCCGAGGTTCCGGCAGCGTTGGCTCAGTTCTTCGCAAGTGGCCGCAGTGGCGCAATCAGCCCCGCAGTGATCATCGGAGTGATCGTCATGGTCATCGCCGTGATCACCTTTGTGGTGTTCATGGAGCGCGCTTTGCGCAAGATCCATATTCAATACCCGCGCCGTCAGGCCGGTATGAAGATCTATGAAGGCGGCTCGAGCCACTTGCCGGTCAAAGTGAACCCGGCTGGCGTTATCCCGGCGATCTTCGCCAGCTCTTTGCTGTTGCTGCCGGTGACGATCTCGACCTTCTCATCGGGTGCGACCAACGGGCCGATCATGTCCTGGCTGCTGGCCAATTTTGGACCCGGTCAGCCTTTGTACCTGCTGTTCTTTGCGTCGATGATCGTGTTCTTTGCCTATTTCTACACGTTCAACGTGTCGTTCAAACCGGATGACGTGGCGGATAACCTGAAAAAGCAGAACGGTTTTGTGCCGGGTATCCGTCCGGGTAAGAAAACCGCCGAGTATCTGGAATACGTGGTCAACCGCGTTCTGGTTCTGGGTTCGGCTTATCTGGCGGCGGTTTGTTTGCTGCCTGAAATCCTGCGGGGCCAGTTTGCTATTCCGTTCTATTTCGGTGGTACTTCGGTTCTGATTATCGTCTCTGTGACCATGGATACGATCCAACAGGTTCAGAGCCACCTGCTGGCGCACCAATACGAAGGGCTTATCGAAAAGTCCCAACTGCGCGGGAAGGGTAAGAAACGCGGCAGGAAGGGACCCGCTCGTCGATGAACATCATTCTTCTGGGCCCCCCGGGGGCGGGTAAAGGAACGCAAGCGCGTCATCTTGTTGAAACACGCGGCATGGTGCAGCTGAGCACCGGAGACATGCTGCGCGAAGCCAAAACCTCGGGCACCGAGATGGGCCTGAAGGTTGCAGCCATCATGGATGCCGGCAAGCTGGTCACCGATGAGATTGTCATCGGCCTGATCGAAGAGAAGCTGACCACCGAAACCGGTGCCGGTTTCATCTTTGACGGTTTTCCCCGCACATTGGCACAAGCCGACGCATTGGCGGCTTTGCTGACCAAGTTGGGCCAGTCACTGCACACTGTGATCGAGATGCGGGTTGATGACGATGCCCTAGTAGATCGGATCACCGCACGTTCGACCTGTTCGGGCTGTGGCGAGGTCTACAATGACAAGACCAAGCCGATTCCGGCAGATGGTCGCTGCACCAACTGTGGTGAGCAAAAAGAGTTCACGCGTCGCGCCGACGACAACGAAGACAGCCTGCGCACGCGGTTGATGGAGTACTACAAAAAGACGTCGCCGCTGATTGGTTATTACTACGCCAAAGGCGATCTTCGCCCGGTCAATGGGTTGGCCGATATCAAGGAAGTGACTGCGTCGATCGAGGCCGTACTCGGCTAGCTCCAATATGGCCTTGACGCCAAGCGCAAAAGCCCATATCGACCCCCATCCCTAAAGGGAATCAAAATCGCAGGCGGGATTCGTCCTAACTGCCCCGACCACCTCGAATAATACTGGGCCCTCTGGCGTCACTGCCACGGTCAAGTGTTGTGAAAAAAGGTTCCGGAGCTACGGAACCGCAACAAAAAGGAAAGTGACACGTGGCACGTATTGCCGGCGTAAACATCCCGACTGCAAAGCGGGTACCTATCGCCCTCACATATATCACCGGTATCGGCAACACCTCGGCGCAGGCCATCTGCGAAGCCGTAGGCATTGAAGCGCACCGTCGCGTCAATGAGCTGTCGGATTCCGAAGTTCTGGCCATCCGCGAACATATCGACGCAAACTTCACCGTCGAAGGTGACCTGCGTCGCGAAGTTCAGATGAACGTCAAGCGCCTGATGGATTTGGGTTGCTACCGCGGTCTGCGTCATCGTCGTAACCTGCCCGTTCGCGGTCAGCGTACCCATACCAACGCTCGTACCCGCAAAGGCCCCGCAAAGGCCATTGCTGGCAAGAAGAAATAAGGAGGGTCTGACCGATGGCACGCGAAAAGACTCGTACCAAGAAAAAAGAGCGCAAGAATATCGCATCGGGCGTGGCCCATGTGAATTCGACCTTCAACAATACCAAGATCCTGATCTCGGACGTGCAAGGCAACGCCATTGCATGGTCGTCGGCCGGGACCATGGGGTTCAAAGGGTCGCGTAAATCTACACCGTATGCTGCTCAGATGGCTGCGGAAGACGCAGGTAAAAAGGCGCAGGATCACGGCGTCAAGACGCTGGAAGTCGAAGTTCAGGGCCCCGGTTCGGGTCGTGAATCGGCTCTGCGCGCACTGGCTGCAGTGGGCTTCAACATCACGTCGATCCGCGACGTGACGCCGATCGCTCACAATGGCTGTCGCCCGCCGAAACGCCGCCGCGTCTAAGCGAATTAGAATTGAGCTGGGGCCCGCATTTTCGCACGGCCCCAGCACGTCATTTTGAACCTCGGGCGTCTGCACCTTGTTGGTCATGGGGCGCGGACAGGAATGGAGGGATTACATGATCCACAAGAATTGGGCAGAATTGATCAAGCCGACCCAGCTGGAAAGCAAGCCGGGCAACGACCCTGCGCGCCAGGCAACGCTGGTTGCAGAACCGCTGGAGCGTGGCTTTGGTCTGACACTGGGCAACGCGCTGCGCCGCGTTCTGATGAGCTCGCTGCAAGGTGCGGCCATCACCAGCGTTCAGATCGACAACGTCCTGCACGAGTTCAGCTCGGTCGCGGGCGTGCGTGAAGACGTCACCGACATCATCCTGAACCTCAAGCAGGTCGCTCTGCGCATGGAGGTCGAAGGCCCCAAGCGTCTGTCGATCAATGCAAAAGGTCCGGCAATCGTCACCGCAGGGGACATCAGCGAAAGCGCTGGCATCGAGGTTCTGAACCGCGATCACGTCATCTGTCACCTGGATGATGGTGCCGACCTGTTCATGGAACTGACCGTCAACACCGGTAAGGGCTATGTCTCGGCTGAAAAGAACAAGCCAGAAGATGCACCTATCGGCCTGATCCCGATCGACGCGATCTATTCGCCGGTTAAAAAGGTCGCCTATGATGTTCAGCCGACGCGTGAAGGTCAGGTTCTAGACTATGACAAGCTGACCCTGAAGATTGAGACTGACGGTTCGATCACCCCCGAGGACGCGTTGGCCTATGCCGCACGCATCCTGCAGGATCAGCTGTCGATCTTCGTCAACTTCGATGAGCCGGAAGCGGCTGGTCGTCAGGACGAGGATGATGGTCTGGAGTTCAACCCGCTGCTGCTGAAGAAGGTAGATGAGTTGGAACTGTCGGTCCGTTCGGCAAACTGTCTGAAGAACGACAACATCGTCTACATTGGCGACCTGATCCAGAAGACCGAAGCCGAGATGCTGCGCACCCCGAACTTTGGCCGCAAGTCGCTGAACGAGATCAAAGAAGTGCTGTCCGGCATGGGTCTGCACCTTGGCATGGATGTCGAGGATTGGCCGCCCGACAACATCGAAGATCTGGCGAAGAAATTCGAAGACGCGTTTTAAGCGCGTCTTCCCCAATGCCCGGGCTGCCGGGGAATCAAGGGCGATCTTGCCCCAAGGAGAGTCGGTGACACGCATCGCCGGCCAGACAAAGCAAAACGCAAAAGAAGGAACTAGAAAATGCGTCACGCACGTGGTTACCGCCGCCTGAACCGTACTCATGAGCACCGCAAGGCTCTGTTTGCGAACATGGCTGGCTCGCTCATCGAACATGAGCAGATCAAAACAACTCTGCCCAAGGCAAAAGAACTGCGCCCGATCGTTGAAAAACTGATCACTCTGGGCAAGCGCGGCGACCTGCACGCCCGTCGTCAGGCCGCATCGCAGCTGAAAGAAGACAAAGACGTCGCAAAGCTGTTTGAAATCCTGGGCCCCCGTTACGCCGAGCGTCAGGGCGGTTATGTCCGGATCCTGAAAGCAGGCTTCCGCTATGGCGACATGGCCCCGATGGCGATAATCGAATTCGTTGACCGCGATCTGGACGCCAAAGGCGCTGCAGACAAAGCGCGTACCGCCGCCGAAGAGGCCGCAGACGAAGAATAAGAAAGCCTGGCTTTCATGTGAAAACCCCCGTGTCTCGGACGCGGGGGTTTTTCTTATGGAGCCAGTCGCAAGTCCGCTCTGCTCATGGTATGTGTCAGCTTTAGTCAGGGCCCGAGAAGCGTTTGCAAATGTCTGGTTGCTGCTTCGGCGCGCCTTGCCAATGTTCCCGGATCGGGCTTTTCTGTGCGCCCGATCGCGCGCTGGATCTGAAGATCACCAATCAACAATCCCAAATACAAATCAACCACGTCCGAAATATCGTCGCTGCTGATTAGCTCTCCATTGGTTCTGGCAGCTTCAAACAGCTGTGCCAGGAGAGGGGAAATCGTTTCCCGACCCGCCTCTGACAAGGCTTTACCTAGTTGGCCGGTTGCGTCAGCTGCGGCCGCGCGATTCAGAGAAACTGCCTTCTCGCCCAATATGATATCCAGCAATACCGGCCCAAAGGCGTCGAGTGTTTCGATCGAGGCTTCACGCTGTGCAAGCGCGTTTTCAAGCAACGTTTTTGCTTCCGCAGCGTTTCGTGACACCATGGTGCGGAACAAGCCAAGCTTATCGCCATACCAGTTGTAGAGCGTTTCGTTTGAGCAGCGGGCACGTTTGGCGATGCTCAGCATCGAAGTTCCCGCGAAACCTTTTTCTGCGAGCAGTTCATAAGCCGCTGTTTCGATCTGTTCCTGCCGGGCAGTGCGTAGGTGATCTTTCAATCTGGCCTCCTGAATGGTGTTGACACTAAGCCGTACATTGGGTTACGGCTTAACGCAACCGTACACTTTGTTACGGAAAAAGGAGGCGAATTTGATTTATGAGAAAGATCGGGCGGCCAATGCTGCTTTGTTGACACTTATCGTTTTGCAGATCGTTATGCTGAGCGCTCTCTATGCCGGAGTACCGCCACATCCGCCCACAGCTACACCACTGTTTGGGATCGCGCCTTTTATTGGAGCCGCACTCAGCGCAGCCTGCGCTGCGATCCTCCTTGGCGCCACGGAAACAAAGGCCGGTATATGCCTGACACTTTTAGCAGCACTTCTTGCTTCGGTTTCCTTCGGACCGCAAAAGTACACAGACGCGCAGTTTCCCCTGATCTGGCCCGCAGTACTCGTAGGGCAGGGGGCCATACTTACGCTTGTCGTTTTGGCATACCGATCGGTTCGCTTGAAACCGAGACAGCTCAGCTAATACCTAACCGTCTGACTATGAACGTCGTAGTCAGGCGGTCGGACATGTCAAATGTGGCGGGACTGGCTTAATCTTGTCAGGGTGGTGATGACTGAAGTCTGGCAGAAACTCCAATACCGCGCTTGCAAACACAGACATCGCGCCGCATATCCAAAACAGTCCAAAAATTTTCGGGAACTATGATGCTTCGCGCCACGGCCTTCGCTTTATCGCTTTTGTCTGCCTCTGCCGCGGCGGAAACCAGGGTGCCACGTTCTCAGGCCGAAATCAGCCTAGGGTTTGCGCCGGTGGTGAAACAGGCCGCGCCGGCTGTGGTGAATATCTACGCCAAGATCGTGCGCGAAGGGCGCTCGAACTCATTGTTCTCTGATCCGTTCTTTCAGGATTTCTTTGGCGGCGGCTTTGGCGAACCGCGACCGCGCGTTCAGAATTCGCTGGGGTCGGGTGTGATCCTGACGGATGACGGTTATGTGGTCTCTAACTATCATGTTGTTGGTTCAGCGACAGAAATACGGGTCGTCACGACGGACCGGCGCGAGTTTTCGGCCGAGGTGGTTCTGGGCGATCAGGAAAGCGACATCGCCATTCTACGTCTGAAAGATGCCGAGGCGTTGCCTTCGATCGACATGCGGGATTCCGATTTGGTTGAGGTGGGTGAATTGGCTCTGGCCATCGGCAACCCGTTCGGCGTCGGGCAGACGGTATCATTGGGCATTATCTCGGGGCTGGCGCGGACCGGTACGGCCACGGGCAATGCGCGGGGCTATTTCATTCAGACGGACGCGGCGATCAATCCCGGCAATTCGGGCGGGGCGCTGATCGATGTAAACGGTGATCTGATTGGCATCAACACCTCGATCCTGACACGTTCTGGCGGATCGAACGGGATCGGTTTTGCCATCCCTGCCAATCTGGTTGCCGAATTCCTGCGGCAAGCGCAGGCCGGCAATGACAGTTTTGTCAGCCCCTGGGCCGGAATGGCCGGGCAGCACATGAGTGCGGATATCGCTGAGTCTCTGGGCTTGGTCATCCCGCAGGGTGTGGTGATTTCGGATCTCCATGCGCTCAGCCCGTTGGCCGAGGCAGGGTTGCAGGTTGGGGACGTCGTGACCCATGTCGACGGGGATGAGGTGAACTCGCCGGCAGAGATGAAATTCCGCATGTCAGTGGCCGGTGTGGGCGGCACGTCGGTGGTGACGCGACTGCGCGGCGAGGACCGAGCTGAACTTGAGGTCGCTTTGGTCAAAGCGCCCGAGGTTCCGGCAGCGGAAGTGACGACGCTGAACGATGAAACCGTGATGCCAGGCCTGACCGTGTCGCGGATCAACCCTGCTGTTATCGCGCGGCTGGGGCTTTTGCTGTCGCAGACGGGGGTGGTTGTGGTCGACGCGGGCCGCTATGGTGGTCGGTCCGGGCTGCGTCCGGGCGATGTGGTCGATGGGATAAACGGCGCGCGGGTCGAGCGACCTGCTGATGTCGTGAAGGCGCTGACCGATCCAGGGCGTCGGATCAATCTGGATATCCTCAGGGGCGGGCGGCCGGTTTCCCTGCGGTTCAGGCTGTGACCGGATGAGTGACCTTTTCGATACCGGGTCACCTGATCCTGCGCCGCCTGTACATCGCCCGCTGGCCGACAGATTGCGGCCGCAAACGCTGGCCGAGGTGATCGGACAGGAACAGGTGTTGGGCCCGGATGCGCCTTTGGGCGTGATGCTGGCCTCGGGCAGTCTGTCGAGCCTGATATTCTGGGGGCCGCCCGGTGTCGGCAAGACCACGATCGCGCGGCTTTTGGCGCAAGAGACGGACCTGCATTTTGTGCAGATCAGTGCCATCTTTACTGGTGTACCCGACCTGAAGAAAGTGTTCGAAGCTGCGAAGATCCGGCGTCAGAACGGGCAGGGGACGTTGCTGTTCGTTGACGAAATCCATCGCTTCAACAAGGCGCAGCAGGACGGGTTTCTGCCGCATATGGAGGATGGTACGATCCTCCTGGTCGGGGCGACCACGGAAAATCCATCGTTCGAGCTGAACGCCGCTGTGCTCAGCCGGGCGCAGGTGTTGGTGTTGGAAAGGCTCGACCCTGCCGATCTAGAACGCCTGACGCAACGCGCTGAGCAGGAACTGGACCGTGGGTTGCCACTGGACTCTGCGGCCCGTGGTGCGCTGCAAGAAATGGCCGATGGCGACGGGCGCGCGCTGTTGAACCTGATCGAACAGGTGGCCGCGTGGAAAGTTGAGGGCCCGCTGGACCTTGAAGCCCTGTCGACCCGGCTCATGCGCCGTGCCGCGAAATACGACAAATCTGGAGATGAGCATTACAACCTGATCTCGGCCTTGCACAAATCGGTGCGAGGATCCGACCCCGATGCCGCCCTGTACTGGTTCGCGCGAATGCTGACGGGAGGCGAGGACCCAAGGTATCTGGCACGCCGGATCACGCGAATGGCGGTCGAGGACATTGGTCTGGCTGATCCGCAGGCTCAGGCGATCTGTCTGCAGTCATGGGAAACCTATGAGCGGCTGGGCAGTCCCGAAGGCGAGTTGGCTTTGGCGCAGGCGCTGGTCTATCTGGCTCTGGCTCCGAAATCGAACGGAGCCTATGTGGGCTACAAGGCAGCGATGCGTCTGGCCAAGCAATCAGGTAGTGAGCCGCCGCCCAAACATATTCTGAATGCGCCGACCTCTTTGATGAAAGATCAGGGCTATGGTGCAGGCTATGCTTATGATCACGATGCCGAGGATGGGTTTTCTGGGCAGAACTACTTTCCCGAGTCCATATCGCGCCCTGTTCTCTATCAACCTGTCGAGCGTGGGTTTGAACGTGAGCTGAAGAAACGGTTGGACTACTTTGCCAAGCTGCGTTCGCAACGGAAACCAGACTAGCCCGGCTTGACTCTTTGGCCGATGCGCGCGACAGACGCGCATGTTTTCTGGGACAATGTTTACAGCGTGGTCCGGGCGGGTCTGCCGCGCGGCGCAAGGGGCAATGGCATGAGTGGCGTGCAGATGATAACGGTTGCGGATGGGGATGGCGATCAGCGGGTGGACCGCTGGCTGCGGCGTCTGTTTCCGCATGTCAGCCAGGGGCGCATCGAGAAAATGTGCCGCAAGGGCGAACTGCGTGTGGATGGCGGACGGGCCAAGGCCTCGACCCGGCTTGAGGTCGGCCAGGTCGTACGCGTGCCACCTCTGCCGGATGCGGACCACAAACCGGTCGAGGTGAAACCGCGGATCACAGATGCGGATGCCAAGATGATGCAGGCTTGCGTGATTTATCGCGATGATCACGTGATCGCGCTGAACAAACCGCAAGGCTTGCCGGTGCAAGGCGGCAGCGGCCAGACCCGCCATGTGGACGGCCTGTCCGAGGCGCTGCGCTTTGGATATGACGAAAACCCGCGACTGGTGCACCGACTGGACAAGGATACCTCGGGCGTGCTGTTGCTGGCCCGCACACGCGAGGCCGCCAAAGCACTGACCGCCGCTTTCCGTCACCGGGACACGCGCAAGATATATTGGGCTCTAGTCGCTGGGGTGCCGACCCCTTATCTGGGCGAGATCAAGACCGGTTTGGTCAAGGCCCCGGGCCATGGCAGCCAGGGCGAGGGCGAAAAGATGATCCCCGTTCATCTGAACGAAATCAACGACACGCCAGGAGCGAAGCGGGCCCATACACTTTACGCTACGCTATACCGCGTGGCCGGACGCGCCGCCTGGGTCGCGATGGAGCCGATCACCGGCCGCACCCATCAGTTGCGTGCGCATATGGCAGCGATTGGGCACCCAATCATCGGGGATGGAAAATACGGCGGTTCGGGTCAAGAGAACCTTGGCGATGGCTGGGGTGCGCAGTTGGGCGGTGTGATCAGCAAAAAGCTGCACCTGCATGCACGGCAGGCTTCGTTTCAGCACCCGGTGACGCGTAAGAAGATCACTGTTACCGCACCCTTGCCTGATCACATGAAACACAGCTGGGACACATTCGGATGGGCCGAAGACCTGGCCGCGGATGATCCGTTCGAGTCTCTGCAATGAGCAGACCCTTGCGTCTGGTTCTATTTGATGTGGACGGTACCCTGGTCGATAGCCAAGGCAGCATTATCGCGGCCATGACCGCCAGCTTTGATGCCTTGTCTCTTCCGGTACCGGATAGGGCGGGGATCTTGTCCATAGTCGGATTATCTCTGCCACAAGCCATGGCGCAGTTGGTGCCCGAGTGTTCTGCTGTGGATCAGGCGCGGTTGGTAGAGGGCTATAAACAGGCCTATCACGCACATCGGCTGGAACAGGGAATGGCCAGTTCGCCGCTCTACCCCGGAGCCCGTGAGGTTATCGAGGCACTGCATGCAATCCCCGAGATGTTGCTGGGCGTGGCGACAGGCAAATCGCAACGTGGTCTGGATGCTTTGATCGAAGGTCACGGTCTGCAAGGCTATTTCGTGACCCGGCAGGTCGCAGATCACCACCCGTCAAAACCGCATCCTTCGATGATCGACACGGCACGGGCCGAAACCGGCGTCGATGCGGTTGATACTGTCATGATCGGGGATACCCGATTCGACATGGATATGGCCGCCGCCGCCGGTGTCACGGGAATTGGCGTCACCTGGGGGTATCACGAACGGCCTGCCCTGGCCGCTGCCTCTCGTATTATCGAAACGTTTGACCAGTTGCCGGGCGCACTGGACGATATCTGGACCTGAAGACATGAGTGACTGGAAACCGAAACGATTTTGGACTGCATGTCAGGTGGTCGAGGCCGATGGCGGATTTACGGTCGAACTGGACGGTCGTCGGGTCAAAACACCTGCGCGGGCCGGACTGATCCTGCCGACCTTGCCGATGGCTCAGGCCGTTGCGGCCGAATGGGACGCGCAGGAAGAACAGGTTGACCCAGGGACGATGCCCTACACGCGTTCGGCCAATGCAGCCATCGACAAGGTACAGATTCAGCACGCCGAAGTTGCAGACATGCTGGCCGATTATGGCGATTCGGATTTGCTGTGCTATCGCGCCGCCCACCCGCAAGAGTTGCAGCAGCGGCAAGCTGAGCAGTGGGACCCGGTGTTGGACTGGGCCGCGGAAGCCATGTCGGTTCGCCTGCAGCCCGTCACAGGTATCCTGCATCAGCCGCAAGACGTGGCGGCGCTGGATCAGTTGCGCCGGCGAGTGCATGATTTCAACAACTTCCAACTGGCTGCCTTCCACGATCTGGTCAGCCTTTCGGGCTCGTTGATCCTTGGGTTTGCGGCCACTTCCGATTGGTGTGATGCGCAAGAGATCTGGCGGATTTCGCGGTTGGACGAGCTGTGGCAAATCGAGCAATGGGGCCATGACGACGAGGCGCATGAAGCAGCCGAAGTCAAACGTTCTGCCTTTTTACACGCTAAACGCTTCTACGACGTCTCTGATTGATCTTAGATTTCTGAATTTTTACCGCTCTGATGGACATCTGTGAGTTGATCCATCGTTTTCCCTGATCCGACCCTTGACGTTTGTTTATGAATGCGACCAAACTCGTGCGCACTAAAGGGGAGACACCTTTGGGGAAACCTTTCTGGTACCTGAGGTGCCGGATAGAACCGTCCCTGAACGGGATGGACAATCAGGAAGAGGTAAAAATGAAAAAATCCGTAATCTTGGGCGCGGCCACAGTTGCCGGTCTGGCCGCAGGCGCAGCCATGGCGGGAACCGTGGACGACGTCAAGGCGCGCGGTAAGCTGAACTGCGGTGTGACCACCGGTCTGGTCGGCTTTGCCGCGCCCGACGCAAATGGTGAATGGCAGGGCTTTGACGTTTCGTTGTGCCGCGCCGTTGCCGCTGCGGTTCTGGGTGACGCAAGCGCCGTTGAATTCGTTCCGACCACAGGTAAGACACGCTTTACCGCACTGGCTTCGGGCGAAATCGACATGCTGGCCCGGAACACCACCTGGACCTTCAGCCGCGACGTAGACCTGAAGTTCGAATTCGTCGGTGTAAACTATTACGACGGTCAGGGCTTTATGGTTCCCAAAGCGCTGGGCGTAAGCTCGGCCAAGGAACTGGACGGCGCGACTGTCTGCATCCAGACCGGCACCACCACCGAGCTGAACCTGGCGGATTTCTTCCGCTCGAACAACATCAGCTACGAGCCGGTTCCGATCGAAACCAACGCAGAAGCGCAGCAGCAGTATCTGGCTGGCGCATGTGACGTCTATACCACCGACGCATCTGGCCTGGCCGCAACTCGCGCCACGTTCGAAAACCCCGGTGATCACATCCTGCTGCCCGAAATCATCTCGAAAGAGCCGCTGGGCCCGCTGGTCCGTCATGGCGACCACGAGTGGGGCGACGTTGTTCGCTGGACACTGAACGCACTGGTTTCGGCTGAAGAGCTGGGTGTGACCTCGGCGAACATCGACGAGATGTCTGCTGGCACCGACAACCCCGAAGTGAACCGTCTGCTGGGCAGCGAAGGCACTCTGGGTGAGATGCTGGGTCTGGACGCACAGTGGGCAATGCGCGCCATCAAGGCGGGTGGTAACTATGGTGAGGTCTTTGCCAAGAACATCGGTGAAGAAACCCCAATCGGTCTGGCACGCGGCCTGAACGGTCAGTGGACCGATGGCGGCCTGCTGTACTCGCCGCCGTTCCGCTAATATCCATTGAAGAGGGCGCAGTTCATCCTGCGCCCTTTTTCAATCCATAAGAAACAGTCCCGGTTAGATTGAACAGAGATCAACTCTGTCTGCGAATAACGGGATGACACGGGGATATACATAGGTCATGTCGACTCTCACTGACCCGCCAAAGGAGCAGTTCCGGCTGTCCATGCTCCTTTACGATACGCGGTACCGATCTGCGACCATCCAGGTCATTGCAATGATCGGTTTCATGCTTTTGGCAGCCTGGATCATTTCCAACACCATTCAGAACCTCGAAGCACTTGGTAAACCCGTAGAATTCGGGTTCTTCGGCGAACCTGCAAGTTACGATATCAACCAACGCCTGCTGGAATACGATTCTCGAGACAGCCACTTGCGTGCTGGGCTTATCGGATTGCTAAACACACTTGTTGTTGCAGTTCTCGGCTGTATCACGGCGACGATTATCGGTGTTTTCGTTGGTGTATTACGGCTTTCAAACAACTGGTTGATCGCGCGGATTATGACTGTTTATGTCGAGATGTTCCGTAACGTGCCTGTGCTGCTTTGGATCGTTCTGGCTATGGCCATTCTGATCGAAGGTTTACCGGCACCCAATGCATTCCGAGGCGAGACCCCGACGGCCACGATGGATTTTTTCAACTCTGTCGCCGTCACCAATCGCGGTGTCTATATCCCAGAGCTCCTGTTTTCACGCAGTCTTGGCGATATCCACTTGTTTGGTGCGTCCAGCTTACGCTTCGATATTTCATTGGATCTGGTTGCCTTTCTGGTCGTTTTGGCGGGCAGCATTTTTGTAATGCGCAAAGTATCCGCTAATGCCGCTGCAAAACAGGAAGCAACTGGTGATCGCCCAACCATCTGGCACATTCAGTTGGGTATACTGTTTGTGCCGATGTTGATCCTGCTGACTGCGTTGGGATTCCATTTGGGATACCCGGAACTGAAAGGGTTCAACTTCAAAGGCGGCACCCATTTGCGGAACTCGCTTATCGCATTGTGGTTGGCCCTGTCCCTTTACACTGCAGCTTTCATCGCTGAGATCGTGCGGGCCGGAATTCTCGCCATTTCCAAGGGGCAGACCGAGGCCGCCGCCGCGCTGGGTATACGCCCGAGCCGGATTATGCGTCTGGTGATCCTGCCGCAAGCGTTGCGCGTGATCATCCCGCCAATGATCTCGAACTACCTGAACCTGACCAAGAACTCGTCTCTGGCGATTGCGGTGGGATATATGGATATCACAGGTACCTTGGGTGGCATCACCATGAACCAAACCGGCCGCGAGCTGGAATGCGTTCTACTGCTGATGCTGGTTTATCTGTGCATCTCGCTGAGCATCTCGGCAGTGATGAACTGGTACAACAATAGTGTCAAATTGGTGGAGCGGTAATATGAGTGATGTTTCATTTGTCCGCGCGGAAATGTTGCCGGAGAAAGCGCCACCAGCGTCCGAAGTGGGAATAGTAGGTTGGGTTAAGCACAATCTGTTTTCTGGTTGGTTCAATTCGATCCTGACTTTGGTTTCGCTCTATGCGATCTACTATGTGTTGTCGGGCGTTCTGCCATGGACGTTCCAATCCGTCTGGAATGCCAATTCACTGACTGAGTGCCGTGAGATCATGATGGCAACCTGGGGAGACACCCATGGTCATGCTTGCTGGGCTGTCATCAATGATCGCTGGCTGCAGCTGTTGTTCGGATTCTACCCGAGCCATCTGTACTGGCGGCCGATTCTGGCGCTTGTTCTGTTGCTGGTTGCGCTGGCGCCAGTGCTGTATTCGGACCGTGTTCCGAGCAAGTTGCTGATCTTTAGCGCGATCTACCCCTTCCTGATGCCTTGGTTGATGTGGGGTGGTACCATCTGGGGGCCATTGTCGGCGGCACTTGGATTTGTTGCCGGCTGGGCCGTCTACACCGTCGTCAGCAAGCAACAAAGCGAATTGCTCGGGATGATCGGTGGTGCAGTGGCTGCGTTGATCTGGTGGCTGTTTCTATCGAGCTACTTCGTTGGTGCCATGGATTCGATCCTGCCGATCGGTATCGAAGCCGTGCAAAGTCGTCAGTTCGGTGGTTTCATGCTGGCGATCCTGCTGGGTGTTGTGGCCATCGGTGTCTCGCTGCCGATTGGTATCGTGTTGGCGCTGGGCCGTCAGTCGGACCTTCTTATCGTCAAATACATGTGTGTGGGCTTTATCGAGTTCATTCGCGGCGTACCGCTGATCACGCTACTGTTCGTGGCCTCGCTGCTGTTGAACCTGTTCCTGCCACCAGGCACCAATTTTGACATCATCCTGCGGGTGATGATCATGATGACCCTGTTCTCAGCCGCCTATATGGCCGAAGTGATCCGGGGTGGCCTGGCTGCATTGCCACGCGGTCAGTACGAGGGCGCCGACAGTTTGGGCCTGAACTACTGGCAGGCACAGCGTTTGATCATCATGCCGCAAGCCCTGAAAATCTCAATTCCGGGCATCGTGAGCACATTCATCGGGATCTTCAAGGATACGGTTCTGGTGTCGATCATCGGACTGTTCGACGTGCTTGGCCTTGCCAACGCGATCCGCGCTGATACCGCTTGGAACGGCATCTACTGGGAACTGTTCGCTTTTATCGGCGCGCTGTTCTTCGTCGTCTGCTTCTCCATGTCCCGTTATTCCATGTATCTGGAGCGCAAGCTTCAGACTGGCCATCGTTAAGGAGTTCAACACATGTCTGAACTTGCAATAGACCGCGAAATCGACCGATCCAAGATGCAGGTGAGCGACGAGGTCGCCATCGAAATCAACAACATGAACAAGTGGTATGGGTCTTTCCATGTGCTGCGCGACATCAATTTGACCGTCAATCAGGGCGAGAGGATTGTTATCGCGGGGCCGTCAGGGTCGGGTAAGTCCACCCTGATCCGCTGTCTGAACGCGCTGGAGGAACACCAGCAAGGCACGATCATGGTGGATGGGACGGAACTGTCGAATGACCTGAAAAACATCGATAAGATCCGGTCCGAGGTCGGGATGGTGTTCCAGCACTTCAACCTGTTCCCGCATCTGACCATTCTGGAAAACTGTACGCTGGCCCCGATCTGGGTGCGCAAGACGCCCAGGAAAGAGGCTGAAGAGCGTGCGATGCACTTCCTAGAGAAGGTGAAAATCCCAGAACAGGCCGACAAGTATCCTGGCCAGCTTTCGGGTGGTCAGCAGCAGCGTGTTGCGATTGCCCGTTCGCTCTGCATGATGCCGCGGATCATGTTGTTCGATGAACCTACATCGGCGCTGGACCCTGAGATGATCAAAGAGGTGCTCGACACTATGATCGAGCTGGCCGAAGAAGGCATGACCATGCTTTGTGTGACCCACGAGATGGGTTTTGCCCGTCAGGTCGCCAACCGCGTGATCTTTATGGATGCCGGTCAGATTGTGGAACAGAACGAACCAGAAGAGTTCTTCAACAACCCACAAAGCGAGCGGACCAAGCTGTTCCTGAGCCAGATTTTGGGTCACTGATCCCGATCGGAAGAACCATGAAAGGCGGGGTTTTTGCCCCGCCTTTTTTATTCCGGCAACTCGCGTGGAATGACGAACCCCAAGACATCCCCACTGTGCCACCGAAGCGCGGCCCAGGAGTTGATCTCGAACTGTATGACTGTTGTTGCGCAGGTCGGGTAGTCATCGAAACGGCCGTGATCTGGCGCCTGCCGCACAAGCTGTCTGGCGAATTCAGCGATCCCGGGGTTGTGGCCCAGCATCAGCACGGTTTGGCCAGAAGCCTGTGATAGGGCCCGCATCATGAGATCGGGACCGGCCAGATACAGCGAGCGTTCGAACTGGATCAGATCAGCCTGCAGCCCCATTCGATCCCACGTCTCGCGGGTTCTGAGGGCGGTAGAGCTGAGCACCTCATTCGGTAGCCAGCCATTCCTGAGTAGCCAGCCGGACACAGCAGGTGCGGAGCAGCGTCCACGTTTGTTCAGTGGCCGATCATGATCGCTGAGCGTCGGCTCATCCCAACTGGATTTGGCATGGCGGGTCAGGATCAGGGTGCGAGTCATGACGGGTGAAAAGACCTCATGTGGTGGGCGGATTGTTCTGGGTCCCGCCCGGCCCCGGGGCTGAGAGGGCAGGCCAGGCGCGCAAGGCAGCCACCGGTCATGCAGGTTTGGCCCTGCTCTGTGCTCAGATGCCCGTGGCAGGCCTCAACGTCATAGAAGCTGTGGGTGTTCAGGGCCCCGACTGGGCAGGTCTGAGCGCAAGGGGCATCGCATGTAACACAGGGCGATGAATTATGGGCACCGGCAATCTCGAATTCCTGATCAAAATGCAGCGCGCCGCGATACGAGATCATCATACCGACCGTGTCATGCACCAAGGCGCCAACCGGGCTGCTGAATGTACGCCCCGATTTCAGCGCCCAGTCGACAAACGGCACATAGGGTGGGCCACCGAATGGGAAATAGGCTTGCGCCCCCAAATCCTGCGCCATCTGATTGACGACGCGGTACGACCACCGGTCAACAGGGTCGGGACCTTGCCATTCAAGGGCTGATTTCAAAACAGGCCAGAACGTGGGCCCTGCACCTAGCAGGATCAGGGTGCCGCTGTCCAATTGCTTGGCATTAGCGCGCCCAGGATGCAACGCACCCATCACGATAAGCCCAACCTCAGCTGCCGCGCTGTCGACACGTTGATAAATGTTCGGAGAAGGTGCGGTTTGTTCTGTCATGTCACCTCCGTCACGGTCGATCAATCGGGTCGGATCAGCGACCCAGCCCCGTGTTCGGTGAACAGTTCCAGTAGCACCGCATTGGGCGCGCGCCCATCCAGAATGACTACGGCCCGCACCCCACTATGTAGTGCGTCCAGCGCCGTTTCGGTCTTGGGGATCATTCCGCCTGCGATGGTCCCGTCCAGGGTCATCTCGCGGATCTGACCGGCTTTTAGCTCGGTCACGACCTCTCCGGCAGCGTTCTTGACGCCTGATACGTCGGTCAGCAACAGCAGACGGTCTGCCTTCAAGGCCGAGGCGATGGCACCGGCGGCGGTGTCACCGTTGACGTTGAACGTCTCACCCTCGCGCCCGGCGCCCAGAGGCGCAATTACCGGGATCACGTCATGCGTAAACAGATCGTGCAGGATTTCGGGTTTCATCTCGGAAGGAGAGCCAACAAACCCCAGCGAGGCATCGGTTTGATCACAGATCATCAGGTTGGCGTCCTTGCCCGACAGGCCAACCGCAGTCCCTCCCTGTCCGTTGATGGCCTGAACAATGCGTTTGTTCACGAGGCCGGACAGGACCATCTCGACCACTTCGACAGTTGCCTTGTCCGTCACACGCTTACCGTTCACGAAATCGGATTGGATATCGAGCTTGTCCAACATCGCGTTGATCATGGGACCGCCGCCATGTACTACAACCGGGTTGATGCCCACCTGGCGCATCAGAACCACGTCACGGGCAAAGCTTTCCATCGCTTCATCGCTGCCCATGGCGTGTCCGCCCAGCTTGATGACGACAATGGCCCCGTCATAGCGCTGCAGATAGGGCAGTGCGCTGTTCAATGTGGCGGCGGTGGCGATCCAATCCCGGTTCATATCTCTTGTCTTCATGGCTAAGGTCCCTCTGGCCCACCGTGTTAGGGCCTTTGAAAGGTGCTGCCAAGGGCCAAGCTATTCCAGATGCGTGATGATCGAGCGCAACGTTGGGATACCATCCCCTTTTTCGGACGACGTCAGCACGATTTCGGGGAAAGCGGCGGGGTGTTTTGACAGGGCCGAGCGCACCTGATTCAGAACCTTTTCGCGTTCATTGGCCTTGACCTTGTCTGCCTTGGTCAGCACGCATTGAAAGGTTACGGCACTGGTGTCCAGCAGCTTCATAATCTCGGCATCAACAGGCTTTACCCCATGGCGCGCGTCAACCAGGACAAAGGCCCGGCGCAGGGTCTGTCGGCCACTGAGATATTGTTTCAGCAACCGCTGCCACTTTTCCACCACCTTAACCGGCGCATTGGCATAGCCATAGCCGGGAAGGTCGACCAGATATAGCTCTGGGCCCTGGGTGAAAAAGTTGATTTCCTGCGTCCGACCCGGCGTGTTCGACGCGCGCGCCAGCCCCTTGGTTCCGGTCAGCGCATTGATCAAACTGGACTTGCCAACATTTGAACGGCCTGCGAAACAGACCTCAAGACGGTCGGGGTCGGGCAGCCCGCTCATGGCGACAACGCCTTTGACGAACTCGGAAGGCCCCGCAAACAGCTTGCGTCCGCGCTCCAACGAGAATTCATCGGGATCTTGGGCCAGAGGGAAGGGTAGGGTGCTCATAACGGTATCACCTTGTCACCGACCGAGATTACCCCGCCGCGAACCACTTCGGTATAGATGCCGAAATCCTGATGGCCCCAGCTGTTCAGCGCGCCCAAAGTGTCGGCATCGCGGTCGCCGGTATCGGGGTTCGCAGTGGTCGCCAAACAGCGCACAATCCGCTCGCGGACGCGGAATACGGCCTCACCGATTTGCAACTCGCGGTCGAGCCAGTCGAATTCTTCCCACAGGGGCAGGCCATCGAACCAGATGTTACCACGCCAGCGTTTGATTGACAGGTCTTGCCCCAGTTTTTGTTCAACCGCCCGGTGAGAGGCCATGTTGCACAGACTGATTGACGGGAAATCGCTGTCTGTCATCCCACGCCCTGGTATCCGAACGATCCGGGCAGATGCCGCCCTGTCCGAGGGCATCAGTGGGCGCACCCAATCCAGAAAAACGTCCTGTTCCCGATCCGGGTCAAAGGTTAGATCGGGGCGATCGGGATGGGTCAGGGTCAGCAAATTCGCGTCCAGATTGGCGGAAATGGCCATCAGGTTTGGGGCTTTTGACCCTCGGCTGAAATTGACGCAGGGTACCCATTTCGTGCCATCGGCTTTTGACGCTTCGTGCGCAACTGCCCAAACGCGATCCCCGGGCATTGTCTGCCCGGGGGTCACTGTCACGGTCTGCACGGCTTCGTGGCCGTGGCTTTTCATAGGATGCCGCCAAATATGGGTGACTTCAGCCGTCATTTGTCATCCGTCTTAGCGGCGCGCTTGAAACCGGATTTGATGTTGCCAAATACATCCGGTTTATAACCCTGGCTGCGCATGATCAGATACTGTTGGGTAAAGGTGATCGTGTTGTTCGCGATCCAGTACACCACAAGGCCGCTGGCAAACCCACCGAGCATGAACATGAAGACCCAGGGCATCCAAGCAAAGATCATTGCCTGTGTCGCGTCTGTTGGTGCCGGGTTCAGCTTTTGCTGCAGCCACATCGAAATCCCCAGCAACAGTGGCAGGATGCCGATGAAGATCAGCGCCATAAGGGTGTCAGGTTGCGGCCCGGCCCAAGGCAGCCAGCCGAAGAAGTTCATGATTGACGTGGGATCCGGTGCGCTGAGGTCCTGAAACGGGCCAAACCACGGTGCTTGACGCAGTTCGATGGTGACAAAGATCACCTTATACAGCGAGAAGAAGATCGGGATCTGCATCAGGATCGGCAAACAGCCCGCGGCGGGGTTAACCTTTTCCTTCTTGTACAGTTCCATCATACCTTGCTGCATTTTCTGACGATCGTCACCAGCGGCCTCTTTCAGCGCCTCCATCTGCGGCTGCAGTTCCTTCATCTTCGCCATCGAGACATAGGACTTGAACGCGAGCGGGAACAAGATCGCCTTGATGATCAGGGTCAGGCCGATGATCGACCAGCCCATGTTGCCGATCTGGGCGTTAATATTGTGCAGCAGCCAGAAGATCGGCTTGGTCAGGAAATAGAACCAGCCCCAGTCGATGCTGTCGATGAACTTTTGAACGCCTTCGGCCTGATATTCGCGAATGGTTTCCCATTCCTTGGCACCGGCAAACAGCTGGGTTGTTACCTCTTCAATAGCCCCAGGTGCGACAAGCAATGTCGGCAGTACAGTTTCCGTCTGATAGATCTTGCGACGGGCATCGTATTTGGCTGCTGCCTTGAAGGTCGTGCCCTCAGCCGGGATCAGGGTGGTCATCCAATAGTGATCAGTAAAGCCGACCCAGCCACCGTCTTTGACCTGAAAGACCTCGGCTTGCGCCCGTTCGTTCGGATCAATGTCAAAGTCGCGCACATCGCCGTAGTCGATTTCATCCAGAACACCGTCGGCCATGACCATCACGCCTTCATGCAGGATGAAGAAATTCTTCAGTCCGGGCAGGTCGCCATCTTCGCCGATGCCATGGCGGGCAAGGATGCCATAGGGCGCCATGCCGACCTCGGTCTGTGTGTTGTTTTCGACGGCTTGAGTGACTTCGAACATATAGTTCTCGTCCACCGAGATGGTACGGCGGAAGGTCAAGCCGTTGCCATTCTCCCACTTCAACGTAACTGGAGCGTTCACCCTAAGTGTTTCACCATTTTCGACGATCCAGACCGTGTTCGGCCCGGGTACGTCCGTACCGGTGACACCAGCGCCAGGCGCCCATCCGTAGAGCGCATAATATGCAGACTCAGATCCAACCGGAGAGAACAGTTCGACAATCGGTGCGTCGTCCTGGATCGAGACTTTATAATCCTTCAGGTACAATTCATCGATGCGGCCACCGGACAACGACAGGCTGCCCTCGAGGCGGGGCGTGTCGATCTTGATCCGCGCGGCCTCGGACCCGGGCAGCGTTTCTTCTGCGCTCGCCGTGGCTTCGCCTACGGTGCCCGCACTGGAGGCGCTGGGGGTCTGAACCTCATCGCTTTCGATGGCGCTGATTTCAGCCTGATCAGTAATGGTGGTTTGCTCGGGCGGTGGAAACAGCACGAACCAAACCAGGATCACGACAAAGCTGAGCGCGGTTGCGAGGATGAGATTCTTGTTCTGATCGTCCATCTGGGACAGCCACCTTAAGCAGTGAAACACACCCGGTGGGTTCAACAGAGTGCAGCCCCAAAGGTCAAGCGGATTCGCCCGCCTTATGGTTCCAGATTGGGCTTTTGTGGTGAAAACCTGCGATCAGGAACCCGCTTGCCGTCCAATCTTGGGAATGCCTTTGACTTTGTTCTGGTGGGCCGAGATCCAATCCATGGTCTTTTCGAACGGCATGGGCTTGCCAATGCCAAAGCCTTGAACGTGGTCACAACCAAGCTGTGCCATCAACGCGTGCTCACCGGTGGTTTCAACACCCTCGGCGAGTGTTTCCACATTCAACCTTTCGGCCATAGTCAGAATTGCACTGACCAATTGTTGTTGCGATGCATCACTGTCCGCCTTGGCCACAAAAGTTCGGTCTATCTTGATCCGCGTCACATCAAACCGTTTGATCGAGGCGATCGAGGCATGTCCAGTGCCGAAATCATCCAGATCGATACAACAGCCAAGTGCTGCAAGGCTGGTCACGTTGCGGGTAATCACATCGTCCGGACGTCGCGAAAACACGGTTTCCAGAATTTCGACAGCCAGTCGGTCGGGCGTCAGGTCGTTTTGGTCCATTTCCCATTTCAATCGGTCCAGCAGAGCGGGGTCTCGTAGCTCGTCCGAAGAAAAGTTGATTCCGATTCGTGGGACGTGAATCCCGTTCCGGCCCCAGTCGCACATCGCGGAGAATGCATGATGCCGCATCGTCTGGCCAAGCCTCTCCATCAGCTCGGCCTGTTCGGCAAAAGGCAGAAATATCTGTGGGTTCAAGATGCCTTTTTGCGGGTGCTCCCAGCGGGCCAGGGCTTCAAACCCCGTAACCCGCCCTGTATCTGTGGAAACCTGAGGCTGAAACCAGGGGCGGATTTGTCCGTTGTCCAGCGCAGCCTCGAACTCTTTGCGAAGGTTGGCCCTGATATTGGATCTACGGCGGGTTTCGTTTGAAAAGGCGCGGATCGTTGAGGGCCCATTACGCTGAGCTTCGCATAGCGCAGCAGATGCGGCATCAATCCAATTTTCAAACCCGGATCCGCGAATTGCGGATTGCAGGCAAAAACCGATTGAACACGAGACATAGGCAGTGGTGCCGTTTAGGGTGATCGGCTCTTCAACGGCGGATTGGATGCGGCCCGACATTTGAATACAGGCTTCGAGATCGAGATGCTGTGACGGGCGCAGGCCGATGGCTATTTTGCACTCGTCTAATCGTGTCGCAATATCGCCGGTTCGAATGACCGAGAAGATGCGGTCACAAAATTGGCTGGACAGATGGGTCGCGGCCGCATTTCCGTGCAGGTCAACAAATTCAGTGAACCCGTCTAAGGCTATAATCATACAAGCCGATCCCATGTTATTGTGATCGGTACGGTCAAAGAAATTTTCAAGTTCGGCGGCAAACTTATCCGTTGGCGTGAGTCTTCCGTGTTGGTGCAGTGGAGAGATGCGTGCAGTTTGCGTGCGTCTGACTGAGGCGAAGGCGACGATCAGCAACGGTAGGCTCAGTGCCACAACGACAAGCGCACGTTCTCCACCGATCCAGAAAGCCGCAAGCGAAATGGCGGGAGCAAAGGCCAGCACCGGCGGGCCACTCAGATACGTGGTGAGAGTATCGAGAAATTGATCAACGGAAACAGATTTCCTCATCGGTTCGTCTTCGCCTTTACCCTGAGCATCTTGCGCTCAGGTCAAACCGTAGAAAATCAGTCTGAGTCACTCGTTAACGCAGCTGTGGAATATCATCCGTTTTTTCAGTTTTTTCGCTCGAATTGATGGAAAGATTAACGAAATCAAACAATTTCGGGTCCAAAAGGTGCGAAGGGCGCGTATTGGTTAAGGCGCGAAACATCACTTGCCGCCGTCCGGGGCTGTTTTTTTCCCACTGATCGAGAATCTGTTTGACCTGCTGGCGTTGTAACCCGTCCTGGCTGCCGCACAAGTCACAAGGGATGATTGGGTAGTTCATCGCATTGGCGAATTTCTCGCAATCCGCCTCGGCGACATGGGCAAGGGGGCGAAAGACGAACAGGTCGCCTTCTTCGTTCACCAGCTTTGGCGGCATCGTTGCTAGACGGCCGCCGTGGAACAGGTTCATGAAAAACGTCTCAAGGATGTCGTCACGGTGATGACCCAGCACCACGGCCGAGCAGCCCTCTTCCCGCGCGATGCGGTACAGGTTGCCCCGGCGCAGGCGCGAACATAGCGCGCAAAAGGTGCGGCCTTGGGGAACCTTGTCCATGACGACCGAGTAAGTGTCCTGATATTCGATGCGGTGCGGTACACCCATGCGTTCCAGAAACTCGGGTAGGACGGTAGCGGGAAAACCCGGCTGGCCCTGATCCAGATTGCAAGCCAGCAGATCGACCGGTAGTAGGCCGCGCCATTTCAGCTCGTACAGAACCGCTAGCAAGGTATAGCTGTCCTTACCGCCTGACAGGCAGACCAACCAGCGGGGTGGCTTGCCGTCTTTCTCATGCGCGGACGGGTCCACCATGCCATAGTGTTCGATGGCTTCGCGGGTGTGGCGAACGATGCGTTTGCGCAGCTTCTTGAACTCGGTGGTCGAAGGCGCGCCGGCAAACAGCGGATGGATATCGTCAGCTTCGTCAAACATGCGCTGCCCCTACAGCAGATGGCGTATCCGGGCAAGTGTGCGGGTCAGCCCAACCGCGCAAGCAGGGCACCAGTGTCCAGCCCGGACACCGAACCGGGGATGCGGCCATTGTTACCTGTCAACCGAGACGCCACAAATCCATCAGCGACCGGCCCGGGCGCTTGGCGTATCAGTTGAGAGGCCGTCAGCAGCAAAGCAGTGCGCTCCGCAAACCAGCGCGCCTCGGCTTCGGGTGGGATATTGGTCCAGCGGGCGCGGTGGTCCCTCAGCGCCGCATCATAGTGGCGGTTCACTCCGGTTGCCGCCTCAAGCTCGGCCTGCAGGACCTGGGCGGCCAAGGGGTCGCGGGTCAGGGTGCGCAGGATATCCAGACAGATCACATTGCCCGAACCTTCCCAGATGCCGTTCAAAGGGGCTTCACGGTAGAGCAGGGGCAGGGGGGTGTCCTCGACATAGCCCATGCCGCCCAACACCTCCATGGCTTCGACCACGACGGCTGGACAGCGTTTGTTGTTGAGGAATTTGGCGAGTGCAACAGCGATGCGGGAAAAGGCTTTATCCTCGGGTGTATGACCGTCAAAAGCCTGCGCCACACGCATTCCCAGTGTCAGCGCCCCCTCCCAGTCCAGCACGAGATCGGCCAGAACGATGCGCATCAGGGGTTGGTCAATCAACCGGCGCTGAAAGGCGCTGCGATGGCTGACCCAGTGATGCGCTTCGCTGAGGGCCGCCCGCATCAGACCTGCCGGGGCCATCGCAGTGTCGAGCCGTGTGTGATGCACCATCTCCAGGATCGTGCGCACACCCGCGCCCTCATCGCCAAGCTGATAGGCCAGCGCATCATGGTATTCAATCTCGGCCGAAGCGTTGGACCGATTGCCCAGCTTGTTCTTCAGCCGAATCAGGTGGATTGCGTTGCGTTCGCCGCCCAGCCAGCGGGGCACAAGGAAACAGGTCAGACCGCCGGGGGTCTGGGCAAGTGTCAGGAAACCGTCGGACATCGGGGCCGAGCAGAACCATTTATGCCCACGCAACCGCCAGTGATCTCCGTCGCGTGTGGCCGTCGTTGTAGTGGCGCGAATGTCCGAGCCGCCCTGTTTCTCAGTCATCGCCATGCCCAGCGTGGCGCTTTTTTTGGAGGCGATAGGAGCGATAGAGGAATCGTGGTTCCATTCCGTCAATCGGGGAACCCAGATCGAGGCAATCTCTTCATTCGCCGCAAGTGCTGGAACGGCTGCGTAAGTCATGGTCAGCGGGCAGCAATGTCCGGGTTCGACCTGACTGGCAAGGTAGACCATGGCGGCGTGGGTGGCGTGACCATTCGGTAGGTCAGACCAGGCAACGGCTGCGTATCCGGATGATTGACTGAGTTGCATCAGGTGATGGTATGAATGAGTGAAACGCACTTCATCCAGGCGGCGTCCACCTTGGTCAAACAGAACAAGTTCTGGGGAGTGGAAATTGGCCTCGCGCGCCATGTCTCTCACTGCAGCACGCCCAAGGTCTGCACCATAGTTGGGAAGAATAGAGCTTCGCGCGCCTGCCACATTTTGCAGTACTGGGTCAGAGGCCCAAAGGTCTAAATCTCCGCGCACAGGCGGCTGGTTCAGAACGTCATGCGTGGGTAGGGAATGGCGCGCGTCAGATGTCATCTGGCCCTCGAATTGAACAGCACAACTGTTCAGCGAAGGTGCGCTCCGGTCAAGTCCGACGACGGGTCAGGAGGGATCTTCACGGTCCGGAACCGGATCATACCCGTCACCACCCAAAGGGTGGCAGCGCCCAATCCGTCGCGCGGCCAGCCATGTGCCTTTGATGGCACCGTGTTTTTCCAGCGCCTCCAACGCATAGGCCGAGCATGTAGGCTGATAGCGGCAGTTGAACCCGACCCAAGGGCTGAACAGCAACCGGTACGCCCGAATGGGTAAGGCAAGGATATGCGAGAGCAATGTCATTTCCGCGCAGCATGGACTTTACGCAGAGCATAGCGCAAATCATCCAGCAGCGCCGCATAGGGGCGTCCGGCTGTGACATCGGCGCGACCGATCAGCACGTAATCCCAGCCGTCCTGCCCCTTCTCAGGCAGTACCGCGCGCGCAGCTTCGCGCAGGCGTCGCTTGGCCCGGTTGCGAGCCACGGCATTGCCGACCTTTTTGGAACAGGTGAAACCGACGCGAATCCCGTCCGCCTCGCCCTCGGCGCGTTTGCGCGCCTGCACCATCATTGATGATGTGCCCTGCCGACGCGCACGCGCAGCGTTCAGGAATTCGGATCGTTTCCTGAGAATGGTCAAAGTTTCGGATGCGCAAACGGACGCCGCCGGGGGCGTATCCCCAGGTTGGTTCTTACCATCCTCAGGGGCCTCCGGCGGCGTCATGTTCATAACCTGATCGGTGAGCGGTTTATGCGCTCAGCGACTTGCGGCCACGTGCGCGGCGCGAGTTCAGGATCTTGCGGCCGGCCTTGGTGGCCATGCGCGCGCGGAAACCGTGGCGGCGTTTGCGAACCAGGTTCGAAGGCTGATAGGTGCGTTTCATCGCTCCGTCTCCAATCTATTCGGTCGGGTGCAGCGCGGATTCGCCTGCCCGTGGTGTTCGAAGCCCGTCCTCTACTGCCAAGCGGGGGGTAAGTCAAACCCCTTGGTGGGGGTTTTGCCGCCTTTTGCAACAATTCTGTAATCCGGCGGGGCGAAAGATTTCAAAAACGCGGATTTGCGGCACGAAACCCTCACATTCACTGTCGAGAAGATCAAGGCAACGTGAGACCCCCTGTTGCACAGAGGCGCGACGTCGCATGTTGGGGCCAGAATGAAACGTATAAAACCGGACAACCCCATGAGCGATACAACTCAGGCCCCGCGCAGCGGGCTTGCGCAACATATTCCTTTGCTGGTGATTCTTTCCGTCGCCGCTGTGGGGTTCTTTACTCTGGGTGATTACCTGACTTTTGAGACCCTGCGCGACAATCGAGAGGCCCTTTTGGGTTGGCGTGATGCCAATTACTGGGCAATGGCAGGTGCGTTCATAGCGATTTACATTGCCATCGTTGCGTTCTCGCTGCCCGGTGCTGCGGTGGCCTCGATGACCGGAGGGTTCCTGTTTGGCCTTTTCGCAGGCACGGTCTTCAACATTTTTGCAGCAACTATCGGCGCCTCGGTGATCTTTCTGGCGGCGCGCTGGGGGTTGGGGGCGTCCTTGACGGCGCGTCTTGAGGCCTCGGAAGGCACGATCAAAAAGCTGAAGGACGGCCTGCGCGAGAATGAGATCTCGGTCCTGTTCCTGCTGCGCCTTGTCCCGGTGGTTCCGTTCTTTGTGGCCAATCTGGTGCCGGCGCTGGTGGGGGTGAAGTTCCGCAACTTTCTGTTCACCACGGCGCTGGGCATCATTCCCGGCGGTATCGTCTATACTTGGATTGGCGTCGGGCTGGGCGGAGTGTTCGACCGGGGTGAGACGCCGGACGTCTCACTGCTGTGGGAGCCCTTCGTTATCGGCCCGATTGTTGGCTTGTGCGTGCTGGCGGCTCTGCCCATTCTGATCAAAACGCTGCGCGGCCAAAAGGACAGCTGATCATGCAAGAACTGAAATCCGATATCCTGGTGATCGGGGCCGGGTCAGGTGGGCTGTCGGTCGCCGCGGGGGCGAGCCAGATGGGTGCGGATGTGATCCTGCTGGAAGGTCACAAGATGGGCGGGGATTGTCTGAATTTCGGCTGCGTCCCGTCCAAGGCCCTGATTGCCAGCGGAAAGGCCGCCTATGGGCAGGCGCATGCCTCGGCGCTGGGTGTGGCGGATGTGGTGCCACAGGTGGATTACGCCGCCGCCAAGGACCACGTGCATGATGTGATTGCGCAGATCGAGCCGATGGACAGCCAAGAGCGGTTCGAAAGCTTTGGTGTCAAGGTAATCCGGGAATTTGGCAGCTTCGTCTCTCCGACACAGGTTCAGGCGGGGGATCACCTGATCACCGCGCGGCGGGTTGTGATTGCAACAGGTTCATCCCCCTTGGTCCCGCCGATACCCGGTTTGGACAAGGTGCCGTATTATACCAACGAGACCGTCTTCGACTTGCGCGACAAGCCCGATCATCTGCTGATCATCGGCGGCGGCCCCATCGGTATGGAGATGGCGCAGGCGCATATTCGGCTCGGTTGCAAGGTCACAGTCATCGAAGGGCAGAAGGCGTTGGGCAAGGATGATCCCGAGGCGGCAGAGGTCGTGCTGGACAGCCTGCGCGCTGAAGGCGTCGAGATCCATGAACGGGCGATGGCGGCACAGATTCGCAGTACAAATGGCGCGGTTGAGGTCGTGACAGAGAATGGGGAAATCTTCTCGGGCACGCACCTGCTGCTGGGTGCGGGGCGGAAAGCCAATATCGAACGTCTTGATCTTGCCGCCGCCGGAATTGAGCCAACGCGATCCGGCATCAAGGTGGATGCCTCTCTGCGTACTACAAACCGCAGGGTCTATGCGATCGGAGATGTCGCGGGTGGGCTGCAATTCACTCATGTGGCGGGCTATCACGCGGGGATTATCATTCGTTCGGCGCTGTTTGGGCTGCCCTCCAAGGCGAAAACCGCACATATCCCCTGGGCGACCTACACCGACCCCGAGCTGGCGCAGGTTGGCCTGACCGAGGTGCAGGCGCGCGCCGAGCATGGCGATAAGATGGAAATTGCTCGGTTTGACTATCACCACAACGACCGCGCCATTTCCGAGCGTAAAACGAATGGTTTCATCAAGGTCATGGTCGTCAAAGGCCGACCTGTAGGTGCCACAATTGTTGGCCATCAGGCGGGTGAGCTGATCAGCTTGTGGTCGCTGGCGCTGGCCAATAATCTGAAGATGGGGCAGGTTGCCGCCATGGTTTCGCCCTATCCGACGATTGGAGAGCTTAACAAACGGGTGGCGGGCGCTTATTTCTCACCAAGGCTGTTTGAGAATCAAACGGTTAAACGTGTGGTCAGGTTCGTCCAGCGCTGGATGCCCTGACCTGGAAGGGAGAGCAATGTGAACTCGCTGTCAGGCCGATTTCTGATCCTGACGACGGTCTTCGTGATGTTGGCCGAGGTTCTGATTTTTGTCCCTTCGATTGCGCGATTCCGCGAAGATTTCCTGCTGAACCGGCTGGAGCGCGCTCAGATCGCCTCGCTCGCTTTGTTGGCCGATGATATGCTGGCCGAGGACCTTGAGGCTGAACTGCTGGCCAATGCGGGCGTCTATAACGTGGTTCTGCGGCGAGACGAGATGCGCCAGTTGATGCTGTCCTCTCCTATTCCAGGGCAGATCAGCAAGACCTATGACCTGCGTGACGCGCGACCATGGGTTTTGATCCGGGATGCTGTCGTGCGGTTGTTCACGCCGGAAAATGAAGTCATCCGTGTTATTGGCGAGCCTGTGAAAGGCGCAGGTCTGCTGATTGAGGTGACGACTGACAGCATGCCTTTGCGTATGGCGATGACGGATTATGGGTTACGCATTCTGGGCCTTTCATTTGTGATTTCGATCATCACGGCTTTTTTCCTGTTTCTTGCGGTTCGGGTGGTTCTGGTAAAGCCCATCAAAAGCGTTGTCGGATATATGCAGCGCTATGCCAGCGCCCCCGAAGATGCCCGTGGAATCATCTCACCGGATTCCAAAGTGACCGAGCTGCGCGAGGCCGAAGAGGCGCTGAAACAGTTGCAAACCGAACTGACCCAGGCCCTGAAACAGCGCGAGCGTCTGGCGCAGCTGGGCGGGGCTGTGGCCAAGGTGAGCCACGATCTGCGCAACATCCTGACCTCGGCCCAGCTGTTTACCGACCGGATCGAATCCAGCGAAGACCCGTTGGTGCGTCGCATGGCCCCTAAGCTGGTGAACTCGATCACCCGAGCGGTAACCCTGTGCGAAAGCACATTGGCATTTGGCCGCGCTGAAGAACCTGCACCGTCGCTTACACTGGTTCCGCTCCGCACTGTGGCCGAGGATGTGGTTGCTAGCGAGAAACTTGCCGTTGCCGATGCCTGTGTCGAGATCATCAATGATGTGTCGGAAGAGTTGGTCGTACGAGCTGATCCTGAACAGATTTTCCGTGTCATGATGAACCTCGTTCGAAATGCCCGTCAGGCGCTGGTTGCATCAGGAAAGCCCGGTCGGATCACCCTGTCCGGGCAAGAGCAGGACGCCAACTGGTGTATTCAGGTCAGCGACACAGGGCCGGGCCTGCCGGCCAAAGCGCGTGAAAATCTGTTCACACCCTTTCAGGGTGGCGTCCGCAAAGGCGGGTCGGGTCTGGGCTTGGCGATCTCACAGGAACTGTTGCGGGGCCATGGGGGTGACCTTGTTCTGACCGAGACAGGGTCAACAGGTACCACCTTTGAAATTCGCCTCCCGCGGGGCGATGGGGCTTTTTGAATTATTTTTACAGAATCGACTTGCACGTCCCGAATGCCGGGTCTACATAGCGCCTCACCAACGCGGACCGATAGCTCAGCTGGATAGAGTACTTGACTACGAATCAAGGGGTCGGGGGTTCGAATCCTCCTCGGTCCGCCACTGGTTTCCTGTTGAACGTCACACGAACCTGACCCAACCGTCACAGTTGGACCAGAAAAGCAGTGAATGTTCGACATCAGAAGGCGCCCCCAAAGTTGGACATCAGTTGAATTTGATCTTTGCGTCATCAACTAACACGCCGCCTCCATCTCAGACTCCCGCAGACAGTTTGGTTTGATCTGACTTCCTTTTGGGAAAATCAGGGCTGATTTGCGGATCAGACGCCGAAGCCGCCTGTTCCTGCTGATCTGCCACGTGGCGAACGCGGATGGGGGCGAGGCAATGCTATTCGACAGGGGTGGTGCGGCCCGCAGGCGCAGCCGAGGACACGGTTTTGTCTAATAGGGTTGCCCGAGGGGGAATGCAGCGTCTTACCCCTAATGGCCAGAGGCGTTTGGCTTGCCCAAATCCCGCTGGCCCTAAAACAAGTGCGGCGGAGCTGGCTGCGCCGTTACTTTTTGCGCCGGAACGCGTTGTTACTCTAATGAATCGGGCGGATTCCGGCCGTTCGCTGTGGCGCAGCCCTCCTTGAGGCATTGGCGGGTACACAAGCTCAAGAAACAGTTACACAATAGGTTTCAGGCAACCGCAAAAATGTTCGGATAATTGTCGACCACTTGAAAAGCTCAAATAGGCTTTTGAAAGGGTCAACACTATACACCAAATAGCCCGACATAGTTCAGCGTGGAGCTGATTTCTGCGGCACCGCTCTGGGTGCCGCAGTGCTCTTTAGATCTAGAACGACCAGCGAAGTCCGGCGCGCAGGAATGGCCCCTGAGCGTCGCTGCCGATTTCCTGTTCAGCCGTCAGTTCAAGGCGCATGTCCTGAACGAGATCTTTCTCATAGCCGACCACGACGCTGGCGCCGGTAAAGTCGGTGGACGCAAAGGCCAGAGACTCAGTCTGAGAGAAGACGGTTACGTCGCCCTCGGAACTGCCTAGGTCGCGCCGCAACACGCCGCCAAGCTGACCGCTGAGAACACCGCCGTTTTCAAGGTCCTTTGATGCCTCAACCCCCAAACGGGCCTCGACAACTTCGGTGGTGATATCGCCGACGGTGGCATTCGCAGATGACCCCGTCTCGGTATAGCCGTCATCCTTTTGGTTGGTGTAACGGGCGCTGGCAAAACCAAGCAAACCGAAATCGTCACTGACGTCGAATGCACGCTCGACCCCGATGTTCG
This sequence comes from Ruegeria sp. CDSC081, assembly GCF_059610485.1. NCBI lineage: Bacteria > Pseudomonadati > Pseudomonadota > Alphaproteobacteria > Rhodobacterales > Roseobacteraceae > Ruegeria > Ruegeria sp. CDSC081. The sequence continues at coordinate 481,196 of NZ_JBXWNS010000002.1, read as the reverse complement.
CGGTCAACAGCCTGCTGTTATAGTCGGCCTTGGCGTCAGAGCTGCCCGAGATCGACCGGCTACGATCAGTCGTGAGCCAACCAATGCCGAATCCGGCATCCAGCGTGTAGGCACCAAACTGACGGCCTACTGCGGCATCAAGATAGAAGCCATTCGTGTCAAAATCAGTGGTGCTGTTGTCACCATCCGAAGTGAACACGCCCATGGCAACAGCCAGAGACACTCCGTTGTCCATCTGCCCCGTATACCCGGCGCTTCCGCTGAACATCGTCACGTCCGTGTCATCGTTCGAGCCGCTCTCGAACTCTCGATACTGGGCGTCGACCATTGCGAAGGGCCGGAAACCAGCGAAAGTTGCGCCCTGCGCGACCTGCGGCCCCTGACCATAGCTGAGCGCATTGCCACTGCCGCCGACAATGCTGCCGTAGAAGGCCGCGACATCGCCCGATGGTGCAATGTCATTGCCGTCGACCACAGAATAGATCGGGGCCGCGCCGCCCTTGTCCTGCACGAACCAAGCGGATTGCCCGTCAGACACGGTGGTCTTGAAGGTACCCGTACCCGGCGCGGCATCTTCGAACGCAAACACGCCACTGCCGCCTTTGGCTTCTAGGTTCACGTCATGGTCCTGAACGCGGATCAGACCCTCAACGTCGTCCATTGTATCGACATTCAGCGTCCCCGTGCCGGTTCCAAGGTAGACGGCGTAGACCTCATCATTCCCCGAAACCCTGATGGTCCCCAGATCATGAATCGTTCCGTCGAAATTGTCGAACTGAATACCGGCTGCACGGGTGCCGGAACTGCCGGTGGCGTGCACGGTAATCGGGCCCGTGTTCGAGAACGTTCCCTGCATGTCGCCGGCGTACACGCCGAATGCCTCGGATGCGTTTGGCGGTGGCCCACCATTCTGTTGCGCACCATTGGCGGTGACGGTGATGCTTCCGGTGTTCTTGATGTCACCGGTTACGATTTCATCAACATAAATCCCATAGGCCTCGGCAGAGGTGTCATGCGAAATCGCAGTCGCTGTAATCTCACCCGAGTTTGCCAGAGAGCCGCTTAGGTTATCGGTCAGGTAAATCCCCGAGGCTTCTGCAGAATCTTCGGCAGCTTCTGCGAAAAGCGTCATAGTGCCCGAGTTACGAATTGCACCGGAAACGTCATCCCCGGCATAAATGCCCGTCGCGGTCGCCTCGTCCGCGGTGTTGAGAGACAAAGCAGTGGCCGTAATCGTGCCCGAGTTTACCACGATCCCGTCAACAAGGTCCTCAAGGTAAAGCCCGCCCGCATATGCTACGTCATCGGTATCCGCGCTGGCAAAGGCCTCGATTGTACCGCTGTTATGTACGGACGCGCCAGACAATACGTCATCATCGACGTAAATGCCGAAAGCAGAAGCGTCGGATTCAACACCGATTGCGGTTACCTCGATGGTACCGCTGTTATCGATCTGACCGGACAGGTCACGATCGACCAAAATTCCATAGGCAATCGCCTCATAGGTCGACGGGGCAGAGGCCAGAACCTCCAATGTGCCGGTATTGCGGATCACACCGTCCGCATTGCCATTGACTTCGATCCCAAAGGCAGACGCGGTACTGTCACTGGTCGATATGGCAACCGATTTGATTGTTCCCGAGTTCACGATCTGACCGGTTTCTTCCAGGTCACTTTGCACGTAAATGCCCCAGGCATAGGCATAATCATCGGCGAATGATCTGGCGCGGACATCAATCGTGCCGCTGTTTCTGATCACACCCGCGACGTCGCGGTCGACCGCAATACCGTAGATTGATGCGGTGCTTCCGTCGGTGATCAGCCCATCAACCTTGATCGTCCCGGTGTTGACGATCTTACCTGTTTCAGAAACGTCACCGTCAACGTAGATACCCCAGGCCTCGATATCGCCATCCGTGGACAACACGTCGACATCAATCGTTCCGGTGTTTTGGATTACCCCGTCGGCGTCACCGTTCACCAGCAAGCCATAGATATCCTGAGGATCAGACCCGGTGACATCTACAGAAATGGTGCCATTGTTCACCAAAGCACCGGATTGTTGCAAATTTCCGTCCAGCAAAAGTGCCGTCGCAGTATCGGTATCCGTTGCCGTGACCGAGATTGTCCCGTTATTCGTGAACGTGCTTGAGTAATCGGTCGTGATCGTCAAAGCTGCAGCGGTGGAAGAAGTTATCTCGATCGCGCCGCTTGCCGTTACTTTGTGATCCGCATCGGTCGAGAAAATCTGAGGTGTCGTCACCACATTCGAGATCGTATCCGCATGTACGTCCCCGGCCATCAGGGCAACCATTGATACTTGTGCCAGCAACGCAGCTGGAGCCGCGCTGACAATTTGGCCTTTCCACTTGAAAATACGCCCCCCACGGAGCTTGGGGGCGTTCGCCCTCGACCCATTATTAGACATTTACTATCCCGTTAGATTATCTTGTTTTTTTCTCGGAACTCGTCGCGTTTTTGCAATCGGCTCCGCTTACGAACCGTTAATAAATCGTTAACATGTATGCAATCTACCAATTTTCCATTGCATAGGATGACCTATTGCTGTTGGAAATCCGTAGGAAAACTGCAACACAATGTGGCGACTTGACGGCGCTTGAGATCAGGCTGTCGTCATGCGCCAGCCCGGAGCTACTTGAATGCCTAAAAACCAGACATTATCCATCGGTGAGGCCTACAACCAAGGAGTTCAGGCCTACGATACAGGGCATTTGAATAAAGCTGTCAATGTTCTGAACCAAGTGCTCAAGGCTGCGCCCGAATACGCGCCAGCGCATCAATTGCTTGGCGTAATTGCGTTTCAAACCGGTCAGAGTGGGCCAGCTGAAAATGCTATGCGCGAAGCGATCCGATTACAGCCGGACAATGCTGGGTTCCTGTCGAATTTCACCGAGGTGTTACGCACGAACGGAAAACCTGAAGAAGCGATCAGGGTTGGCAAACGTGCAGTCCAGCTTGCCCCGGGGGTTGCAAATGCGCATTCAAACCTTGGGCTTGCCTATTACGATATAGGTGATTTATCCGAAGCCGAGGCATCTCAGAAGAGAGCGCTGGCCCTTAATCCAGATCTGATTGCTGCGCTGAATAATCTGGGATCAATCGCGCGCGACAACGAGGACAGTGAAGGGGCAATCTCGTTCTATCGTAGGGTGCTAGATTTGCGCCCGGACTATCTCGAGAGTGTCAACAATCTCATTTCTGTAATGATAGAAGCTGAGGAGCTAGAAGAAGCTAGAGATTTTGCAGATGACTGTCTTGGCAAGGGGTATATTTCCGCAGAGTTGCACCGCAATCGGGGACGGTTACACGTTTTGCAGAGCGAATGGGACGAAGCCGAACGCTGTTTTCGGAATGCGATTTCGCTAGATGAAAAAAAGCCCGAAGCTTATGTCGGGCTTGCGCAGGTCCTGATCGAGAAAAACCTGCATGAACTTGCCCTTGTCGAGGCAGAAAAAGCGCAGCACTTAGACCCCGGCCACGCGCCTGCATATCACTATATCGCCGTTTGCAAATCGCACCTTGGCGACCTCGAGGCCGGTTTTGCCAACTACGAGAAGACCCTTGAGCTAAAGCCGGATTTCTCGGCCACAATGATCGCATTGGGCCATCTGGAGATGGAGCAGGGCAATTTTGACGCTGCCCGCGGCTGGTTCAACAAGGCCGCAGAAAGGGACAAGGCGCGTTTGAATGCGCAGATCGCGTTGGTTAAGTTGGATAAAGTTACCGAAGACAACCTTGATTTTCAGGGTCTTGTGGCTGCTTTGCCTGAAGCCGACAAGATGCTTCCTGAACAATCGGTATCGTATCACTACGCATTGGGAAAATGTTATGAGGACCTCAAGCGCTACGACAGCGCTTTTGAGCATTTTGCAAAAGGGGCTGCAATAAAGCGCAGCATTATCGATTTTGATGCCGACCAAATCGAGGAAACGGCAGACGACCTGATCACGGCCTTTACACCAGAACTGCTCGAAAAACTTCACCAGAGCTCGGTGGACAGCAGCCAGCCAATTTTTGTTGTTGGCATGCCGCGGTCTGGAACGACGCTGACGGAGTCGATCCTCGCCAGCCATTCAGACGTATTCGGAGCCGGAGAGCTTAACTATTTGCACAAACTTTTCACCGATCAACTGCGCGGTGGAAACAAGAAAACTGGAAGTCTGATTGCGGCTCTCTCGGATCAGGAGCTTTCAAAACGCGCCCAACGATATGTCCAGCGGCTCGATGCGCACGCTCCTGGTAAACCTTATATCGTTGATAAGATGCCTGCGAACTTTCTGATGGTTGGCCTGATTCATGCGATCATGCCCAATGCGCGGATCGTGCATGTCGCGCGCAATCCGCTAGATACGTGTCTGTCCTGCTTCACCCGAGTGTTTCAGCGCAGTCAGCTCCACAGCTACGACCAGATCGAATTGGGTCGATACTTCAATGCCTATGTGCGCGTTATGCAGCATTGGAAGGAAGTTCTCCCCGCCGGCAGCTTTCACACCATTCACTATGAGAGCCTTATCGATGATATCGAGTTCGAAGCGCGACGCTTGATAGCATATTGTGGCCTCGAGTGGGATAATCGTTGTCTCGAGTTTTACAAAGGGGCACGACGTGTCCGCACTGCAAGTGTTCAGCAAGTGCGCCAGCCATTATACAGCTCGTCAAAGGAGAAATGGCGAAACTACGAATCTCACTTAGCACCGCTTATCGAGACAATCGGAGAAGCAAGGATTCCGTTTCGATGATCTTTGGATGGATATTGGTTCTAAAAGGTGTCGGATCTACTAAGGCGTGCTGTTATTGAGGCAAATTCCTCTGAGCCGCACATGAAATTGAGTGCAAGCAATCGTACTTTGTTCATCCAGCCACAAGCGACGGAGAGTCAGCAAACCTAGCTGCCAGGGCGGGAAACAGACGTTCGCCGCGTATTCGAATTTCAAAACCCACAACAGTCAAAGTGGCCACTCGCTTGTATCGCTTCTTTGGCAGCTGGGCATGTTCGAGAGACGACTGCTGCCAGGATCAGGTGCTTAGGATGTAGCAGTATTTGCGATAACGAAGCGTTTTGCGTGTGGGCTTCGTTTTTTTCGGTCTGGCGAAGGGTGTGTAAGGGAAACCAAGCCCTTCTGATCAGGGGCGGCATACCATTTGGGATAGAGGGTGCTGCGGGAAAACTAGAAACTGAAAATGTCTTCAAGTTGTTTCCATATTTGCTCTGCATGATCTGGCTGAGATTCTGCCAAGCGGACTACCCTGATTGCCAGAAGCTGTGTGGGCAGCACATCGTCAATGCACACAAGCGCGCCCTCAGAAAGGTGGGTCGCCACTAGAGAGCGGGGCAACCACGCGATGCCGATTTCATTCAAGGCGTATTGTAGTATGGCCAACGTAAGTGCGGTTTCAGCCCTGGGTACTGCGGTTTTACCTTCAGGTAATCGCGGCGCAATCATCCTGGAATAGACCTGCCCGAGAAAGACTTCGGGCGGGTAGCTGATTGTAGGAATTACGTCTTCCGTCACTTGCGTGCGCACAGTGGGCGCACAGACCGGAATCAAAGTATCCATCCCGAGCGTTTTGGTTTCAAACGCGTTAGCGGGTTCTTGAATACTGTCATCGGGCACCGCATACATGATGGAAAAATCAACTTCTTTTGAAATCAGATGCATCAGGCACTCGTCTTGATTTCCTGAACGCACGCGAACCGAGATTTCGCCACCTTCAGTTAAAACACGAACAATTTCGGGCGAAATTGTCGTGGTGAGCGCGTGTTGGCAAACAAAAGACAGCGATTTGCCTGTCTGATCACTCGCTGTCTTTAAGGTGTGTCGAAGCCTATGCAGCCGGGTGCTGAGCTCACGTAATTCAAATTCCAGATCCCGCACACCAGGCATCAAAGAGACTGGCTTGCGGCGGCGATCAAACAGGGTTGTGCCGATGTTGTCTTCGATAAGCCGCACCCGCCGAGTAAAGGCGGATTGCGTCAGCAATCGCTTTTCAGCGGCGCGGGCGAGAGAGCCGCTATCAAGCACGGCCAATATATCATCGATCCACTCAAGACGCATGGCGGATCGATAGTGCAGTTCGTGACAACATGCAATTCCTGCAATTTATGTACCGAAGTTCGAATTAGGAATGTGCTTCAGCGCGCAGTAAGTTGACAAAAGCAAATATTAGGAACCACGACATGCACCTTGCCCGTTTTCCCCGCCTGCATCTTGCCCATCTTCCAACACCGCTTGAACCCATGACTCGATTGTCAAAGGAGCTGGGGGTCGAAATATGGATCAAACGCGATGATTGCACCGGTATGTCGACCGGTGGCAACAAGACCCGCAAGCTTGAATTTCTAATGGCTGAGGCCGAGGCGCAGGGTGCCGACATGGTGATGACCCAAGGGGCCACGCAAACCAACCACGGTCGGCAGACGGCTGCATTTGCCGCCAAGCTGGGGCTTGCCTGTCACATCCTTTTGGAGGATCGCACCGGTTACCAAAATGGAAACTACAATACGAACGGTAACGTCCTGCTAGACCATTTGCATGGCGCAACCACCGAGAAGTTTCCCGGCGGCCATGACATGCCGGGTGAGATGGAAAAAGCAGCCGAAAAGAAGCGCGCGGAAGGGCACAATGTCTATGTCATCCCTGGCGGCGGATCGAACCCGACCGGCGCACTTGGCTATGTTAACGCGGCCTTTGAACTGTTGGCACAAGCAAATAACAGTGGTTTGCAAATTGACAGATTGGTGCATGCAACCGGTTCTTCAGGAACGCAGGCCGGGTTGGTGACTGGCATGTGTGCCATGAATGCGCAGGTGCCCGTGCTGGGCATCGGCACAAGGGCGCCTCAGCCCAAGCAAGAACAGATGGTTTTTGACCTCGCCTGCAAAACCGCTGAAAAACTGGGCTGCGCAGGCGTGGTCAAGCGCGAAGACGTGAAGGCCAATACTGACTATGTCGGCGAGGGCTATGGCCTGCCAACGAAAAGCGGCATAGAGGCGATCCAGATGTTTGCAGAGCTCGAAGGCATCCTTCTCGATCCGTGCTATTCCGCCAAGGGCGCGGCCGGTCTGATTGATCTTGCCCGCAAGGGTGAGTTCAACGGCGAACGGATTGTGTTCCTGCACACCGGGGGTGCCGCAGCCCTTGGGGGGTATGATTTTGCCTTTGATCATCAAAACCGCTGGGTGACTGTCTGAACCATGACATTGCGCCCGGTTGGAATTCTTGGCGGTATGGGCCCCGAAGCGACGATCCTCCTCCAGCGCAAGCTGGTGGCGGCCGTACCCGCAACTGATGACCAAGACCACATACCTTTGTTGATCGACATGAACCCGCAGGTGCCGTCGCGGGTTCGTCATCTGCTCGAGGGCGTCGGCGAGGATCCGGGGCCGACGCTTGCCGCTATGGCGCGTCGGCTAGAAGATGCTGGAGCCTTAGCGCTGGCGATGCCGTGCAACACCGCCCATCACTATGCCAAGGCGATTACGGACTCCGTGGAAATACCCTTGCTGAACGTGGTCGAACTGACGGCTGATCATGCGGCTGGGACGCTCGGATCAGGGGGATGTGTCGGGATGCTTGCCTCGCCCGCCGTACGACATACGCAGCTATTCGAGACAGCGTTGCACAGGCGCGGGCTGTCGGTGGTTTGGTCCGCAGGTGATGAAAAGATGCTTGCAGCGATCCGGAAAATTAAGACGGACGGTCTGTGCGAAGAGGCGCGCGAAACACTAAGAGTTGCCTCGAAAGAACTTGTTGCCGCAGGGGCCGACCTGCAGCTTGTGGCTTGCTCAGAATTCTCGCTCATCGCTGATAGTGTTGCGGCCGAGGTCAATGCCATTGATACGATTGACCTGCTTGTCCAGACGATTGTCGAATTTTCCCACGCAGGGCAAGTTTAGGCGATTGAATAAGTGCGCCACAGCGTTCGGAGGCAATCTGCAAGTCAACAGATACCTTTGTTCATAATTGGTCCCAAAGCTGTTGCGCTGTCTGATCAAAGGTCGCCGGATTGGCAAATGCGGAAATCGTCAAGGTGGCACACCACGCGTCATCGCCGATTGGCACCAGCAATCCTGCGTCCAGCTCTGGCGAAATCGCGGTTTCGGGCATCCAGGCAAAGCCGCTTCCGGTAATCAGGCGTCTCTTGATTGTCTCAACCAGACTATCAACATAAATCGTCTCGGCGTTCAGGGGTTTGCGGTCTATGGTATTTTCTACAACCATGCCTAAAAACGAAGAACGATCATATGCCAGATAGGGGATGGGTGGGCCATCCTGCTCTGCGAGACTCCAACCCATGGCACGCGCTGAATTAGCTGTAGCCACTGGCACCAGACGATCCTTTAACAGGTCTTTTCGCTCAAATGCGGTTTCATCAATCATCGGTGAAACCGAGTGGTGATTGTAACACAAGAGAATGTCCACTGCGCCCTCGACCAACAGGTCACAGCAGGTGCTTAGGGAATCGGACAATACTCGAGTGCGCAGATCGGGAATTTGCATCTGCAACTCTTCGATGCGACTTGCCAAAAAATTAACCGCGATCGTGTGGAGGACCGAAAACCGGATGAAACGGCTATCCCCACGATCGGCATCCCGCAGCGATTGACGGGATTCTGACAGTTGTGAGATCGCCGCTAAAGCGACCGGCAAGAATTGTTGACCTGCTTCTGTCAATTGAACAGGATAGGTGGCGCGATTGACCAGAGGCAGCCCGACCCAGCTCTCCAACGCTTTGATTCTACGACTGAATGCGGATTGTGTGATGTTGCGTTCATCGGAGGCTCGGGTGAAGTTCAGTGTCCGGGCGAGGCATTCAAAGTCGCGCAGCCAGTTCAAATCCAATGTGTGTACCTGCATTTCCAAGGAAGCATTGGTCGAGCATACTCAAAACTATGCATTGCGGGAATAGTTTGATGAAATGTTCGAATTGGCCCTCAGAAAACCTCATGCTCTAGATTTTAAGCTAGGGCCTGGCGGTTTGTCCCCCTTTTCCCCTTCTGTCCGAAGTCGCAGCCCGAGACGACTTTGTACGACACCCCCGAGCGATGGGAATGAGATTGACTAAAAAAACGACGCCAAAATACGGCGCAATTCAACAGAGGAGACTATCATGAGAAACAAGCTAAAGGCATTTGGTATGGCAGCGGCGGTAGGTATCTATGCGATGCCCGCATTCGCGGCGGAAGAGGTTAAAATCGGTGTGCCGTCTTGGACCGGGGCGCAGGCAATCGCTCATCTTCTGGGTGCCGTTGTTGAAACGCGCATCGGCGGGACGGTTGAATATGTGCCCGGTAACAATGCAACCATCTTTCAAGCCATGGATCAGGGCAAAGGTGACATCGACGTGCATCCAGATGTGTGGCTGCCCAATCAGGAGAGCTTTACCAAGAAATATGTCGACGAGGCCGGTACGGTAACTTTGTCCTCGAACCCCTACGAAGGCAATCAGGGTTTTTGCGTCAGCAAGGACTTTGGTGAGGCTAACAATATCACCGACATAGCTGATCTGGGCCGCCCTGATGTCGCCGCCCTGATGGACAGCGATGGCAACGGCAAGGGTGAGATGTGGATTGGCGCCCCCGGCTGGGCTTCGGCCAATGTGAACGAGGTGAAAACGCGCGACTACGGTCTGCTTGATTTCATCGAGCCCGTGCGTGCAGAAGAAAGCGTGAAGACCGCGCGTATCAAAGACAGCATCGCCAAAGGCGAGGGCTATGCCTTCTATTGCTACAAGCCACACGCGGTCTGGTACATGTTCGACGTTCAAATGCTGAGCGAGCCGACGTTCGACCCGGCAAAATACGTGATGGTGCAGCCATCGGACGATCCGGATTGGTATAGCAAATCCAGTGTTGCCACCAAAGACGCCCTGAAGAACGTCCAGATCGCATGGTCCAATACGTTGCCAGACCGCTCACCTGCGATTGCTGATTTCTTCGCGAATTTCGCATTGACTGCAGATGATGTCAGCGGTTTCGCCTATGAGATCAGCGGCAAAGGTCGCGATCCGGCAGAGGTTGCCCGCGAATGGGTCGAAGCGAACCCGGATCGCGTCGACGCTTGGCTGGGTCTCTGATCCCACTTCCAGAAACAGGGTGGCGGCATCTGCTGGCGCCACCCAAAAGCAGATCTCTGGAGGACCTATGAGCGACGACACCGTTATCGAAATTTCGAATGTCTGGAAAATTTTCGGAGGCAGGCCCGAAGTGGCGCTGCGGGCGATCCGCGACCGTGGGTTGGACAAGTCCCAAGTGCTGGCCGAATACAACTGTGTTGTCGGCGTCGCTGATGTCAGCCTGTCGGTAAACCGGGGTGAGATTTTTTGCATCATGGGTCTGTCAGGCAGCGGTAAATCCACCCTGGTTCGCCATTTCAACCGATTGCTGGAGCCGACAGCTGGTAAGATCGAAATCGAAGGCACTGATGTCATGGCCTTGGGGCCAAAAGAGCTTCAGCAGTTTCGCAACAACAAAATCGGTATGGTGTTTCAGAACTTTGCGCTGATGCCGCATCGGTCGGTGTTGGATAACGTGGCAATGCCACTGGAAATCCGACAGGTCAGCAAGAATGAACGCATGCGTCAGGCTGCTGCTATTCTCGATATTGTCGAACTGGGCGCCTGGGGGTCAAAGTTCGCACACGAGCTGTCCGGTGGCATGCAACAACGTGTGGGTCTGGCCCGCGCCTTGGCCGCCAACCCCGACGTGCTTTTGATGGATGAACCGTTTTCGGCCCTTGATCCGCTGATCCGGCGACAATTGCAGGATGAATTCATCCGGCTGAGCAAGATTCTCAAGAAGACTACGATCTTCATTACCCATGACCTTGATGAAGCCGTCCGCATCGGCAATCGGATCGCCATCATGCGGGACGGCAAGGTGGTGCAGATCGGGACAGCCGAAGACATCGTGATGAACCCCGCTGATGACTATGTGGCTGATTTCGTTGCGGGTATTTCACGCCTCAAAGTTGTGCGCGCCCATGCGGTCATGCGGCCAATTCCAGAACATATTGCGGCCCATGGGCCGCTATCGGCGGATGCCCCGCGCGTGAATGAAGACGAAAATCTGAGCACGCTGATCAATCTGGCGATCGACAACAGTAGCGCAATCCTTGTGGAGGACGGCGGCGTGGATGTTGGCGTCATAACCCGTGCCGATCTGTTGCGCACCGTGATCGAAGGGACCGAAGTGTCATGAGCATTTCTGATGTGAACCCGCTGGAAGATACCGAAAGCGAAGCGGCCCTTGCCTATGCCGAAGAGCGGCGTGAAAGCATTCGCACATTTGTGCGCACCAGCCCTGACTACTACATCCGTAATTTCGACAAGATTGGTGCATCGTCCCGCTTTACACCAACTTTCAATCTGATGGCCGGATTGTTTGGTCCGGTCTGGTTCGGTGCGCGAGGTCTGTGGTCATGGGCGTTACCATTTCTGATCCTGGAAACAATAGCCTTTGTGCAGATTGCGCGAGGGTTGTTCGGCGATCTGGCAGCCGAGGCAATGGAGCGTATTGCATCGATTGAAGGGACGCTTGAACTGCGCCGTCAGCAATTGGCGGCGGCTATCGAAAACAATTCGGACAAGATCGATGTCTATCAGCGAACGGTGGACTCGCTTGAAGAAAACATAGGGGGTATCCGTGCCGAGGCCGAGGCGATGGCAGCTGAAGGTCCTTACATCATTCTAACCGGCCTGATCATACTGATCATCATCAAATTCATACAGTCACAGGTGGCGAACTGGGCGCTTGAGGCGCGTTTCTCGGAGTGGCTATCGGATCGTTCGATCCGTTCGGCCATGCCGGTGTCGCAGATCGTGTTCAGCGCAATCTTCATGGCGTTGATCGTCGCCGCGGCAATGTTGCATTACAGCTTCCCAGGGCGCTTTTCACTGCTTAGCCATTTTCCGACAGACCCAAACATCCGCCTGACCAGTATCACTTGGGTAGAAGATTTCATCGCCTGGTGCGTACGCAACAGCGAGACCTTCTTTGATGGGCTGACATTCGGCATCCGCACTCTGTTGGATGCGCTAGAGGTCATACTGGTTCAGACGCCATGGATCGTGATTGCGAGCTTGATTATTTTGCTGACCTGGCTGACAGCGGGCATCAGCACGGCGATCTATTCGGGCGCATTTCTGGCCTATATGGGCCTGCTGGGTTTCTGGGAAGGTGCCATGACGACGCTGGCCTTGTTGGGGACAGCGGCGTGCCTGTCGATTGTTATCGGAATTCCGCTCGGCATGTTTGCTGCCCGTCGCCCACGGTTCTATGCGTTTATCCAGCCGATCATGGATTTCATGCAAACCATGCCAGCCTTCGTGTTCATGGTGCCTGTGATTGCGTTCTTCGGCGTTGGAAAGCCAGCGGCGGTTGTGGTCACGATGATTTTTGGCGGCACACCGGTGGTACGATTGACCGTTCTTGGTCTGCGTGGTGTGCCAGAAAGCGTGCGCGAAGCAGCTATTAGTTTCGGTGCCAATAAGTGGTACTTGCTCACTAAAGTAGATCTTCCATTAGCAAGCCCATCGATCCGCGCGGGGATCAACCAGACGATTATGTTGTCGCTGGCGATGGTCGTCGTGGCCTCGCTGATTGGCGCCAAAGGGCTGGGTGAGGACGTGCTGGAAGCGTTGCAATATGCCAATGTGGGCCAAGGCATCCTCGCCGGGTTTGCGATCCTTTTCTGCGCCATGATCCTTGATCGCATTGTACAGGGTGGGCGCAAATGACACCTGTCGTATTCGTCCATGGATTTTTGGGCGGCAGTCGACAATGGTTAGGGCAAGTCGAAGCCCTGGCCGGTTTCAACGTCGTAGCCCTGGACTTACCGGGATTTGGTGAGAATGCGCATCTCGAGGCCCCCACCAGTATTGCTGGCTTTGCCGAGTGGGCGCTGTGCGAATTAACCGGGCGGGGAATTGAGCGATTTATCCTGATCGGCCATTCAATGGGTGGGATGATCGTTCAGGAAATGGTTACCCGTGCACCCGAACGTATCGACCGGTTGGTGCTTTACGGCACCGGAACGATTGGCATTTTACCCGGCCGGTTTGAGACGATCGACACTTCAAAGCGCCGGGCCAATACAGAAGGACCAAGAGCCACGGCCAGACGTATTGCGGCAACCTGGTTTCTTGATCGGGGAAAAGCTGTGGCCTATGAGGACTGTGCTATGATTGCAGAACAATGCAGCCTGCAAACCATGCTAATTGGGCTCGACGCAATGGAAAGTTGGAGCGGCGCCAAACATTTGGCGGATATCATGACCCGTACGTTGGTGATTTGGGGTGACCGGGATCGGACCTATCCATGGAGCCAAACCGAACAATTGTGGCAATCAATTCCCGACGCCAACCTCGCCGTGATACCTGGATGTGCTCACGCGACGCATTTAGAGAAGCCGGGGCTCTTTAATTCGATACTGCGAGATTTTTGTACCGCCTGACAGCTTGTCTGCAGCCAAAATGTTAGAACGACCGCTGTCGTGACCAATACCGGTCTTTCCCGGATAGTCTAGATTTTTCTGAGAGTGAGTATGCACGGGCAAAAAAGGCCCGTTTGCAACGCTGTATTCCAGTAATCCGCTCGGGTGTAGAATGTCTCTTATGGGCCGTTCTGCCACGAGGCTAGTTCTGCGAAACTGGCAGATGCCGCTCCGCATCTGAGGTCGGCTCTGAGCCCAAAGTCACGAATGCTGAGCTTTGCGCATACGTCTACGACGCCGGAACTCACCGCCTATCTCGCAGCAGGCGGGCAGTTGAGCGGCATTTGCGGAAATATAGATGGCGATAGCGCACCAGTGACCGTTGATTGCGAAGCTTGCCGCATCAGCAACACGTCCGTTCTGCTTCAAGACAGTTGTCCACGCTTCGTGCAGACCACAGCAACGCGAACTTTCGAATTTATCGCCAAACGCGTTGCCGAGCGCAATGATCTCGATCCCGCGCGTTTGACCCGCGCCCTGCCTCACGCTTGATTTCATTACCTTTTATTGAAATCAAAGATGCCCGTATCCCGCTGGATGCGGCGCGATTGTGCTTGGAGGCCACTAAATGACTATTACCGATACACCTGCGCTGTCCGAGGGCGGCGCAAACAAACTCCACTTCGCGGCATGGCGCTGGCATTTTTACGCTGGTCTTTATGTCATTCCAATCTGAGCAAATTGATTGTGACACATCCTACTGCTTGAGAATCAGGGCCTGACGGTTCCTGACCAACCCGCAGCCTTCATTGCACTGATCAGCTCTTGAACTGGCTGTGGGTCTACAAACACTCGAGCCTTCAGTGCTTCGAGAGGGAAGCTTGGCCAAGTGTCCGAAAATACTTTTGCAAGCCGCTGTGCCTCTGCTTGTTCTCCGTTCCTCCAGTGGGCTGCCATAAGGTAAGCTGCGGAAATTGGTCCGAACGGCCCACCACGCGATATTGTTTCATCAAACGTCCTGATTGCGGCAGCATAGTCTCCCGTATGGAACTGAGCCGCACCCAATGCATTGTCAAATACAAGTCCCCCTCCTTGTGGGGCCAGGACTCTATATCGCGCTGATTGAGACAAAACTCGTTCAAAATCAGATGTATAAAGGGAAATCAAGGCGTCGAATTCAGCAACATGTGAATCATCGGGTGCCAAACCTACGGCCCGTTGGGATAATCGAACTGCGCTATCGTAATTGCCCACCCCAAATTCAAACCAGGCTCGCGCTGAAAGCGGCCATGCTGCATCCGGAGCCAATTCCAAAGCATAAGCACTATTCTTGTCGGCCGCGTGCAAAAACTCATCAGAACCGGGATCGCCAGATTTCATGATGGCGAACATGGTTTCGACCTGAGATGCGCCAGCATACCCCCCGTAATAAAACGGATCTCGTTCAATTGCTGTTTGGAATATCAACAACGCAGGTTGAAGGCGTGCCAAATCTGTAACCGGAAAAATCAGATCCCGGCCAGCGTTGCTTAGGTTCATTGCTTCGACGCGGGCTGGCGACACGTCGTAGATCGCAGTTTTGCCAGTTATTGGAGCAACAGATTTCGAACCGCGGCCGATCAGAACACCGACTAGAATACCGGCTACTAGAAGTGAAAGCGAGATAACGACTGCGTAAGCCTGTCGCCTTCCGCGTAATGGTTGTCTGCTTCGATTGGAGCCCGGCAAAAACTCGGGTGCGTAACTTCCGACAGGCAATGAGATTACCAATTCGTCAGCGATCCCATTACTTTCATAATAAGCTTGGAGTTTTCGCCGAACACGTCCCGCATCCACGCGTACGACGCCTTCGCGTTTCAATAGCTCATCCGCGTCGTATCCATAAACATCCATCGCAATGGTTTTGGCGCGTATCTCGTTGGAACGACCCTCGAGCGATTCCATCACAACATAAGACAGAAAAGACCGCATGCGGGCGGACCCTTTGAATTCATCTGACTTCTGAACCCTATCCAACGCATCGCGCACCTGCTCGGCCGAGAACTGTTGAGTGTCATTCTGTTCCTGATCGTCCATGCTGACGGTCAAAGAACTATCCTTTCGCAATAAGGGTTTGTCGCCATGGTGCTACGGTAGCATGCGGCTTTATACGTTCAATACATATTCTGTTGGATGCATGCTTGGCAAACGAATGCCTGAAGGGCGCTGCCAATGACGGAAGATGAGTTCTTTGAATCCCAATTTCCCGAAGCGGGTCGCCTGCTGCAGGACCTGCGGGCAAAAGACCAAGAGTTTGATCGAATTTGCCGCGACTACAAAGAGGTCTTCGCCGAACTGGCGGTGCCGCCAAGGTCGCAGTCTGTTCTTCAGATGCGCTATCTCGCCGATCTGGCAGAAAGCCTTTCGGACCTGCGCAGCAGTATTGACGGACGGCTGCAGGCGCATGGCCTTGATTCGGAATCGGTACGGAACAAAGATTTGGAGGTTTGACATGAGACTTAGATACATTTTGCCTGCGTTGTTGATTGGTGCCGGCTCCGCGCTTGCTCAGGAAACTCCGATTGTTCATGACGGCGAGTTCGAATTCCTTCGCGCGCAGTTTGGTGAGGCATGGGATGCGCAAGACGTTGAAGTCGACGCCAAGCTGACCGAAATTCGTGCGGCCAATGGCGGCAAGCCTCCTAATTTCCTCTACATCTTGATCGATGATGTAAGCTTTGGTCAGATGGGTGACCGCAAGATGAATTACGTCATGGGGATCGAGACACCCAGCATCAATCAGTTGGCTACCGAAGGCATGTCGCTGATGCGCATGTATACCGAACCCTCTTGTACTCCCACACGTACCGCCATGCTGACAGGGCGCCACCCAATACGCGCCGGTGTCGAAGAGGTCAAAGTGGCTTTGGTCGGAGAAGGTCTTCCGACCAGCGAAGTGACATTGCCGGAGATACTGAAACAAGTCGGCTACAATACGGCGCATATCGGCAAATGGCACCAAGGTGACATTGAGCAATCGTACCCACACAATCAGGGATTCGACTGGGCCGCATTTCCACTACACCAGCAAGTGCAGCTGAGCCTCATGATCCCCGAGGCAATGAGGTCCAACGCCATGCTCGGCTACGTGCCCGAGGGGCAGAACAATCAGTTCCTGCTGGATGAGCGCTTCAAGCCATATGGTCTTGTCACCGGTGTCGAGGCCGAAGCCGGTGGGCCCGCCCTGGAAGTAGACATGTCAGCCGGTGAGGTTTGGACGCAGGCCAAATATGAAGAGATGAACGAACGATATCAACGGCAGGCGCTGGAGCAACTCGAACGTGTAGCCTCCGAGGATGCGCCGTTCTTCTTGCAATACTGGCCGCTGTACCCGTTGAACTTCGTCTATCCGGATCAGGCAATTTCACGAAATGGCGGGTTTCATGCGGACAAGCTGCAACTGCTTGATGGATGGATCGGAGATCTCTTGGCCAAGCTTGAAGAAACCGGCACGGCGGACAACACAATTGTTGTTCTGATGGCAGATAATGGTCTGATGTATCACTATGAAGGCTCATCCGGCCTGAACCAACTAATCTATCGCGGAGGCAAAACTCAGCATCTTGAAGGCGGAGTAAGAACCGATGCGTTCATTCGCTGGCCCGGTGTGATCGAACCCAACACTGCAGCTGGCGACATCGTTCATGTTTCAGATATCTTCACCACAATGGCGCGAATTGCCGGAGCCACCGCCTTTATCCCAAGGGACCGTGTGATAGACGGCATTGACCAGACGGCGTTACTGTTGAACGGCGAGGGGAACGGTCGGCGCGACTATGTCTATGTCTACGAAGGTCCTGTCTTGCGCTCGGTCGTTAAACAAGAATTCAAGATGCACCTTCCTGCCCCTGGTCAACCCGGCGCGGCTGCTCCAACCTATAACATCTATCGGGACCCTCGTGAGGAACACCCGTTGGTTGGCTACTCGCTTTGGGCCGGTGCATCTTTTCAGGATATGATAAAGCGCCACCAGAAAATGATCGCCAAATATCCACATTCAGAGATCGGCAAAGGTACCCCTTATGAGGGCATCGAAAACCTGCGTCCGGAAACTGAACTGACCCGTGATGTATTCATGAGCTGGCAGTGACGTCGCAAATTTAAGTAAATATTTGAATATAACGATGTTACAAATGGTTAACGCATCTAAGATCAAACACCGAAGCTCGGCTTCAAACCTGGGGGAGACGGAATGAAACTACAATGGCTTCTGGTTTTTTGTGCAGGCGTTACGGCACCACCCTTGCAAGCGCAGGAAGGCCCAATCCAACACGATGCTGAGTTTTATGTTTTGCAGGCACAACACGCGGATAAATGGGTGCAAGATGACATCGCTGTTGATGAGGCTCTGGCGGCTTTTCGAGATAGGAACAAGGGGCAACCCCCAAACATAGTCAGTGTCTTGATCGATGATCTTGGCTTCGGAGATATGGGAATACCCGAGTTGAATGCCGTCCGGGGCTATGAGACGCCCAACATCAATGATTTCTCTGATGAAGCGATGCGTATGGTTCGGATGTATACCGAACCGTCCTGCACCCCGACCCGCGTTGCCCAAATGACCGGGCGGCTACCCGTCCGTATGGGAATGGGCAACACACAGGTTGATATCGCCGGGGAAGGTCTTCCAGGGGAAGAGGTTACACTGGCGGAAGTACTAAAACAGGCTGGATACTCTACCAGCCACGTTGGCAAATGGCACATGGGGGATATTTCAGAAAGCTGGGCGATGAAACAGGGGTTCGATTATGCCCAGCATGCAATCCACCAACAGGGGCAACTAACGATCTTCCATGATGACGCGATCAAGGAACAGGTTTCGGTGGCTATTCGGGACTACGATGATAAGTACACCATCGACCAGTGGTTCCGTCCTGATGCCTCGGCCATGATGACCGTTATTGAAGGCGAAGCTGGCGGCCCGATCCGCGAAATCCGAATGGAACCTGGCGAGCGCTGGAACGCCGCAAAGTATGACGAGATGAACCAAGCCTTCCAGGACAAGACCATGGACGAATTGGAGCGTTTGGCTGGCGATGAAGAACCATTCTTCCTGCAATACTGGCCCATGATCCCGCTGGACAACACACGAACCGGCAGAACGGGCCCCAAAAGCGCTAACGGCGGACTTTATGTCGACAAGATGCAGTTGCTGGATCAATGGCTTGGTGATCTGTTCACCAGAATTGACGAGCTCGGCTTAGCTGAGAATACAATCGTTATAGTAATGGGCGACAACGGTCATTTCACCAAGTACTCACCGCAATCAGGGTTCACTCCGATGATCTTTCGTGGCGGTAAAGCCGATACCACCGAGGGCGGTGTACGGGTTGATGCATTTATCCGGTGGCCCGGCATGATCACAGCAGATGGCCTTCTCAACAGCATCATCCACATCTCCGATCTCTATACAACGATGGCTCGCTTCGCCGGTGCCGATCAGTTTGTCCCACGCGATCGCTTGATTGACGGCGTGGATCAATCTGCTGCATTGCTTTTCGACGACGAAGCAAAATCGCGCCGCGACCACGTGATCATCTATTCAGACAAAAAACCCGAAGCCGTCGTCAAAGATCAACTCAAACTCATCTTGCCGCCACCTGGCAAAAACCCCATCGCCGCCGAATTCTTTGACCTATATCGCGACACTCGTGAGGAATTTTCAGTCTCAACCGAGGTTGGCGCCTGGGGTGGACAGGAGTTTGTGCGAATTCTGGGCCGACACATGGCCCGTAAAGAGAAATATCCAGATAGTCCGCCGGCCTATGGCGTGCCCTATGAAGGGATTGAAAACACGCGCCCAGAATCGCGACAAGCGGTTGAGGCGTTCCTGATCAAACGCCAAGCCCCGCAGCAATAACACCGATAACGGCAGCGACGCACCAAAGCCTTTAGGATCATCACATGATTGGACTACTTTTCTTTGCACTGGGTTTGATCACATCCCTTGGGATCGGCTTTGTCTATTTCAGAGACCTTGGCGACGTCTCTCAAATGCTGCTGAAGGTAAAGCGCGAGAATATGGTGCGCTTTATCCGCAATGAATATCGCCTGATCGGTATCGGACTTGGCGGATTTGCAGCGGCAACACTTGCGCATTTCCTTTTGGGCGCTGGCCCTTTCTGGCTTTGGCTCATAGCGGCTGTGCTTACTCTTCTTCTTTATGGGTTTCCCTACGTTTGGGTGCATTTGGGTCTAAGGAACCAGCTCAATGACGCCCAGTACTTTCCAATTGAAGAAGCCCGCAAATATGTCGGACCAACTGCGCCCGTCGTAGTCATCGAAAACAACGGCCAAGCCCGCGCGCACCCGGATGCGCAGATTATGCGCCCTCATCTGGCCGGGAATGTAGATGGCTTGGGTGGCGAAGACGTGGTCATGACCTATTGCGCTATGGCCAATCTGGGTCAGGGTTACATTCCGCGAATAGAAGGACGACGGTTGAATCTCGAGGTATTGGCCCAGCATGGCAATAACCTAATCCTGCGCGATAACGACATGGGCGAGCCGATCCAGCACATCTATGGTTTCCGCGAGGCGGACCGCGACCCTAACTCCGACGGTCCTGCCTGCCCCCTTCGACCCGAAGCGCAAATGGAGCCCTGGCCAACCTTTCGAATGACGTTCCGCGGGTTTCAGAAGGCCTATCCTGACGGTGAGGTATTTCTGAACAAGCCATCCCCGAACCCATTTTTGCGCCTGCTGGATATGATGACCGAGATCACGTTTGGCTGGGGCATCGGACGCCAGCATCAGGAAGACGCGCCCGTGATGGACAACATGGATCGTTCGGACGATCGGTTACCAAATAAAACCTACGTTTGGGGAATTACGATCGGTAAGGATGCGGTTTGCTGGACTGATGATTTCATCGTCGAGAACGAGTGGATCGTGAATTCCAATGTCGGCGGACGAGATGTCGTGGTCAGCTTGGATCCAAAGTATGAAAGCCTAGGCGTTTGGTACAACGACTTTGGTCAACCTGTGAGCCATTGCGATTTTTGGGGCCATTCAGATCAGGGTCAGCTAAAACGTGTCGAAACCCTGCGCGCAGGCGCATTCTGGCATGTCTGGTCCGAGTTCTTCCCGAACACTGATATTAATCGTGTCGGCAGCGGTTCGATGGCAACCGAAGGAGCTGTAGAATGAGGCCCATGGCTAAACAACCACAAACCAAAGACCATTTATTCAAACTTGATTGTTTGACGGGAGGGACAGAATGACTTCGTCAATTTGGGTGAAAAGCTGCGCTTGCGGAGTAGCTTTTTTTGCATCTTTGGCCACAGTGGCTTCGGCTCAACAATCCGATTGGTCATATGAGGCCACAATCTACCTGTTCATGCCGGAAACAGAGACTACATTGGACACACCTTTGGGCACTCTGGACGGTACGCTCAGCTTTTCGGATGCGTTGGAAAACCTCGATTTTGCCTTTATGAGTGCGTTCTCGGCCACCAACGGACGTTGGCTGATACTTGCAGATTACAACTACACAGACTTATCTTTCAGTAACAGCGCTCCTGGACCTGTCGGCTCGGGTCTGGAGACATCATTTACCACACAATACCTAAGTGGCTATGTTGGCTACAGAGTGTATGAAGCGCCAACTATCACCGTTGACGTCGCCGGGGGTTTCCGGTGGTTCAGCACTGAAACGGAATTTACCCTTCTACCCGGCGCGGCACCGGGGCGCACAACAACGGCAGATGATAGCTGGACCGACCCTGTCATCGGCGCCAGAGCACGGGTACAGTTCTCGGATAAGTGGTCGGGCTCCGGTTTTGTCGACTACGGAGGCTTCCGCAGCGACAGTGAAACCTGGCAGATTCTGCTGACGGCAGATTACGCAATCAACGACAGGTGGCTGATCCGCGGTGGCTATCGCTATATCTCATTCGATCATGAAATCAACGGCAACGATTTTACATTTGATCAGTCGGGGCCTGTGCTAGGCGCGACTTATCGGTTCTAAAATTCTTTGTTGGCGAACCCGAGACAAGGTTGTGATGTTACGAACGTCGTTTGATTGGCGCGATTCAATTGTAAAAAGGTTTAGAGAATCAAATTCGCATGTGCCCTCAGATTTGTTTTCGTGCCTGGCCCCAGATCTTGACCCCCGGCATCGATAGCTGGCTGGAGTTTGTTGTAGCCATAGAAATCTAGCAATGAATGAGACAAGTCTGAGGTAGCGATTCCACTGTCGACCGCGGAGTGAGAATTCACCTAGACTAGCTTTCGCAATCGCAGCGAATGTCTGAAATGCGGGCTGCTAACGCAGTATTTCAAAGGGCTGATGGATGTCGGCTATGGGCCGTTCAAATTGATGGCGAGTGGTTCTTGAACCGAAATGCTGCGCTGCACCCAAGGTCTTGAAAGAGCCCATAGCGTGAATACGATTTTCATGCTGCGCGTGCTCGCAACGCCAATTTCATTCCGTCGTCTTTGTGTCCCATGCTGGGCATCCAGCATTCGACTTGGAGCACCTGCCACAAAACGACTCAGCGGATCACGTGGACAGAACAATTGGCGTGGTGAACGACCCGGTTCGCAGTCGACCCAATAAAAATGTTCTCGATCCCCGGCTTGTGTGAGGCCAGCACGATGCAATCGATGCCATTTTCATTTGCGAAATCAACGATCGCTCGGCCAGCGCTCCCCGAGATAAGCCGCAGTTTCGCCCCCGGTAGCTCTGCAGCGTTCCGATGTAAGCCTTCCTGAAGCTCTTGTCGCGTGTTGGCCAGAACTTCCTCGGGTATCTGGGATGCCACATATGCAGGGATCGGCTCCTGCACATGAAGCACTGTGAATTCCGCATCGGCACTCGCCAGCAAACGAGCAGCTTCAAATGAGGCCTGTGTATCGTGATCGTTGTCCAGCGCGACTGGAATCAGAATGTTCTTATACATGTTAGTCACCTTCGATTGCTCCAGCTACGATCATTCCGGCTTCCGCGGTGATACAGCACTCTAAACCGGTTCGGATTTCGAAGACCTACCCGCTTTCTTTGCTGTGCTTGCAACATCATCTATTGTTTTTTCCACAGCTTCGGCTTCGGTTTCCGCTGCAAATGCTGCACATCGGGCAACTGTTTCGAACCATTCCTGAGCGTCAGCCACGAGGCGTTCGGCTGAATGCTTCTGCCACTCTGCTATGGATTGCAGTGCTTTCGCCGGATCAGTCGGGTCTACAGCAGACGCCGAGCGCGCAGCTTCTAGCGCGGTTCGAACAGCCTCGTGACGCCTCTCAAACCAATGTTGAGCAAAGGCCTCTGCCTCTTTCAGTGATTTCTCCTGCGTGTCCCAGAATTGCTCAATCTGAGCGCCTAAAAACGGATTGGCCGTAGTAGTCGGCTGCATCTGCTTGAAAACATCAACAAGTGGGTTGGAGTAACTTGATTTTGGCTTCTCTTCAGGCATCGGAGATTCCTCCTCATCTTCCCAATGCTGAATGTTACCAAATCCCGTAGAAAATAACCTTAATGTAGATCAACCGGCGTCAACAAACGTGGGCAGTGGTGCTCTACAATCTAATGGCAGCATTTGTACCAACCTACTCGATTTGAATAGACTCCAGATAATAGATCACATTTGCCAACGGCACACCTGCGAACATCGGCTGGCCGTCAGGCATGGTCAGCGCAACTTTTTGGTCCGAATCCAAAGCTGGTCCAAAAATGGGCATTTCTCCGCCATGCGCGAGCAATGGTGCGCGACCATCAATTTGACGCGCCACCGCCTCAATCGGAAAAACGCCGTCGTTTTGGGCCGCAAGCCTGGTCAGATCAGGTGTCCTTATTGCCAGCATCTCCGCCATTGGACCATCCCCAGTGGCCTCAAATCCATGGCACTGCCAGCAATAGGTTCTGTAGAGATTGTTTCCGTTTTGAAGGTCAATATCCTGCGCCAGTGCAGCACTTGCAGCAAATATTGACAAAAGAAGTCCGCGATAAACTGGCATCTGTTCCTCCTCGAACGTCAGCATTTCGCGTTTAGACTACGCGGTATTGAGCGAACGCTTCATTGATCTCGCTCATATTCAGCCTTTGAGTACCAGCTGGGAAAAACTGCGACGAAAGTAAGTACACTGCAGTCGGTTCCGCTTGGCTGGTCGGTTCTTGGCGACCAATGACATAGATCAATTCAAAAAGGTACATTACATAGTAAAGCATGAATGTTTCAGCGGGATTGCCGTTCATCGCCTGCATCCAAATCAAACATGGTGATAAGCGGAATTGCAAAAGCGTGGAAAATCCACCGCAAGGGCTCGGAATGAATGGTGGCGAGCCCCTCGTTAGTGACTGGTGTACTTAACCGCGCTGTAGCTTCGGTACACAGGCGTTTGTTCATTGAGGAGTGAAGCCAATGCATACGGCTGATCCACCGACACCTAAACTCCGACGCGCGCTTACTGCCCCGTTGCTTACGCTTTACGGGCTCGGTGTCACCGTTGGTGCGGGAATCTATGTGCTTGTCGGTGCTACCGCCGAGGTCGCTGGTCCTTACGCCGCTGTTTCGTTTCTCATTGCAGCGCTCGTCGTTTCGTTGACGGCTTTGTCGTACGCCGAACTCGCGACACGTTATCCCGTAAGCGCGGGAGAAGCGGCATACGTCGAAGCGGGGTTTCAAAGAAACTGGATTGCCGTGTTGGTGGGTCTCGCCGTCGCTGCTTCGGGAGTGATATCGGCTTCGGCTGTTGCGATCGGAGCGGCCTCTTATCTTCACACCCTGACCAACCTTGGCACCACGTTGCTTACGATCGGCATCGTGTCGGTTATGGGACTGATTGCACTCTGGGGCATTGCGCAATCAGTATTTGTGGCGGCAGTGATCACGATCATCGAGATTTCGGGGCTTCTGTTTGTGATTGGCTGGGGCATGTCCGTGCAGGATCCGCAAGGCTATGCGTTCAGCGAGACGATTCCAGGCTTTGAGATCAACGCTTGGCGGGGCATTTTCGCGGCGTCGCTTCTGGCTTTCTTTGCCTTTGTTGGATTCGAGGACATGGCAAACGTCGCCGAAGAAGTA
This sequence comes from Ruegeria sp. CDSC081, assembly GCF_059610485.1. Lineage (NCBI taxonomy): Bacteria > Pseudomonadati > Pseudomonadota > Alphaproteobacteria > Rhodobacterales > Roseobacteraceae > Ruegeria > Ruegeria sp. CDSC081. Next base: position 456,679 of record NZ_JBXWNS010000002.1, on the reverse strand, counting down.
AAAGACCCAGTTCGCACAATTCCTAAGGCAATTCTGCTGACGCTCGTTCTGGCGACGGGTCTGTATCTGGCGACCTCAATTACGGTCCTGCTTGTTGTTCCTATCGATACCTTGTCGACTTCGACTGCCCCGCTTGCTTTGGTTTTTTCAAATGCACCCGAAGTAATCAAACAGGGGTTTGCCGCAGTCGCAGTCGTTGCAACAGTCAATGGCGTCCTGATCCAGATGATCATGGCGTCGCGGGTAATCTACGGCCTTGCCGACCGGGATCATCTGCCAAAAATACTGGCGAGTGTCCCGCAGGTAACCCAGACACCAGTCGTCGCAACCCTGCTGGTTGTGGCGCTAATCCTTCTACTGACCCAAACACTGCCGATCGGCACCCTAGCAGAACGCACATCTCAGATCGTCTTGGGGGTGTTTGTGCTAGTCAATTTCTCGCTGATCTTTTTGAAGTTGAAACCGGATTCAACCCGACAACATTTCCACGTACCTCTTGTCGTGCCAATCCTTGGTGTGCTGACCAGCACCCTGCTTTTCGGCGCCGGGTTTCTTTGAGAGGAAATCCGACGGCGTTAGGTCGCCAGAACGGGATCCGAATGACGTATGAACACTGATCGACCTACACTTGGAAGGCGGCTATCTGAATGGTGGCACCGGACATTCGTTGATCTGGTCGCGCAACTACAGTGGTCCTACATGCCACCGTTGATGGTGTACTTCGCGGCCGGAGTTTCGGGACTGACATCCGTCGTTGGCGCGTTTTTCCTCAAGGACTATCTGAATCTATCTGCTGCTTTCGTGGCGGGGTTGGCATTTTGGGCCGGGCTGCCCTGGATTTTGAAAATGCCGCTTGGGCATCTGGTGGATCTGTTCTGGCGTTGGAAATCGCTGCTGATATTGGTTGGCGCGTCTCTTATCACGGCCTCGTTGCTTATCATGTATGGACTTGTGACCGCGCCTGCCCAGATGGCCGGGGCCATGCTGCCTGAGCATTGGTATGTCGTTGCCTTGATCCTGGCACCTTCTGGTTATGCCATTCAGGACGTCGTGGCAGATGCCATGACGGTCGAAGCGGTACCACAAACCAACCAAGACGGGTACGCGTTTACGCATGAAGAAGTTCGTGCCCGCCACACTACCATGCAGACCCTGGGCAGGATTGCGATCATATCCGGGTTTGCGGGAGTCGCAGCGGTTAACATCTGGATTTTTTCGGGCGCGGAGGATCTGGATAAAAGCGATCGTTTGGTTCTTTATGGTCAGGTCTATCTCGTCGCTCTGGTTGTCCCCTTTCTGTCGATCAGCGGAGTGGTGCTTCATGCTCTGATACAGCGTCGCCTCGTTAGTCTTGGGCACCTTCCACACAAACCGGATCAAGCCACCGAAGTAAGGTGGCCAATACTGCTGGGAGGTCTCGCGTTTGTTGTACTCAGCGTTGTGTTGGGAACCGCAAATTTCGCCTTTGCGCAAGAAACTGTTTTTGCGGTTTCGCTCACGGTCATTCTCTATCTCATGTCACGGCTGCTAAGGGAACTGGAGTCGAAACAGGCCAAGGTTCTGATCGGGACGGCGACAATCATTTTCGTTTTTCGCGCGGTCCCGTTGCCTGGTCCGGGATTGACCTGGTTCGAAATCGACGAGCTTGGGTTCGACGAACAGTTTCTGGCAATTCTGGCGCTCCTGACCTCACTACTAGCGCTGCTTGGCCTGATCATCCTCAGGCCGTTTATGGCCAGTCGTTCCATCGCGCAGGTGGTGGTACTGCTCACCATTGCCGCCGGAGTGCTGGCCCTGCCTAACCTTGCTTTGTACTACGGAGTGCATGAATGGACGGCCGCGCACACAGGCGGGGTTGTGGATGCAAGGTTCATCGCCATACTCGACACAGCCGTCGAGTCACCGCTGGGTCAGATCGCGATGGTCCCGATGCTGGCCTGGATCGCACGCAACGCCCCGACACATCTCAAGGCGACCTTTTTTGCTGTCATGGCGTCTTTCACCAACATGGCATTGTCGGCAAGTAGCTTGGGCACGAAATACCTAAACCAGGTATTTGTCGTGACTCGTGTCGTGACCGAACCCAGAACGGGTTCAGTTGCATCCATCGCTGACTATAGCCACTTGGGGAATTTGCTGATTACCGTGGGCCTGATCTCTGTCATAGTCCCACTGATTATGGTTTTTCTTGTGCAAAATTCACCATATCGGACAGGCGAATGAATACGCGGATCAATCGCTTTCATTGAGAAGTGTCTTGAGGTGCGACACCGGAACGCCAATATTTGAACCACCAAACTCGGGTAAGATCGCGGCGTTGATCGCAACCACCTTACCGTTTCGGTTCAACGCAGGTCCCCCGCTTCCTCCAGTTGTGGTCTCTGCATCATAAACAATGGCGCCGGGACTGGTCTGGGCTACGATTCCCCGGCTGGCCAGGGGCCGGATTTTATTTTGTTCCGAAAGATGGGTCGCAATTGTCCAGAAACCCACGGCGCCTTTATTCTCTAGCGTTTTCAGAAAGCCCGGACCGGCCTGCGCGATAAGAGCCTTCAGGCCGGTTGGATATCCAAGCAGGAAAACTTCCTCTCCCGCTCGCGGTGGCTCATCTGCAAGTAACAGCCCAAGACCCCGAACGCGTGTGGCGTCGATAGAGAGAAGCGCCAGATCTGCGGTTTCGCTTGCTTTATGCAAGACAGCCTTAATTGGCACAGTTTGATCAGGCAAATAGACCAGCAAACTCAGCATCTCGGCCTCCAGCGCTGCGGCCTGAAGGGCTTGTGCACGGTCGCCAGTGGTCCAGGGCAAGGCAACATGACGGTTGGTCACCAACAGAGGCGGGTCCTGTAGAAGAAACCCGGTTCCGGTAAACTGAAACTCAGCAGGCTCGCCCATCGCATCTGGTTCGAGCCACGGTTGTCCAAATGGCGTTTGCAGATTCTCTCCATCGGGGCCAACCACATGCCTCAGCAATTTCCCGCTTTTGATCTGCCGCAATCCATAGGCGCCCTGGACGAACGCGACGGAACGCGTAGAGGCTGTGATAATCCGCGTTGATGCGCCTGCGCGTTCCTCCAGCGTGCCAAGACGCTGCTCAGTGGACAGCACCTGACTCTCGAAAGCGTCTTTGAGTGCACCCAAATCCTCTGGCGTCAACGAGTCTTCCCGGGTCTGTGCCAGCATAACGGCAACTGCTTCGATCTTACGGGATTCTCGTTCCAGGCTGTCCGCCAGCTTCCTGTCGTTCTGAAACAGTAAATACCCAAATACGGCGATCAGAAGGATTGCGCCAATAACGGTGATCCTGAAGAGAATTGTGGTTTGTGATGTTAGCCGACGCCCACTTTCGCGCAGTGCACCGGAAATTTTTCTTGGAAAGGGTCGACGGCTTGTTCTCGCATATGCGTACGCGTCGCTTAGGATATCCTCGACCGTGCGATGTGCAGGGAATGAGTGGTCGCACACCCTGTAGCGGGACATCGGGCCTTTTTCGCCGAATTCGATCATGTCGCCGTGCCTGAGGTCAGCCGAAGCGACCTTGTGACCGTTGACCCAGATATTCCGATCAGACAACGCGTTTAACGTGTAACCGTCATTTGACCACTGAAGAGTCGCAATGTCTTCGTCATAAGCTGGCACATCTTCTTTCGGTCTCAGCCTCAAGGTACGGTCCGGACTGACCGAGGCCGACACAGCGTTGTCGGCAAGCCAGACTACAGTCCCACGAGACGGGCCGGTCAAGCTCTCCAGGAATGCACGGACATTACCTGTATCAACTCCTGTGTCGCCTTGGTCCGGTGTCCGCATGGCCCATCTCTGTTTAATAGCGCTATACCCACTCTATCATGGGCAACCTCGAAACTTCCACGTTTGGCAATAAAGCACACAATCAGAGTATGCCCGGGCGCGGTTCTCCGGCGGTTAATTGTTACCGTCGAGTTAATTGCAAATAGGTGATGCTATCAGGAGAGGTCCAATGACCGACCGGCCTTCTATACATGTTGACCCGATCATGGTGAACGTGCGTGATCTTCTTCTGGCCACGTAGTGTCAATTGATGGTCCTTGATTTGGATGTTTTGCTGGGTCTGTTTGCCTTCAAGCATCTGAACCTCCTCCTTTAGTGCTATACCGGCGAGGCAGTATTATGCCAAAATACGGGCGCGGCCATTGATCTTACGCAAGCGGGTGTTCTGTCAGCCGCCTAGTTTTGCTCAGGTGCAAAAACTTATTTAGGTCTCTTGCGCAACCGAGCGTCTAAAAAGCAGCAGACTTGTTGCCAGAAGGATCGCGCCCAAGCACGCCATCCATACGAACTCTGCCCAGACCGTCTCGATCCCGGCACCTTTGAAAATGATGGACTGACTGGCTGACATGTAGTGGCGGGATGGGAGGATAGATGTTCCGATCTGAAGCCAGCCGGGCTGCCCTTCGATTGGCGTCTCTCCTCCTGACAGCATCAACATTGGAAGCACCGTCAGCATAACCAAAAGTGCGAATTGAGCCATTGAGCGCGCAATCGTCGCAAGAAACACCCCAAGCGCCGTCGCCGTGAAGAGAAAGAGAGCTGTGCCAATTAAAAACAACACCTTCGATCCCGCGATGCTGATCCCCAGGAAGTCTTGCATAACAAAGGTCAGCGATAGGGCGGTCGCTACCAGAACCACCGCAGCGTTTGCCCAGATCTTGGCGACCGCAATGTCAAATGGGGTAAGCGGCATCGCGAGCAGGTGTTCGATTGTTCCATGCTCGCGCTCACGGATCATGGCAGCACCGGTAAGGATTGTGGTCAGCCACATGATCTGGCCGATCAACGCGACGATACCGGCGAAACGAACAGTGTCGCGGTTTGGATTAAATGCGCTGCGCACAATGATATCAATGGGCGGCGGGTCTAACAATTCTGCACCTATGGCAAAGCGCTGGATCTCGGCGCTCAAGATATTGATGATGTAGTTCGCTCCAATTCCGGCCTGCTCCATCGCTGTCGCATCGATCAAAACCTGAATTTCTGGCGCGCGCCTGGCTCGAACATCTTTCTCGAACCCTGGTGGCACTGCGACTACGAACAGGAAATGCCCTGCATCCATCTTTTCGGCCCCGGTGCCCGGTGCGATCTGGACAACGGGTTGGAATTCAGGCGGAAAAAACGCTGAGGCAAGCGAGCGTGAAAGAGGCGAGCCATCCTCGCCGGCAAATGCAATGGATGCATTGTTGACCGAGTTTGAAACGCCCGTTGCCTCCATTACGGGCGCCAGCGTGAATGACCAGACAAGCAGCGCCATCATCACCCAGTCGCGCCGAAGGCTCATCATTTCTTTCAAACCAAGCCAGAATATGCGGGACAATCGTTGCATTCACTTCTCCTGCGCTCGGAGTAACAGTGCAGCGATCAAGGTTAGCGCGGGCCCGAAACAGGCAAGGGCTAAAAGGTCGGGGGCAAGTGCATCCCAGCTAAGACCTTTGGTGAACGCGCCGACGTTTAGATGCAGGAAATAGGATGAAGGCCAAAGCGATCCAATCGTCTGGGCGCCGCCTTCCAACGTCGAGATCGGTTGTAGCAGCCCGGAGAATTGAATGGTCGGCACCACCGACGCGATAGCGGTGGCAAAAGTTGCGGCCACCTGGCTCGACGTTATGGTCGCAATAAGCAATCCATAAGATGTGGTTGCCCAAACATATAGGAAAGCACCAATTGCAAGGGGCACCGGGTTTCCTTTTAGGGGCACGCCAAAAATGAAGATCGTCATCGCCGCCAAAAGTAGGAAATTGACGAACGCTATCACAATGTAGGGGATCTGTTTGCCAACCAGAAATTCGAGCCGCGTCGTTGGCGTTGCGTAGAAATTGGTGATCGTGCCCAACTCTTTCTCCCGCGCGACACTAACAGCCATCAAAACGGCCGGCAGCATTATCAACAGGATCGCAGGCATGGCAGGGGCCATTGCAGCGATACTTTCAAAGCTTTGATTATATCGGAAGCGCGGTTCGATGCGGGCGATTTCGACCGACTGCTCACCACTTTGGCGGGCCAGTACTTCCAGAAACGTACTGTGAAGCCCGGCCACATAGCCCTCTATTGTCTCACCCTTGAACGGTATCGCACCGTCCACAATTGCCAAGACTTCAGTTGGCTCGCCGGCGCGCAGCTTGCGACCAAAATCGGGTGGGAGTTCGACAACCAGCGAGATGTCTCCTTTGGCCAACCGCTCGCGGCCGTCTTCAAAACTGGCCAGTGGCACCGTGGGGTTGAAATAGCGCGAACCAGAAATCTCGGCGATATAGGTACGGCTCTCAGGCGATTGAGACAGGTCGAGCACCGCGAAATCCAGGTCTTCTATGTCCAGAGTGATCCCATAGCAAAAGACCAACATCAGGATCACCGAGCCAAGGAAAGCAAAAGCCAAACGGACGCGATCGCGCAGAACCTCGGTTGTTTCGCGCCGTGCATAGGCCAGTATGCGCCCGATACTTCCGACAGCGCCCGGGTTGACAGCATCAACCGAAACATTGGGTGCTGCTACCGGCGCGGGCGGCTCGACGGCCTCCAGGACAGCGATGAACGCACCTTCCAGACTGTCCGACTGCGCCGTTGCGATCAACTCATCTGGTGTACCTTCAGCTAATACCCGGCCTGCATGCATGAAAGAAACGCGATCACAGCGCTCCGCTTCGGTCATGAAATGTGTCGAGACGAAAATCGTTACATCATCGTCTCGCGACAGCTCGATTAACAGCGCCCAAAAGGAGTCGCGCGCCTCGGGGTCCACGCCCGAGGTTGGCTCATCCAGGATCAACACCCGAGGCCCGTGGATCACGGCGACGGCAAGGGAAAGACGCTGCTTGATACCCAGCGGAAGCGCCGACGCCAGCGTGCCCATATGTGCCTTCAGGCCGAAACGTTCGGCCAATTCATCAATGCGTTCCACACGATCCTTGATCGCAAAGATGCGGGCGTGCAACTGGAGGTTTTGTTGAACGGTCAGCTCGCCATAAAGCGAGAATGCCTGGCTCATATACCCGATCTCGCGGCGCATCCTTAGATCGCGCGCATCCACCGGTCTGCCGAACAGCAGCGCCTCTCCCTCACTTGCTGGCAGAAGACCTGTCAGCATTTTCATGGTGGTTGACTTGCCGCAGCCGTTTGATCCGAGGAAGCCAAAGATTTCGCCTCGGTGGATCGAGAATTCGACGTTGTCGACGGCAGTAAAATCGCCAAAGCGCCGGGTCAACCCACGCGCCGTGATCACCGGGTCTGCACCTTGATGATGCATGGGTACCTTGTTCGGCACAAACCGGGGTTCTCCTCGCGCCTGTAGCTGCCTGTAAGATGTTTCAAGATCCCGGGCTTTACCCTTCAGCTTGGCAGGGGGGCCGTGAAATATCGCCCGACCGGCATCCATCGCTACGATAAAATCGAATTGTTCGGCTTCCTCCATATAGGCTGTTGAAACCAGTATGGAGAGACCGGGCGTTTCTTCTCGGACCGCGTCTATCAGCGCCCAGAATTGGCGCCGCGACAGGGGATCAATTCCGGTCGTCGGTTCGTCCAGTACCAGAAACTTAGGGTCGTGGATCAGCGCACAACACAGTCCAAGTTTCTGCTTCATTCCGCCCGAAAGTTTGCCCATAAGCCGGTCCGAAAAGGGCGCAAGTCCGGTCGCTGACAGCAAGGCCGCGATCCTGATTTCACGTTCCTGTTGCCCTTGTCCGAAAAGACGTGAAAAGAACTCGAGATTCTCACGCACAGACAGTTCCGCGTATAAGTTGCGGCCCAATCCCTGCGGCATAAATGCGATCGCCGGGCACACGCGGTGACGGTGCGCGCGGTCACCTATCGATCCCCCGAGAACATCAATTTCCCCGGACTGAAGTTGCTTTGCGCCGGTAATCAATCCCAGCAGCGTAGACTTGCCAACCCCGTCCGGCCCGATCAATCCGATAAGCTGACCAGTTGGCAGAACCAGCGAAAGGTTATCCAACGCAACATTCTGTCGGTACGTGTGTGTGACACCGTTGATGCAGAAACCCGATGAGCCCCCCTCGGCACTCATTCGAACAGCTCGGGTGGAATTCGTCTATCCAGATCGTCTGGCCACGCGCCATCGGAAGTAAGTCGGATCACTGCAATACCGCGAAGGCCGGTCTTCACATGCTCAATCCGCGCCGTAACCAAATCCCTGGGAATACGAACCCGAACGCGAAACACCAGCTGCTCCCGTTCGCTCAAAGTTTCTACCTGCTTGGGAGTGAATTGAGCTTCGGGAGAGACGAAGGTTACGGTTGCCGGGATGGCAAATTCCGGCAACGCATCAAGCACGATGCGCGCCTCGGCACCGATGGGCAAAAGCCCCGCTTCGCGTGCAGGCAGGAAGACCTCCATATAGACGTTTTCCAAACTGAGTAACGTCAAGATCGGTTCGCCCGCTCCAACGACCTCGCCGGGCTCGGCCAGTCGATACAGAATACGCCCCGGCATGGGAGCGATGAGGGAACCATCCTCTATTTGTGCCGCAATCCGGCGCACCTCGGCCTCTGCGGCGGCAATCTGGCTATCCGCCGTTGCAACCCGGGCCTTGGCCGCGCCCAGCACGGCATCCGCAACCTGAAACGCGGTTTCACGATCCTCAAAGACAGTCATCGAGATATTCTGACCGGCCAGCAACGCCTTGGCCCGGTCAAGCTCCTGCGAAGCGCGACGCTGCTGGCTTTCTCGCTGGATGACCACGGCTTCGGCTTCGGCCTTGGTTTGGCGCGCCAGCGCAACCTGGGCACTGGCACGGTCAAGGGCTGCAGATAATTCATCTGTATCCATTTCAACCAGCAGTTCACCCGAAGCAACCAGGCTGCCCTCTGCTGCCATGACCCGAGCAACGCGCCCGGCAAAGGTTGGAGCGATTTCTACTTGTTCAGCCTCGATCCGCCCATTGCCCTGTACAAACCCAGCTGGCAATTCATCACTGTCTTCTGCGACGAAAAAGTAGACAGCTGCACCTGCAAGTAGGAGCGCTATGGCGATCAGAATTGCGCGTACGTTCTTTTTCATGGCCCCGCGCACATTAGTTAATTTTCTATTTTAATTTAGCTCGCTCTCGAATTGATGCCTTGAGTTGGATCAAACAGGTTCTATCTGATGATTGTCCAAGTGCTCATCGGGTACGAAATTGAGGCACAGGTCTGGTTGTTGGCCCACATCCACAGCCCAATGAGGCTTTCGGAGTGTAACTCTCTATGACGGCTGCGCCGAATTGGTCGCAATGATGCGCAAGGGCAAGCATCCCGTAGTCGAAATAAATGCCCAGTTGTCCATCTGTCGTGTCAAAGCTCTTACGAGTCACGCTTCCAACGTGCAGATAAAACCAACACTGCGTCAGCGTTGCTGGCTGTCGTTCCTACTTCGGCAACATGAAGAACTCTTCAAGTACAATTTTCCCATCTGCTACCGAATAAACTGCGATCTCGCTCAAGGTCATGTGTTGCCCTGTAGCCTTCTGCGTTACGTTGACCTTATATCGTACACCGAAGCGGTTTGGGGGATGAACATAGGGGCCATCCACGTCGAATTCGACGATTTCATGAGCTGCCAGCCAATCCTCTCTTTTTCCTTTGATAGCATCCCGGCCCTTGGTGATGCGAAACTGTCGAACCGGAGGCACAACCGCCTCAATAGATTGAGCGTTTTCTGCATACATTTCACCAACGTTTGCAAGACCTCTGCGATCACGCATTGCCTGAACGAATGTTCGTCCAATCTCGACTAATTCTTCCATAATAGCCCCCCAATTTCAGCCTCAACTGTATCACATCTTACCTTTGCCAATCTTGACAGGGATCAATAAAATTAGATGTTCGCGAAGGATTCAGATCAGGATCGAGAGGACGACTTGCACAGTGGAAATGAGCGGTCCAATTCCCGGCGCCGTCTTCAGCCAGTGCGCTATTAGACAACGCCTTCAGAACCATCTGTTTCCGTTCATTCCGCTCCGGTGGGTGCTTAAATCGAAGAAGCAGATCTTACCGTTTGGATCCGCCAAGATAAGCAAACCAATAGGCCAAGGCAACTCCTCCCGCCCCGCCGACAATGTTACCCAGAGTGACCCATAGCAGATTGGCCGCCGCTGCGAAAACCGGCACTGTTGCTCCCGCTGCCCAGCCCTGCGGGAAGAAATACATGTTCGCAATCGAATGCTCGAGCCCCAGCAGCACAAATGCAGAGACGGGCCACAAGACCGCTAAAATTTTTCCGGCGACGCTCCGGGCGGCGAAGGACAGCCATACGGCAAGGCAGACCAGCCCGTTGCACAATGCGCCGCGGGCGAAAGCCTCCATCGGTTCCAACCCCGCTTTGGCATTGGCTACCCATATAGCAGTGCTACCCATCGGCCCCTCGAGCAAGCCGGTCAGGGCGAAGGCCAATGCAAGCCCAACGGCACCCACGAAGTTACCAACGTAGACGATGCCCCAGCTTCGGAACAGCAGCCGCAGCGGTATCTTGCGATCGACCGCTGCTATCACCATCAGAACATTGCCGGTGAACAGTTCTGCACCACCTGCGATCACCAGGATAAGGCCCAGAGAAAACACTGCTCCTCCCAGAACGCGGATCGGCCCCGAAGCGCTGTCTGCCCCCGTGACCGCCATCGTATAGGCCGCTGCGCCAAACCCTATGAATGCTCCAGCCAGCATCGCAAGAACGAACATGGGTGCTAGTGGCAGCTTTGCCTTTGCGACCCCGGCAGTCTCAACTAACGTTGCAATTTCAGCGGGTTTATGAGCATCGAACAGGGCCGGGGGGTTCATGTGGCGCTCCAGAGTTGGCACGAGTTTACGTAGCAGGTAGTTTAAGCCTGTCTTCTGACCTTGAACTAACGCGCAAATAAAACCGGAAGCCTATCTGTTCCCTCTGAGTTCGGATAGTTCCACCTAACACAGTTTGGCGCGCGGTCATGGCCATAGGTACCCATGAGGTCTACTTCAGCTTCCGCTTTCGCGAGATCTCAACGCAGAACTTTTCGATCCTCATCGTTTAGCGCCGATTGGGGCCAAGTTTGAAATTCAGGCAACGGTTAAAACAGCACAAGTGGCATTCCGACTGATGCCTAGAGAGGTGCTCCCTTGAATTAGGCTACTAATGCTTCCCAATCCACGGCGGCCCGTCACAATCAGGTCAGCTTTGCATTGCTCGGCACATGCGATGATCTGTTCGACGGGATCACCGCGTTGGGTATACGTTTGCGAAACCGTCTGATTGTACTCTTCGGCGATCTCTCTACCAGCGGAAATAATCTTGTTTGCTGCCTGCTGCACCTCTTCGTCTGAAGGCATTGTCGTGACGGCGTGATAGCCAGCCAATGCGCCCATTGCGAACGCCACGGTTTGGGGCTGAGGTGTATGAACAAGGTGAATTTGGGAGCCATATTTGCTTGAAATATCACAGGCAACGCGCAGAGCTGCTTCTGACGCCTCAGATCCATCCAAGCCAACTACGATCTTTTTGAACATGTTGCACTCCCTCCTTAGTGAGGGGTTAGTATGGGCGAGCTTGAAGTAGTTAACCTTGACTCAAATCAACACTTTTCACTGCAGGTTCGAGCGTAGTCGTCCGTCTATTTCCAGAAGAAATACGGTAACTGAACCAATTTTGAAAAATGTTAGGAGTTGCAAACGGGTCATCCCAGAGGGGCAACAGCGCATAATTGTTTCGAAAAACCTTGCGCAGACGCTGCATTTTTTCAAAGGGTATCAAGTTAAGCCCAATGATAAAGATCAAGGGAAATGGCGAGAAGAATTGCTATTAGGGGCGTGCGTTTCAGTTCATTTGGCAAGGTTGGCAGATTGCCCACGACACGAGATTCAATCTTATCCCTTAGGAAAACAACGATGCCTTCCTCTCCGCCTTGGGTTCGCCCAGTTACGATAGCCGCAGCACTCTTTGGTCTCCTTACAATTTTCTCAGGAGGAACAGCCCTGTTCGGGGGCGCTGCTGCCAGTGCTGCAGTCGGAGATGCAGTTCCATTCGTGCTTTGGTTCAATTTTCTGGCTGGATTTATCTATTTGTTAGGCGCTTTCGCGCTCTATAAATCCACAATCTGGGCACAACGAATTGCCTGGTTGCTTGGCTTATCTACACTATTGGTGTTCGTTGTTCTGATACTAGTGGCACTTAGTGGAACGCCGTTTGAATGGCGAACGGTCGGCGCAATGACCATACGCAGTGCATTCTGGTTAACTGTAGCTTTCGCGCTTTCCAAAACCGCATAAGCCAGCCAATGGGTGCCTCACCCGCGCCCAAATAACTTGGCAAGACAGGCACTTTTGATTGGGATCAAGGGCCGAAACGAGCTGTTTCGACATAGTTGGTGCGTTTTTCGAACCGATTTGCAGGAGGATCGGAATGACTGTGCTGATTGCCTACGGTACCCTAGAAGGCCAAACGGCTAAGATTGCGCATTTATCAACGATGTGGTCAGAGAAGTCGGCTACGAAACGAAGCTGATCAACGCCAGCGGTCACCCCCGCTGTCTGTCTCAGTGGCAGCTTGAATAGCACCTTGGTCGACAGGCAGAATTGGATCGCCGCATTCGAAAAGACCGGCTGTGACAAGGCCGACCTTCGTGCGCCGCGAGCCAGGTCATGTCCTTGTCCAGCCAGACAAGAAGTGAGCCGCGCTCCTTAAGCGCAGCATTGTAGTCGGACCAATTCGTGACGCGTTAACGGGCGGAAGATGGCTTACTCATCCACACCGTTTAACCTTATGGATTCGCGTTGTGAATCCCTCGCTGCGAGAGATATGCAACAACGCCCATGTTCGTGAGAACATAGCGGTCCAACTATCAGAAGGTCATTTAAGATGAGATTGATACTCGCGATTTTGCTTCCGTTTGTGGTGTTCTTCACGATCCAACGCCCTTTTCAGGGCTTTTTCTGCCTGCTCTGCGTATTCCCAGTGAATTGCCGCGTGAATCCCAATAAAGTTGCCGCCCAATCTTGTTGACAACGTGCATCCAGACCGATGGCCTCTAATCGCCGTGCCACAGGCTGCTTGGCAGGAAGGCCACACGGCAGATCTTCGCCGCGCTTGCATCAACAAGCCCTACAAACGCGGCAATGCACTTGAAGCAGACCCTTAATCCAAGATGCAGTGTTGTGGAGCTTTGGACAGTGGCCATACGGACAAAGCTGCCATCGGAAAATAGAATCAAAATCGAAGCATTTCCTTATACGGCGGTCAATGCCCCCCCCCAGTTTGTCCACTCATACGCAACAACATTAACCGAACGTGAACAATGTATTCTCAGAGTGTTCAACCGTTATCGTTCATACTTCCTTACTCAGGGCCGATCAATGCGTGCCCGGATGCACTGAAGGGGAACAGCATGATCAATACTGCCAATGAGGGTGCGCCTAGCATTCCTACAGCAATGCAATCCTCGCGCACCGTCTCAGGCGGTGAATTGTCAAGCATCACGAATTCGAGCAACGGTCGCTTCCCTCCTATCGAAAATGCACTGTCTGAACTATTCAACAATGAGCGGCTAAAAGAGGCGAAACGAGGCGTCTGATCTCTCAACAGAACGTCTGCGTATATCCCAAGTCACGTGGTGTTGTCTGGGATGTAGTGAAACCCGCTCCGGATCGGAGCGGGTTTTTTTATTTGTGATGTTGTTATGCCTGCTGGCTCGGGTCTATTTGACCTGGTGATTGATTGGACAATCAGCAATCAGCTTTCAAGACCAAGCAGAGTTTTTACGGCAGCCTCGACCTCATCCGTCACAGGCTTGTTGGCGGCAGCCTCCAACGCTTCACGCTCGGTCTGCGGTTGATTCTCTACAGCCTCAGTCAGCGCATCGACTTCTGCCACCGTATCGTTGTAGTCGACCGCAGCCTGCCGTTCGGCGCCTAGGTCTTCGGCCGTATCGAGGGCTCCCTGAAGTTCGTCATTGGCGTCCTTAAGCTCTGCTTCAATATCAGGATCTGTGCCCCCGGCATCGGCAAGAGCGTCCTCAAGCTCGTTCACGCGATCCTGTTTGTCCTGAACATCTGACAGAGCCGCATCAAGGTCCTCTTCGATCTCAGAGACCGGGCGGTCCGGCGGGGTCATGCCATCCAGCAATGCCTGTGTTTCCGCAAGCTCCTCGCGCAATTCATCTCCGGCCAGAACTGCGTCACGAAATGCGGCGATGCGGCCCACACGGGAATTAGGAGAGGCGTTCTTGAGAGCATTCTCATTAGCGTTGGCGGCGTTCAGTGCGCCTAGTTCAGATGGGTGCACGCCCAGCAGATCCGCCATCTTGTACCCTTTTGGTTTCGGGGCGGGGCGAATTGCTTTGGTCACCTGATCCACTGGTTGACTTTTGCGAACGGTCTTTACGGCTGTGGTTTTGGCTTTGGTCTTTTTACCCCCAAACAGGTCTTTCAAAGAAAACTTGTTTTTTCCCGATGACTTTGACTTACCAGCGTTGGAAGATTTCCGGTTAGATTTTCCGGCCGCTTTATCACTATCGCTAATGGACGCACCAGATCCGCCATTACCGTTTCCACCACCATTACCGTTTCCACCACCATTGCCGTTTCCACCGCCATTGCCATTGCCATTGCCGCCGCCGTTTCCGTTACCGCCGCCGTTGCCTCCTTTGGCATAAGCAGCATCAGGAAACGCGACAGCTCCGACAATCGCGGTCGAGCCCAGCAGGGCGATGGCAATAGCAGAGGCTTTTAGCAGGTTGATCGGTTTGGTGTTCATAATGGTCCTCGTTCGTCAGGTGCGATTCTCGTCTGTCACGGTAATCAGCGGCGAGCAGACGCAAAAACTGGGTGCCGAAAACAGAATCCGACACCCCTGATCTAAACCCATCATCGTTGAACCCACGCGTAACTGGCTGTTCACCGTAGGTTCACATAGAAATCGGTAGATTGAGCCGGCGTTTTCGCAGTAATGAGTGACAAGGATGAAAAAGCTTATTGCCATTGCCTGTCTACTTGCCTTTCTCCACCCCGGAGAGGGACAGGCTGCTGCACGTGAGTTGACGCAATCCGAGTTGCGCAAGGCGACAACCTCAGGCAGTGCCATTCGTTTGAAAAAAGTAATCAAAGGCGTTGAAAAGGCTTTTGGTGGAACGCCAGTTGACGCGCGCGCCTTTCAGGCTGACAGGCTATATTACCGTATTCTCGTCAAGAAACCGGATGGTATAATCGTCAGTGTCATCGTCAACGCTCAGACGGGTGTTGTTGTCTCCAACCGATCCGTTGTTGGCCGCCAGATTTCTGAAGCTGCCCGCGCTGCGCCGGGTAAATCCAGCAAGGGCGCTTCGCAGGGAAAATCTGCAAACAAAGGCAACAGCGGCGGTAACTCCGGTGGCAATGGTGGTGGTAATTCCGGTGGTAACGGTGGCGGTAATTCCGGTGGTAACGGCGGCAGTAACTCCGGTGGTAACGGCGGCGGTAACTCCGGTGGTAATGGCGGAGGTAATGGCGGAGGTAACGGCGGGGGCAAAAAGTAATGGTTATACTTCGATTTGCTCGCCTATAGTCCCTTAGTATGAGAGTATTGCTGGCAGAAGACGAACCGCACCTCTGCGAACAGATCAAAAAACTCCTGAACGCAGAAGGCCGCGTTGTGGATGTCGCCAATAGTGGGCTCGACGCCCTGCATCTGGGTGCGACCGAACCATATGACATGATCATCCTTGACCTCGGCCTTCCAGAGCGCGATGGCATTTCGATTCTGCGCGAATGGCGCAACGAGGGTGTCAAAACACCGGTGCTGATCCTGACTGCCCGCGATGGCTGGAGCGAAAGGGTCGACGGCCTGGATGCGGGCGCAGATGACTATATGACCAAACCGTTCCACATGCCCGAACTGGCCGCGCGTGTTCGCGCCATCCTGCGACGGCAAAGTGGACAGCTGAATCCCGTGATTGAAATGGGAAACGTCATTCTGGATACCCGTAACGGCCGGGTGACAGCCGATGGCGTGCCGGTTGACCTGACTGCTCAAGAAATCGCGGTGCTGACTTATCTGGCGCATAATTCTGGTCGGATGATTTCACGATCAGAACTTTCAGAGCATATCTATGAATACGATGGAGACCGGGATTCGAACACTATCGCCGTATTTGTTACCCGTCTGCGCAAGAAGCTTGGCACTGACCTGATCACAACGGTTCGGGGTCGTGGATATATGATCGATTCGGCCTGATGTTATCGCTGCGACAACGGGCATTGCTGGGGGGAATTGCATCTGGGGCAGTGTCTGTGGGCGTAGGCACACTGGCGGTTTTCTCATACATTGATGCACGGGTGTCCAACCGGTTCGACTCTGCGCTGCTGGATCGTCACACACAGCTGGTTGTCGGGCTGAATGTCACAACCGAAAACCCGGATGCCCTACGGGATCTGATATTTGACCCGGCTTATGGCACCCCCTATTCCGGACGGTACTGGCAGGTCAGCAGCGCCGACGGTGTGGTCTTCACCTCTCGCTCGCTGTTTGATGAGGTCATCGCGGAACCCCCCGGCATTCCCGATATCCCCACACTCTGGGACACAAGCGGCCCGGAGAATGAAGTGCTGCGCAGCGCTTTTCAGAAGATCACTTATGAAGATGGCACGGTATGGGGCGTCAGCGTCGCCGAAAGTCAGGCTCAACTCGTGGCCGAGCGGCGCGCGGCGCAGAAAAGCCTGCTGCCGGTGTTTGGCCTAGTTGGCCTGATCGGTTTAGCCGGCTCGTTGTTTCTGATTTCAGTTGTTCTGGGACCATTGCGAAAGCTGCGTACGGATGTGGCCCATCGCTGGGATCAAGACGAAGACCTTAGGCCAACAGATTACCCCGAAGAGGTCTCGCCATTGGTCGAGGACCTGAACCAGCTGTTGCGTCGGAACCGCGAGATCGTCTCGGGTTCGCGCCGCCAGGCCGCAGATCTGGCACACGCATTGAAAACTCCTACAGCCATATTGCGCAATGAACTTGTGACATTGTCCAACGCCGGAGCGGTGACAGATACCGCACAAGAGGCGCTGGACAGGATCGATGCTCAACTTGGTCGATCTCTGGCCAGGCTGCGGGCTTTGAACGCTGCTGACCTGACCCATTCGCGGACCGATCTGTCTAACTCCATCAAGCGCCTGGCGCGGCTGTTCTCGGCCATGGCGGACCGCGAAGGCAAATCGCTGCAGATTGATGGCGATCCGGGTCTTTGGGTGCGCATGGATACGCAGGACATAGAAGAGATTTTGGGCAACCTTCTGGACAATGCGGTCAAATGGTGTCGAAGCACGGTACGGCTGACCGCGAAACGTAAGCAGAAATGTATCGAAATCAGTATCGAGGATGACGGTCCGGGAATTCCTGAAGACGCCCACCGCGAAGCCTTGCGATCCGGCGGACGACTGGACACCTCGGTCGTTGGTAGCGGGCTTGGGCTGGCGATCGCGGTCGACTTACTGAAAGCCTACGATGCCAGACTAGATCTGGACCGCTCTGAATCGCTGGGTGGGTTGGTGTGTCGGATAGTGATCCCGACCTGAAGTCGCCCGGAATCTGATCTGCAAAGTGTCGTTTGAACAATTCGAAACTTTAACTACCAATGGGCCCGAACCTGTCGTCTGACGATCTCAGTAGGTCATCGGGTTGGTTCAGACCGCACAAAGTCGGCCTAATGGACGAAGCAGGCGTTCGACTGGGTTCACATTTTCAGAAAAATGAAGGCGCTTTTTTTCTGCGCATTGGATCGGGCGATCAAAAGTTACAGCCAAAATACTTCTGTGAAGGTAAACCGATAGGAAGAACTGCCGAAGACAATGTACTCAGTCAAAAAGCCAAATTGCTTAAGTGAGGGACTCTGTGACTTCTGAGAACGCCTTAATTTATCTGTCTGACGACGACCTCGGGGGTTTAGGCATCCAACCTTCGGAAGTTGCCGATGCCATCGAGGCTGCTTTAATAGCCAAGGCAGACGGAAAGCTTCACACTTCTCCCAAGACAGTCATTTTGCTCGGCGATGGGCGCTACGCAATGTCTACATTGGCAATGGGAGATGATGGATTCATCGTGACCAAGCAGGTTACAGTGTGTCCGGAAAATCCGGCGAGGGGTTATCCCGCGATAAACGGTGCCATCATGGTTATGGATGCGCAAACCGGACTGCTTCGCGCGGTCTTGGGAGCGAATTGGATTACGGCAAACAGAACTGCGGCTCTGTCAGTGGTGGCAGCGCGTCGGCTTGCTGACCCTCATGCCGAGACAGTGGCTTTTGTGGGCGCGGGCGTGCAGGCTCACTCCCATCTAGCTGCGTTTTCAGAACTGTTTCCCTTGAAACGAATCCGCGTGTTCGGGCGAGGTAAAGAGAATGCCGACAAGCTTTGTCGTTATGCTAGGGGCATGGGTCTCGAAGCTGAAACATGCGCCGATGCCAAGGACGCTTTGAGTGATGCCGATCTGATAGTGACATCGATAACGTTGGACTACTCCATTGAACCCTTCTTGGATGCCCGATGGCTGAAGCCGACTGCCTTCGCCACCATAACTGATGCGTGCATCCCGTGGGTGCCGGCGCACATGATTGGTTTCAAAACGGTAATTGTCGACGACCGTTTGCAGGAGCTGGAAAGCGACAAGCCGATGTTGCCATACGAGCAAATTGCTGGCGACTTGACGGAATTGGTCGCTGGCAAAGTCGATGTCCGAGCACGCAATAAACCGGCGGCTTTTGCTTTCAGAGGGATTTCATTGGGGGATTATGCTGCTTCGGTCCTCGCAGTTCGCCGGTTCACCGAAAAACCCGTGGAGTGAGGCCAAAGACATGAACAACCACTTTGTAATTAGATACCGGAATGGTCGCTTTGGGCGCAGATATGCCATTCTCTGCGATCAGTTCAATTAGTTGGTCGCAGCCCAAAGCGGGCATTTGCTACTGAGCTTTGCAAATTCAACTGCGCGGGACGGGAGTTACTATTGGTGCTGAAGGTTTGAACGCGCGCTCCGAGCGCTTCGCCACGGCAAGAATGTAAGAAAGAAATTGACCGTGAAAAGCAAGGCGGCTGAAACAGCACTCTTTAAGGAAGCAGGCGCCACCGCACACTTTCGGGCAAAACAGGTTTAACCCAAGGTGTTGCCGGTGATGAAGGTGTACGAACTTTCGACCAGATCGATGACGACATCCAGCTCTTCTGGTGTGGTCGGTGTGTATATCATGACAAAGCCGCTCCATCCGGGGCGTTGATCGGCCCAAGGGTGAGCTACGGCCCAGCCAGCCTCAATAGCTTTTCGCGCCAATGCTGGGTCGAGCGAAGCGTGCAAACTGCCGTCAGGATGCAAATGCGCAAACTCAAACCCACCGACAATAGAGCTCGGTCGAGACAACAACATGTCGGGATCAAGCTGAAAGCCAATCGCGCCAGGTAGTGATATGCGTGTGGGGCCAAGTGTGACCCCTGGGAATTGCGCAACTCGCTCCAGCAATAGCCGGGCTAAATCGGCATCAATTTCGACACCGATCTGAGTATGCGGTACGCCGCTTGTCGTTTCGGGACGGGGCGAGGTGCGATCCGGCAAGGAGCGCTCTTGCGCGGACGCCATTGAGCACATCAATACCACTACCGTCACAGCAACCGCCAATGTTCTCAGGTGCACATTCATCGTGTTGACCATCTGCCAATCAAAAAGATTGAGTGTTGAGCGCAGTATCGGCGCCCTTGCACACATCATTCAGCCTTTAACGCTTCGATATTGATCAAGAGCTCTATTTCGTCGCTCACTGCTGGCGCAAATGCCCCAAGTCCGAATTCAGACCGCACGATAGTCGCCGTGGCAGCCAGCCCCAAGGTTGGCGTGCCCTCTTTTGGGCCAAACGGGTATGGCGCTGACTTGTTAAGCGTTGTTTCCAGAACAACAGGTTTGGTGACGCCATTCATGGTCAGGTCGCCAGAAATATTCGCGGTGTTGTCCCCGGTCACTTCAATGCTGGTTGAGGCGAATGTGACCACGTCACCGTCACTCGCGCTAAAAAAGTCATCGGACATGAAGTGTTGCAAACGGGCATCCCAGCCCGTGATCATGGATTTTACAGGCATAGACACTGTGACAGATGAGGCCGACGGATCATCTTCGTTGAACTCTATCTCACCGCTAAAACCTGAGAACATTCCAAATGTTTCTGAGAACCCGATGTGGTTGTAGCTGAACAATACCTGGCTGTGTCCAGGATCCAGCTCGTAGGTGCCACTCTCGGACAATGCGGTTGTCGCGCCCATCGATAAGAGTACCGCCAGCGGGGTTGCTGCCACTTTGAACATTGATACGCTCCCATTTTGACAAAACGTGTTTGTGGAATTGAGTATTGGGATTTAGGTGTTGGTCGACCATACTTTTAGGACAAAGTGTTCTACTATGCAACAAATTGTTCTATAGGAGGGGTGATTGAAAGAAGATCCTAGGCTGATCGCCACACGACTGACCGCGCTTGATGCTGCGCAAGAGATACTAATGGATGAGGGCGTGCTGCACGTAACTCATGGCTCAGTATCGAAGGCAACGGGCATTTCGCGCAGCACACTTTACAGACACTGGCCAGATGCGCGTAGTCTGCGTGATGCAGCGTTCAGGCGCATCGCAACACCGCCGAACATACCGCCCAAAACCGATGGCCCGCTACGATCTGACCTGCGCTGGCTACTCGGTGTACTGATGGGAGCCTTGAATGACACACCATGGGGCCAAATTGCGCCTCAGGTGGTCGCTGCTGCGTCCAACGATGCAGAAGCGAGGTTGGTGATCACTGAATTTATGAAAGACAGGTTCGCAAGTGTTGAAGCAGTATTTGCAGCCGCAATAGGCCGCGGTGAGATCACCGCTGACGTCCCGGTTGACCAACTCATAGAACTAGCAGTCGCAGCACCTTATTTCCGCAAACTCATACGTCACGAGGCACTGGACGAAGATTGGTTGGATCAACATGTTGATCTGCTTTGCAATATAGCGAAAACCAATTCGGGACATTGAACATCGCCTGAATTTGCAGACAAAGCGACCAAGAAGCCTAACGATCTCCAAGATCGCGGTGGGGCTACGTTCGCTGCGTGACATCAGCACGTCGCATGGTCAAAACGAACCGCTGCTCACAACGTTGATGTCTGTACCCTGATTTGTCGCTGCCGCTCATTCCTATTGCAACATGAACACCTTGGGTTCAGTGTTGCCATTCTCCGCAGCAAACACCATAGGCCGCTAACAGCCCAAAGCGGACCTTCAAGACAGGAATTTGCAGTTTCGTTGATGCGAACCTACCCGCCGTTCGCTGCAAGCGCTCAATCGGCGCTGCATCAGCGAAGGTGATCTGATGGGCGGAAAGCAGCCATTTTCTGCGGGATGCACGAAGGTATGCAATGCGGGTTTTCAGCCCCTCTCAACAAACAGGAGCAAAGGTGTTAGCGCGTCATTTGGAGTGTTACTCTGGTGTGACCCAAATCGGCGATGAATAGGCTCTTTCTTGTTGCCACGGCTTAAGGTGAATAGGTCGATCCACGCCAAACATCAGAGCATCAAATGTGGTCCAACGCGGCGTCGGGATTTCCAGAACACGGACATAGTAAAATGCGCGTTGGCTTGGATCAAAATCGAGATCTTCCCAAAATGCCTCGAGAAATGGGGACCCAATTGAATTGCGGTAAGTTGCGGTTTCGACATCGACGGTATTGCCAACCAGCAGCAGTTTATTGTCATCTCCGACGACACGATCATCTGACCATGCGACGTCGAAAACCTTTTCGTTCAGATCGCCAGACTTTGTGAGCCACCCCTTAACAATTTGAACACGATCAAGATTGGCTCCATTCGGGTCACGCAGCGCTCGAACCAGAAGTTTGGGCGGGGGCGCTTGGTCGTCAGCGATTAAATCACCGCCCATCGGCACTCCGTTTGCATAGCCAAATTTGGCAAAGTCGGAACGGGTAAGATCATCTTCAGTAAAACCGAACCCCGCGAAAACGCGTACGCGCATACGTGTGCCAGTTGTTGCAAAGACTTCCTTGCGCTTTAGCGCATCCCAAATCCCCTCGCGTGTGTTTTCACGCGCCCATACTGCCGCAAGCCCTGCAGCAAGCCCGTCTGCATGGGTCAAGTCATCAGATGGGTCATCCGGAGTAAAACGCCCTGTGATACGCTCTTCAAAGCGATGAGGATTGGCCGAAGGTTCAACAAGCGACACCTTGCCGAAGAAATTACTTTCCTGCGCTGTGGACAGGCCAGTATGAGAATCCGTTGAGCCAACCACGCCAAATTTGAACGGGTTCACCCCAATATCATCTTCATAGGCCATGCCGCGCTTCCATGCGCTGCGGGCATATTCTTTAGGCAACATATCGTTTGTCTTGGGCTCTGGTCCAAAGCTGCCTTTGTCCCAGGTTCCATAATCCGCGAAATCATCCTGTGGTGACAACAAGGGATGTGCCTCACCATCACCTTTGATCTGGGTAATCTCATAGACCGGTTCCCACCGTTGACGGCGCAACGCATAGTTGCGATCAATCGGCTCGCCGGAAAGGGTCGTGTCATCAAACATCAATCCGTTTGACAGGTTACCATTGTGCGGGATTGCCAGCACTTGCCCACCGGTCAAACTTTCGTAGTTTTCAAGCCAGTCCCAAAGCTCCTCAGGGTCTTCGGAATCATAGGCGCTAAACGGAATAATTTGATCTGCCAGTGCTTTACCATCCCGGAAAATAACGTTCCGATGCAAGTTGTTGCCGTTTGGTCCAGACGTCCATTCATAGCCGATCAACGCAGTAAATGCGCCCGGCTGATTGTGTTGTTCGGCAGCAGCCGTTACGCGCGGCCACATGGCCTCGCTGAAACCAGTTCCAGCAAGCGGGTCGGTGACAATGTTAAGCGCGTCTTGCATCCAAGTATCATATGACAAGGCCCTGGATTCATCTGTACGTGGTGCGTAAATTTCGCTGATCTTGCGCCCCCACTCATTCTCCTGAAGAGCGGGGCTATCTTCTTCCAGAGCGATTGGTAGGCCGAGGTTTTCTGCATGATCCGTCACCACCAACCAATCCAATGGCTGCTGCAAACGCGCAGGAATTCCATTGGACGAGGTGATCTCTTCACCCTTGGCAAACCTGTAGGCGTCATCTGGGGTCAGAATTGCCCCGACCAGACCGGCATCGGCCGAGTAAGCTGTATGTAAATGTGTATCACCAAAAAAAACCTGATTTGGATAATCGTCATTTATGTAAGGTGAGTACTCGATATTCTCAGTCGGCTGAGACCCCAGATCACCCAATTCCTGGGACATGGCTTGATGGGCGAGGGAAAGAACGCAGCCAAGAAAAACGGTGCGAAAAATCTGATGAGTAGCAAAATTCTCCATTGTGAATTCCTGTTTGCCTACCTGGTCAATCGTAATTTTCTTTCAGCTGCACCGTACGACAGACGAGACACAAATTCAGCATCTATCGATAGCAGGTACAGAATCAAACAGCTCACACAATTGTGTCTATCATTCAAAACTTTAAAGGGCCGTGACTAAAATGGGTCAACACCGTGAAACCGATAATGCGTGGAAGTGCATTTCCAATCAATCCTGCCATCAGACCGAACCTTCATCGCAACCCCGCACCAAGGTCAGCAATGGGGCCCTTAGCGGCTATCGACCTAATCAGGTGAATGTCGGGAAAGTCCGCACAACAGACATCGACCACCACTTCTGATCGTTTGAACCATACAAAAACTGTCAGATGACGGCTTTGAGCCCAATCTGTACCTTCGGTATTTTTGCTGCGCGTGCTCGCAGCACGAAAATCGCCGTAAGAGGTCAGGTTCCGCTGCCGCAGGGCAGCGGCAAAATCTGCCATTCGTCGATTGCGCAGAATTTTTAATACGACATATTCGCAGGTTGCTAGACAAGACGGCCATCGGCTTCAATCGCGCCAACAGCAGCTGACGAATTTAAGAACCGGATTTCCCTGTCAGCATAAATTGATTTGAAGGTGTGCCTGCCCGTCACTTGTCCGTTCAACAGAATGTCCTTTGGGACCAATCACACCACGAATGCGCGAGCGGAAATTTGAGAAGCCTTCGGATGTGACAACGTCTACGGCTTCATCCAAGTGCAGCTCTAACCGGAACCATCCTGTTTTCATGATCGAAATAGAGATCACATGCCCCGTGAACGGTTGCGATAGATACGTTCCGCTGACCTTGTCCCCGATGGCCCATCCCTTGGTTGGTCCGTTTCCGATGGCTGCAAACATCGTGTTCCAATCGCGGAACCCGTGTTGGTGGGCGACCAACTCGAGGGACTTGGCATGGCCGATCGATGCCCCTTCCTCGGTCAATTTTGTGCGCAAACGCTTAGCTTGATCCTTGGCTTGCGTAGCTGACGGAAATTGCGTGTTCATGACGCCGCTCCTTCTTTGGTGTGGAAAATACCCCATTTTAACTCTGGGTCTTGGGCGGAGAGCCACAGCACTACAATAGTGAGACCCAACATCATCACTTCGGCCAGCGGGCCCGCATACCATATGCCAACTTCGCCAAACCAGAGGGGCAACAGGAACGTCAACGGGATCGCAAAGGCATAAGGTTTTGTCAGCCCTAGAAGGGCCGCCTTTCCTGCAGATCCAATCGCCTGAAAATAGGTCGAAATCATCATCAACGGGCCCAACAGGAAAAAGAAACATGTCATGACCGGCAAGATGCGCGCAACCTCTGCAATGACCGACGTGTCGTCTACAAACGCGCTGGCGATCCGGCTAGGCATGCTAATCACAACGACCTGCACGATTGCGCAATAAACAAACGCGACCCAAAGTGCTATGCGCAGGCTTGCATCTGACCTTTGCCAAAGTTCAGCACCATAGTTGTTGCCCGTGATCGTCTGCATTGCAAACGACAAGCCCAGAAGTGGCAGGAAAGCAAAGGTGATGACCCGCGTGATGATCCCGTAAGCAGTAATTGTGTCGGCGTAACCCGGGCGGCCAATCCATTGGAGGGCTGAGATAATCGCGGCCGACCCGAGAGCTAGTCCAATGAAATTGAGGCTTTGTGGTGCACCCAGTGCGAGGATCCGCCCCCATTTTCCGCATACGGAATGGGACAGCAAGGTCGCAGGACGCAGCGATGTTTCCCCAAACAATCGGAACGCAAATATGATCGCAAACGCGAGCGCTTGTGCCGCCGCTGTGCCATAGGCTGACCCAGCTACGCCCATGTCCAGAACGGCGATGAGTACGTAGTTGAACCCGATGTTTGCAATCGAAACCAGCAGGCTCATCGCGGCCATAAAGCCCACGCGCCCTTCGTTGCGCAGCGCATCAGAATTTACCGACAACACGAACAAAAGCGGTGAGAAGAACACCGTAATCCGCAGGTAGACCAACCCCATTTGCGCCAAAGTCTCTGACCCACCAGCGGCCAGCAATGCAACTGGCTGGCCCAATAGAAGGAACAACACTATCAGAACTGCGCCCAATCCAATTGCCAGCCCGTGTGCGCCTGTAAACGTGGCACGCGCGCCGTTCACGTCACCCGCGCCAAGGGATCGCGCCAGAAGGCTCGACATGCCGTTCGCCACAAGCGTGGAAAGCGCCACAATCAGCATGTAGATCGGGAACATCAACGTGACCGCAGCCAGCGCATCAGGGCCTACATAAATGCCCAGCAACAGCGCATCTGCAACAGACAGAAGCCCATTCATTCCCATCACGAAAATTATCGGGAGTGCGGTCCTAAAATAGATGGTGCCAAGCGGCCCATCGGTGAATGTATTAGTGGGGCTATCGGTCATATCTCTCTTGCCTGATCGCGCAATTTGAGATGGGACCCGCATTACCATCCGCGCGATATGCGGAAAGAGGTAGATAGAGAATTACGTCGCAGAACTTAACCAAGACAAAAGTCAGCGGGAGGCAGGCGTCCACAGCCTGTACGTTGGCTAATCTGAAATTTTTCTGTCGTCAAGCGGTTAGACTGCATCCGGTTTTGCGGAAGCTGACTTTCGCCGCGTTGCAGAAAACCGCTAATATGGGCTCAAACCGGACGCTCAAACGCCTGATTGCGTTCCGGCAACATTATAAACCGTAAACAGCTCTTTCGGCTCGGCCACACCGCGCAGCATATAGCGCCCGACCGAGATCAGATCCTGATCGCAGGGCTGCGCCGCGCGGGCTACGTCATCCGAGATCAGTATCCGTTGCCCCAAGGACCGATGCATCCCAGCGATACGCGCGGCCTGATTCACCGCTGGGCCGATCACTGTGAAATCCAAACGTGTCTCAGAACCGATATTGCCATACAGAATTTCGCCCGCATGCAAGGCCAGTGTGAAGTTGGCCACCGGCAGTCCAGCGGATTCGCGCTGCGCATTCAGTTCGGCGATCCGGTCCTGCAACATGGGAACCGCCTGCAGGGCCGCCTGCACGTCCTCTTCAATCTCGCCGACATTGAACATAGCCATCAGTCCATCGCCCATGAACTTCAGGATATTGCCGCCATTATCGTGCACGACGCCAACGGCAACCGCCAGGTAGTCGTTCAACATATCGATGATCTCGATCCCGGGCAGATTCTCGGACAGGCTGGTAAAGCCTTCAAGGTCGAAATTCCATATCACGGCGTCGATCTGCTGTAAGGATCCGCGACGAATTTCACCCGACAAAACACGCCGTCCAGCATCCCGACCTAAGTAGACGCGCATCAGATCTTTGGATATCCGCGCGTTCGAGGCTGACTTTAGTGCCAGGCCCAAATGGGGCAGGGCCGTATTGATAAGGTCAAGATCCTGTTCCCGAAACCCATCCGGCGCGTTCGAGGCCCACGACAACAGGACTCCATCTACGGCTTTTTTTGAGGTCTGCGACCGCGGATCGAAATTCACACCTTTAGCGTAATACTCGGTCGCACCAGCTTCGCGTAATTCATTGATCAATGGATAGCGGCTGGGCTCGTTCTGATCGACCATGCGTTCATGGACGCCGTCAAGATCGTGATGTAAAATCGCATATAGAGGACTGCTCATCCAGTCTTCTCTGGTCTCTTCTGAATACTCGAATTTCTGATAGTCACCGCCGGTGTCTTGATACCAGCTGTATCCGGTGCCGCCATATACCGGGTGCAGCGCCGATTGCGCCGCGTGAAATCGCATCAGGGGCACACCAAGTTCAATCAGACGGGTGCAATAGCCATCCAGCAATTCTTCTTTTTCGGCACCTTCAAGGCCCCGCGTCACCAGCCAGTTGATCAGATCATTTGATTTTGCCGCGTTTTGGTTCGGGGCTGTCATTTCACATTCCTGTGTCCGCTCTGGCTTCCATCTGGGAGCGAAAGGTTCGAATTACCAGAGGTCAATTCATATCAGCCAGCTTTCGCAACATTTTGCGCAACAAGGTAGCCTCGTTTTCTGTGAACATTGCGGCAAGCTGAGCATCATATTGCTGCGCAATACCGCGCAATTCGCGATAAACCGACCGTCCGGCCGTGGTCAATGCAAGATGTTCAACGCGGCGATCTGTCTGGCTGACGGTCCTGACAAGAAATCGGCGCTGCTCAAGCCTGCTGACCGCGCGGCTTATCTTGGTTTTGTGAATCCGGGCGCGTTGACCGATTTCTTTCGCGCTCAATTCTCCGTAATTGCCCAGATGAAACAACACTCTCCATTCCGTGCGCAGCATCCCATAGCGGTCTTTGTATACACGCTGAAATTCCAGTGCGCTTTCCTCGGCTGCCCGGTTCAGCAGATAGGGCAGGAAATCCAGCAGATCAAACCCGTCTCTTTCGGTACTTTCTGTCTTTGTCATGCTTGTTAGTTACAAAATCAACTATTATCTCACAAGCAGAAAACAGCAGGAGCCAAGGATGAACCATCCGACAGACCCGCATAAAATGATCCAGGCCAGTACGCCCGCTGGCACCCATCCGGGCTATATGCCCGGCTTTGGCAATGATTTCGAAACCGAGGTCCTACCCGGTGCGCTGCCGCAGGGCATGAACAGCCCGCAACGCTGCAACTATGGGCTATACGGCGAACAACTGAGCGGCACTGCCTTTACCGCCAACCCACCCGAGCGCACCTGGTGCTATCGTATCCGCCCTTCGGTGAAGCATTCGCATCGCTACGATAAGATCGACCTGCCCTATTGGAAATCGGCACCTTGTGTTGACCCAGATGTTACCAGCCTGGGCCAGTATCGCTGGGACCCCGTCGCTCATACCCAAGATCGGCTGACATGGCTGACAGGCATGCGCACGATGACCACAGCAGGGGATGTGAATACGCAGGTCGGGATGGCCAGCCACATCTATCTGGTCACCGAATCGATGGTGAATGACTATTTCTTCTCGGCCGATTCCGAATTGCTGGTGGTGCCGCAAGAAGGCCGCCTGCGCTTTGCGACCGAGTTGGGGATCATCGACCTTGAACCCAAGGAAATCGCCATTCTGCCGCGCGGGTTGGTCTATCGGGTTGAGGTTCTTGAGGGCCCTGCCCGCGGCTTTGTCTGCGAGAATTACGGGCAAAAATTCGAACTGCCCGGACGCGGCCCTATCGGCGCCAACTGCATGGCCAACCCACGCGATTTCAAGGCACCTATCGCGGCCTATGAAGACCGTGAGGTACCATCGACCGTCACTGTCAAATGGTGCGGGCAGTTCCACACCACAAAGATTGGGCAAAGCCCGCTGGATGTAGTCGCCTGGCACGGCAATTATGCCCCGTACAAATACGACCTGCGCACATATTGCCCGGTGGGGGCGATCCTGTTTGACCACCCTGACCCGTCGATCTTCACCGTACTCACCGCGCCGTCCGGACAGCCGGGCACAGCCAATATCGACTTTGTCCTGTTCCGCGAACGCTGGATGGTGGCCGAAGATACGTTCCGTCCTCCGTGGTACCACAAGAACATCATGTCCGAGCTGATGGGGAACATCTACGGCCAGTATGACGCCAAACCACAGGGCTTTGTTCCCGGCGGCATGAGTCTGCACAACATGATGTTGCCGCACGGACCTGACCAGGATGCCTTTGACAACGCGTCGAATTCGAACCTTGGACCGGATAAGTTGGATAATACGATGTCCTTCATGATCGAAACCCGGTTCCCGCAGCATCTGACATCATTTGCAGCGACCGAGGCCCCGCTGCAGGATGATTACATTGACTGCTGGACGTCGCTTGAGAAAAAGTTCGACGGTACACC
This sequence comes from Ruegeria sp. CDSC081, assembly GCF_059610485.1. Classification (NCBI taxonomy): domain Bacteria; kingdom Pseudomonadati; phylum Pseudomonadota; class Alphaproteobacteria; order Rhodobacterales; family Roseobacteraceae; genus Ruegeria; species Ruegeria sp. CDSC081. The sequence goes on along the minus strand of NZ_JBXWNS010000002.1, from coordinate 427,484 downwards.
AGGCAAGAAATAATTCCGATTGAGGTCGCAGATTTTTCGACGAAAAATCTTGGCCCCTGACAGAGGTTTGGAGACAAAATGCCATTGAAGAAATCCTGGGTGAGCTCGGCCAATTCCGCCGATCACCCTTTTCCTTTGAACAACCTGCCTTATGGCGTGTTTTCGACAGGCGGCGAAGACCCGCATTGTGGTGTTGCAATCGGCGACATGATCCTTGATGTCACAGCTGCCGAGGCCGAGGGACTGGTCGTTCTGGACGACGAACCGCTGTTCGACCTGCCTTTCTGGAACCCGCTGATGGAGCAAGGCCCCGCCGTTTGGGCCGCCCTGCGCAACCGTCTGATGGATTTGCTGGCCGAAGGCAGCGCGGCACAAGAGGACGTCGCACCTTTGCTTGTGGCGCAGGCAGATGCCGAGCTGCACATGCCTTTTGCCGTCAGCGAATATACCGATTTCTACGCCGGTCGGCACCACGCCCAAAATGTCGGCACCATGTTCCGTGGACCAGAGAATGCATTGCCCCCTAACTGGCTGCATATTCCCATCGGGTATAATGGCCGGGCGTCTTCGGTCGTGGTGTCGGGAACAGATATCCGCCGCCCCTGGGGTCAGTTGAAATCCCCCGATCAGGACCTTCCGGCCTTCCTTCCCAGCCGTCGTTTCGACATCGAGCTTGAGATGGGCGCCATCGTGGGCACGCCCTCTGACGGACCAATTTCCGTACAAGAGGCAGACGACAATATCTTTGGCTATGTCCTTCTGAATGACTGGTCCGCCCGCGATATTCAGGCGTGGGAGTATCAGCCGCTTGGGCCGTTTCAGGCCAAGGCCACCGCCACGTCGATCAGCCCATGGATCGTGACCAAGGCGGCGCTGGAACCTTTCCGCTGTGACACGCCCGAGCGGGATTTTGAGTTGCTGGATCACCTCAAAGAGAACGGCCCGATGCTGTATGACATTGATCTGTCGATCACGATGGCTCCGGACGGCAAGGCCCCGACGACCATTGCGCGGACAAACTATAGTCAGATGTATTACTCCGCCGCGCAGCAACTGGCCCATCATACGACCTCGGGCTGCCCGATGAACACCGGCGATCTGCTGGGGTCCGGCACCATCTCTGGCCCGACAAAGCCCGAGCGCGGTTCGATGCTGGAGCTCAGCTGGGGCGGGAAAGAGCCGCTAACGCTGGAGACCGGCGAAAGCCGCAGCTTTATCGAGGATGGCGACACGCTGACCCTGACAGGGGCGGCCAAGGGGAAAGGGTACACGATCGGATTTGGCGAATGTGCCGGAACCGTGCTGCCCGCGCTTAAAAACCCATATTCGCGATAAGGAACCAGAAATGGCCAAGGCATTTGCGTCCCAAGGGGACATGTCGGAAAAGAAAATCTCGTTCACCGAGGTAGGAGACGGGCTTTATGCCTTTACCGCCGAAGGGGATCCGAATTCGGGCGTCATCATCGGTGATGACAGTGTCATGATTGTCGAGGCACAGGCGACGCCCCGTTTGGCCAACAAGGTAATCGAATGCGTGCGCTCGGTCACCGACAAGCCGATCACGCATGTGGCGCTGACCCATTATCACGCCGTCCGTGTTCTGGGTGCCAGCGCCTTTGGGGCGCAGCAGATCCTGATGTCAGACATGGCCCGCGCGATGGTGGTGGAACGGGGACAGGAAGATTGGGACAGTGAGTTCCAGCGTTTCCCGCGCCTGTTCGAAGGGCACGAAAGCATTCCCGGTCTGACCTGGCCCACGACCACGTTCAGCGACACCATGACGGTGTATCTGGGCAAACGTCGGATTGACCTGATGCATCTGGGCCGCGCACATACAGCAGGCGATATCGTGATCCATGTACCCGATCAGAATGTGATGTTTACCGGTGACATCGTCGAGTATCACTCGGCCTGCTACTGCGGCGATGGGCATTTCGGCGACTGGGGCGATACACTGGATGAGATCAAGTGGTTTGATGTCGACGCCATTGCGCCAGGCCGTGGCGATGCCCTGGTCGGCAAGGACATGGTCAATGCAGCCATCGAAAACACCCGCGATTTTGTCGACAGCACCTATCGTCCAGCAGCCAAAGTTGCGACGCGCGGAGGAAGCCTGAAAGAAGCATGGGACGCGGTGCGCGCCGAATGCGACCCGAAATTCGCCGATTACGCGATCTATGAACACTGCCTGCCCTTCAACGTCGCCCGTGCCTATGACGAGGCGCGCGGGATCGACACCCCGCGCATCTGGACCGCCCAACGAGATCTGGAGATGTGGGAAGCCTTGCAGAGTTAAGGACATACGGTCGCATTTGATCCAGATCGTTTTTCGCAGGACGGATTGGTGAGACCCTGGGATCGGGACCACTGAGCCTGAACGGCTGGTGGAAAGGACCCTCAGCGCAGCGCAATGGGAGAGCCCCATGAACAAGATCTTCGAAATACCGCTTTACGCCTACGCCCGAAATCCCGATCAGGACGCCGTAGCCCCAATACGCCACAAGGTGATCGTCATCGGCGCCGGGCCAATCGGCTTGGCCACAGCTATTGATCTGGCACAACAGGGCGTTGAGGTTGTCGTTCTGGACGAAAATGACAAGGTCAGCTTTGGCAGCCGGGCCATCTGTTTTTCACAGCGCACGCTGGACATAGCCGACAGGCTTGGATGCGCAGAGCCCTTGGTCCGGAAAGGTGTTCTTTGGGATACCGGCAAGGTCTTTTTCGACACAAGACAGATCTATGAGTTCAATTTGCAGCCAGAACAAGGCTATGCCAATCCGGCATTTATCAATCTGCAGCAATATCACCTAGAACAGATCCTTGTGGACCGCTTGCGCGCACTCCAAGCTGAAGGCGCGCCAATCGATATTCGCGGCCGCAATAGGGTCGAGGCGATCGGCACCCATGAGGACCATGTCACGCTTGAGGTAGAGACCCCCGAAGGCCCCTACAACATAGAAGCCGACTGGTTGATCGCCTGTGACGGCGCACACTCTCCGGCCCGCAGGATGCTCGGGTTGGATTTCGACGGGCGCGTGTTCGAAGATAACTTCCTGATAGCTGATGTCGTGATGGAGGCTGACTTTCCTTCCGAACGCTGGTTCTGGTTTGATCCACCGTTCAACAGGGGGCAATCCGCCCTGCTGCACAAACAGCCCGACAATGTCTGGCGCATTGACCTGCAACTGGGTTGGGATATCGACAAGGAACGGGAAAAACGGCCCGAGAATGTGATCCCGCGCCTCAAGGAGATGCTGGGCGAAGATGTCGAATTCGATTTGGAATGGGTCTCGATCTATACCTTCCAGTGTCGCCGGATGGAGCGATTCCGGTATGGCCGGGTCCTGTTTGCCGGCGACAGCGCCCATCAGGTTAGCCCGTTTGGTGCGCGTGGGGCCAATTCGGGTGTGCAGGATTCGGACAACCTGTGTTGGAAGCTGAAGCTGGTTATCGACGGAAAAGCGCCCGATTATTTGCTGGATAGCTACAGCCATGAACGGGTGCAGGCCGCTGATGAGAATATTGCCTATTCCAGTCGCTCGACCGACTTTATCACGCCGAAATCCCAGATGTCCCGCCTGTTGCGCGACGCCGTTCTTGACCTGGGCGAGCACTACGAATTCGCGCGCCCTCTGGTGAATTCCGGCCGTCTGAGCACACCTTGTACCTATGCGGGCTCGTCGTTGAATTCCGCAGATGCGCTGAACGGGCCAGATATCACCCGTCCCGGCGCTGCGTGCCCGGATGCCCCCCTCGGCGCCGCGTTCCTGCTGCCGAAACTCGCGGGCAAGTTTACCCTTTTGACGATTGACGCCGACGCACCAGACACTCTTGAGGAAGACGGGGTTCAGGCAACCCGCTTGGCGTTGTCGGTTAAGGACGATCCGACCCTGGCGCTCAAGCGCCGCTATCTGGGGGATGCCACCAGCGCGGTTTATCTGATCCGTCCCGATCAACACGTGGCCGCCCGCCGTGATACGTACGAAGAAAACGCATTCCGGCAGGCGATCCGCAGGGCCACCGGTAAGGAGTAAGCGAGATGACCCAACTGATCCTCACCCCTAATCTGGACAATGCAGATGATTTCTATTTTGAACTGATCGCCGCCCATGACGGGCTGGATAAATCCGACAGCGACGCGCTGAATGCGCGGCTGGTACTGGTGCTAGCCAACCATATCGGAAATGCCGAGGTGTTGTCTGAAGCCCTGAAAGCCGCCAAGCTGAACGAGAATTGACGTAAACAGGAGGCCAGCGATGAGTGGCGTAGTTCTGTATGATTATTGGCGCTCGTCGGCCAGCTACCGGGTGCGGATCGCGTTAAACTTGGCTGGCATCACCTATCGTGCGGTGTCTGTCGATCTTGTCGCCGGAGATCACAAATCTGATGCGCATCTGAGGCGCAACCCGCAGGGGCTGGTTCCTGTGCTTGAGATTGACGGGCTGCGGCTGACGCAATCTTTGGCAATCATCGACTATCTGGACATGACACGGGGTCTGGGGTTGCTTCCTGCGGAACCCGGTATTCGCGCACAAGCACTGGCGCTGGCACAAACCATAGCCATTGATCTTCACCCAGTCTGCAATTTGTCAGTCGCACGCCATGCAACCGCGCTCAGTGGGAATGCAGAAGGTATGCCTGGCAGTTGGATGAACCATTTCATACGACCGGGTCTACTGGCGTTCGAAGCCCAGTTGGGCGGTTTCCAACAGACCCCATATTGCACTGGGCCGCAGCCAGGGCTGGCTGATCTGTGCCTGGTCCCACAAATGTACAATGCCCGCCGCTATCAGGTCGATCTGACCGACCTGCCCCGTATCCTGGGCGTAGAGGCCGCCTGCGCCAAACACCCAGCCTTTGCCGCAGCCCATCCCGATCAACACGCCCCCACCTGATCCTCTGCACAGGGTCTGTGTGCCGATGCGAATGGGAATTGCCTGACCCCTGCCTTACGTTCTTCAAAACAAAATGCAGGAGGCCCCGATGCCCGAAATCATCGGCTATCACGCCCATGTCTATTTTGATGCAGAAACGCAGGATACCGCCCGGCAGCTCTGTGAAGAAGCAGTGCGCCTGTTCCCAGTTGCAATGGGGCGGATGCACGCCCGCAATGTAGGCCCACATCCAAGGTGGAGCTGCCAGTTGGGCTTTGCAGCCGACGCATTTGATCAGGTCATTCCCTGGCTGACGCTGAATCGGCAAGGGTTGACGATATTCACCCATCCCGAAACCGGCGAGCATCTGGCAGACCACCGCGACCGCGCAATTTGGATGGGTGAGATGCTGGATCTGGATCTGTCGATCTTCGACCAGCTTTAACCCAACGCCTTCGCCTGATCTCTCAGCTTGAACTTCTGAATCTTGCCGGTCGAGGTCTTTGGCAAAGGACCGAAGACCACCGTCTTAGGCACCTTGAAATGGGCCATGTTGTCCCGGCAGAACCCGATGATCTCTGCCTCTGTCGATTGCCCATCTGGTTTGAGTTCAACAAAGGCGCAGGGTGTTTCGCCCCATTTGTCATCGGGGCGGGCGACCACGGCGGCCTCCATCACGGCGGGGTGCTTGTACAAGATATCCTCAACCTCAACCGATGAGATATTCTCACCTCCCGAGATGATTATATCTTTGGACCGGTCCTTGAGTGCGACATATCCATCCGCATGCATCACCCCAAGATCGCCCGAGGCGAACCAGCCGCCCCGGAACGCCTTGTCCGTGGCATCGGAGTTTTTGAGATACCCTTTCATGACAACATTGCCCTGCATGAAAATCTCACCCAGCGTCTCGCCATCCGCAGGCACGGGCTCCAACGTATCCGGGTCGGCCACCATAAGCCCGGACAGGGCCGAATACCGCACACCCTGACGAACCTTCAAAGCGGCGCGTTCTTCGCCTTCTTTGCTGTTCCATTCATCCTTCCAGGCGCAGACCACGGACGGACCATAAGTCTCGGTCAGACCATAGACATGGGTAACTTCTATCCCCATATCCTCCATCTTCTTAACCACAGCCGCCGGAGGTGGAGCGCCTGCGGTCATCACTTTGATCTCGTGATCGAAATCCTTAAGGTGATCGGGCGCGTTGGCCAACATGTTCAGAACAATCGGCGCACCGCAGAAATGCGTGACCTTCTCATCCCGGAAGGCGGCATAAATCGGCTCATCCCGAACCGCCCGCAGGCAAACCGAGACCCCTGCATTTGCCGCCATGGCCCAAGGGAAACACCAGCCGTTGCAGTGGAACATCGGCAAGGTCCACAGATAGACAGAATGCCGGGGCATGCCCCAGTCCAGCAGATCGGATTGCGCATTCAGGGCCGCGCCGCGGTGATGATAGACGACACCTTTGGGATTGCCTGTGGTGCCCGACGTATAGTTCAGCGTGATCGCATCCCATTCATCCGCTGGCAGGGACCATGCGAACTCGGGATCGCCTTCGGCCAAGAGTGCATCGTAAGTCAGACTGCCCTTTTTCTCGCCACCATCAAAGCTGGGATCCTCGATATCGATGACGAGAATATCGTGATCAACCTGTTCCAGCGCGTCTTGCACCACCGCAGAAAATTCCGGATCGACCAGCAGCACCTTGGATTCCGCATGGTTCAGGATGAAGGCAATGATCGGCGCGTCCAGCCGGGTGTTAATCGCGTTCAGCACGGCGCCGGCCATGGGAACGCTAAAATGGGCCTCGTACAGTTCGGGGATGTTTGCTGCGATGATCGAAACTGTATCGCCTCGCCCTATTCCAAGCCTATCCAGAGCGCTCGCCAGTCGACGACAACGGGTATAGGTTTCGGCCCAGGAATACCGGCGGACGCCATAAACAACTGACGGGTAATCAGGGTAGACCTGCGCCGTCCGTTCGATAAAGCTTAGCGGTGACAGCGGCGTATAATTCGCCTGGCATTGATCCAAGTGGCGTTCATATATGTTGGCCCCTGTCATCTGCGGATCCTCCCAAATCGTAAGTTGCGCGAATTGAACACAAACATAGTCCTATGACAAACCCGTAGAAATACGGCGTGAGGCGGCCAAATTACTGTGCTGCGCCCGACTGGCGATACCAACCTACCCGATCTGGCCCTATCTTGTACTGGCCATTCACGCTGATCTGAGCCATCGAATATACAAGCCGAGGCGACACCGCCTCTGTAAGATGTGCACACGCTAATTTTGAAAGGACATGTCATGGACGGCACGTTCAACGAAAACGATCTTTCACGCGTCGTCGAAGCCGACCGCGCCCATATTTGGCACCACTTGATCCAGCATAAACCCTTTGAAACCAACGACCCGCGCATCATTGTCGAAGGTAAGGGCATGCGTGTCTGGGATCAAAAAGGCAAAGAGCATCTGGACGCTGTATCGGGCGGCGTATGGACTGTGAATGTCGGCTATGGCCGCGAATCGATCTGCAAGGCGGTCTATGACCAGTTGATGAAGCTGTGCTATTTCGCCAACTCGGCGGGCTCGATCCCTGGTGCTTTGTTCGCCGAAAAGCTGATCGAGAAAATGCCTGGAATGAGCCGCGTGTATTACACCAACTCGGGCAGCGAGGCGAATGAGAAGGCGTTCAAGATGGTTCGCCAGATCGCCCACAAGAAATACGGCGGCAAGAAGACTAAGATTTTGTACCGTGACCGCGACTATCACGGCTCGACCCTGGCAGCGATGTCGGCAGGTGGTCAGGACGAGCGCAACGCGCAGTACGGGCCTTTCGCCCCCGGTTTCATCCGCGTGCCGCATTGCATGGAATACCGCAAGCACGAGCTGGACGGCGCGCCCGAAGAGAATTTCGGCGAATGGGCCGCGGATCAGATCGAAGAGGTGATCCTGCGCGAAGGCCCCGATACGGTTGGCGCCCTGTGCCTTGAGCCCGTGACAGCCGGTGGCGGCGTGATCGAAGCGCCCGAAGGGTATTGGCAGCGCGTACAGGAAATCTGCAAGAAATACGATATCCTGCTGCATATCGACGAGGTCGTCTGCGGCGTGGGCCGCACCGGCACATGGTTCGGGTATCAGCAATATGGTGTGAAGCCAGATTTTGTGACCATGGCCAAGGGTGTCGCCTCGGGCTATGCCGCCATCGCCTGCATGGTAACTACTGAGGAAGTCTTTGACATGTTCAAAGAAGACGCCTCGGACCCGATGGGCTACTTCCGCGATATCTCGACATTTGGTGGCTGTACCGCCGGTCCAGCGGCCGCGATCGAGAACATGCGGATCATCGAGGATGAGAACCTGCTGGCCAACTGTGTCGCTATGGGTGACCGGATGACGGGCAACCTTCAGGCGCTGATGGAAAAGCACAAGGTCGTCGGCGACGTCCGCGGCAAGGGCCTGTTCCTGGGTGCTGAGCTGGTCGCAGACCGCGCGTCCCGTGAGCCGGTCGATGAAAAACTGGCGCAGGCCGTTGTGGCCGACTGTATGGCGCAGGGCGTGATCATCGGCGTCACCAACCGCTCGGTCCCCGGTCGGAACAACACTCTGTGCTTCTCACCAGCGCTGATTGCCACCGCGGATGACATCGACCAAATCACCGATGCTGTCGATGGCGCACTGGGGCGTGTATTCGGCTGACACCGTTAGCAGTCTCTTAGGATGAGACCATGAAAACCGGCGCTGCTTGCGCCGGTTTTTTCTCAATACGGATGCCCAAACCCTCAATATGCGACCGGATGTTCCCGCTCAGTGCTGAATGTCTGCGGCCCGGATTGTAGAATCCGTTGATGTATCCGTTGAGCGTTAGCGTTGCAACTGACCCCCGAATTAGCCCCTGATCTGCCTCTTGTTTCCATGGCATATTGTCTAAAACGAGAGGCGGCAGCAATGAGGCAATTTCCACAATCATTCTAAGTCTATGGTTTCACCATTTAGGTGCATGCGGGAGGACGCCGTGTCTGGCCACCCGGCTTCAAGCGGTTTGTCAAAACCAAACTTGATCTCGGTGAACTGACTGTTGGTGACATCTTGGAGGATTGCAACGTTTCGCAATCCCTCGTCTACAAATGGAGGTCAGGCGTGAAATCTTCACGGGTCAATAGCGTCGCGCGGAACGAAGAACAAATTTTTTCGAAGGTTCTAATTAACGAAGAGACGCAGCCAGGCCGTGATCCAGAAACTGACAATCGCAATCTTCTGGCGCGCCGGGAAAGCACCATGCCTTTCCTGCCAATTATCCGGTGAACTGTTTGGTCAAAATTGCACTCGCGATGGATAGCCATTCATGATTTCACCAGCTGGCAACTTTAAATTCTACGCCGCCACCAAGCCAGTCGATTTTCGTAAAGGCATGGGTGGTTTGGAGGCGATCGTTCTGAATGAATTCGATCTCGATCCATGCTGTGTTGCCATATTTGTTTTCCGTTCGACACGCACGGGCCGGCTGAAGCTCATAGTTTGGGACGGGGCGGGTCTTGTGCTGATCTATAAGCGGATCGGGGGTGAGGGTTTTGAATGGCCACGCGTCAGTGACAGGGTGATGACGATGACCAAATCGCAGTTTGAGGCCCTTTTCGAAGGGCTTGATTCGAAGCTGTGATAACGCGCGCTTCGGACTGCAATCAGTCCCTGATGTGAATAGCAGCGAACGGCGATACCGAGCCCAAAGCAGAATCTTGAGAGATAGTGGAAGGAGCACTCCGCCGTCACCACGGCGAAGTGCTGAATCGTGTATTTCTAGTCGTTATTGAGACATCCCGCCTTCGCTGGAAACCTGTTTCTCAACTTGGCTTTGATTGGCCAGGTCAGAGCCACGCGGCGGGAACTCTTGGAATGTCTGAAGGTGTTGCTGCACCAGTCGCGCAGCAGGTCCAAACGCCCACATCTTCTGCCCCATCCATTTGGTATACATCCCGGATTCTTCGGCGGCCTTTTCATAAGGATCGCGGCGCAGATTAAACAACATCGGCGCGTTTAATTCTTCTTTTGGTCCGGCCCAGCCATGCTCTTGGATTACGAAATGGGCTTTCCAGTCCCTGTAGCGGACGGCCTGAAGGCTCGTGCCTTCGTAGTAGATGATTTCGTCGCGGTTGCTTTCGGCACCTCCCGTCAAATACGACAGTTGGTTGTATCCGTCCAAATGTGCTGTGTAGCCTTCATATCCAGACAAGAGCGCCTCGGGCAGGTTGTCAGGGCCACCTGCCGCTGCCACCAGCGTCGGCATCCAGTCCATACCGGACATAATGCCGTTTGCGACGCGTCCAGCAGGAACATTGCCGGGCCATTTGATAATCGCCGGAACGCGGAAACCACCTTCCCAGGTTGTTCCTTTTTCCCCGTGAAATGGTGTCGTGCCACCATCCGGCCAGGTCATCGTTTCAGGGCCATTGTCAGCAGTGAAAACCACAATTGTGTTGTCAGTGACACCCAGCTCGTCAAGCCGCGCGATCACTTTGCCAACATTGTCGTCAAGCTCTTGCATCACAACGTCCTGCAGCCCACGCCCATCGCCCAGCATGTCTTCGTATTTGGGGCTCAGGTGCGTCCAAACATGCGCTCTGGCCGGGGCCATCCATACAAAAAACGGTGTGTCCGCTTCGACAGCGCGATCAATAAAGTCGATCGTCTTTTCGGTCACCTCATCATCGAGCGTCTTTTGACGCTCGGGCGGCGCGGGTCCATCGTCCAGGATGCGCTGATTGCCGACCACGCCCCAACGCGGATCCGCGGTTTCATCCAGTTCTTCGGTTGCAAAGGCATGTATGATATTGCGCGGACCGAATTGGGCATTAAATTCAGGATCGTCTGGCCAGTCCGGGTCCGACGTATATTCCATCGCATTCAAATGGTAGAGCCAGCCCCAGTACTCGTCGAAACCTTTTGTTGTTGGCAAAAACTGGTTCTGGTCGCCCAAGTGGTTTTTCCCGAATTGACCGGTGGTATACCCCAAGGCCTTTAGCATGTTTGCAAGCGTGGGGTCTTCATTGCTCAGACCCACGGGATCACCGGGAAGACCAACAGTGTGCATCCCGACACGTACGGGAAACTGACCCGTCAAAAACGCAGCGCGACCTGCGGTACAGGTCGGTTCCGCGTAATAGTCCGTCAGCCGCGTTCCCGCTTCGGCAAGCTGGTCCAGGTTCGGTGTTTTGATGCTTTTGACGCCTTGGTGGTAGCTTCCCAAGCTGGCCCAACCGACATCGTCAGCCATGATCACCAAAATATTTGGCTTGTCCTCTTGAGCAACTGCGCTTGCGGCGACAGCAACCGAAGCGACGACCGCTCCGACGAAAGTGCGCGCGATTGATAAGCGTTTCTGCATGAATCATCCTTTCTTGCATCGTATCGGGGTCGTCTGGTCGTCCTCATAGCCCCAAATCTATAAGCGCGTACTTACTGTACAGCAGCGGAAAATGTCGCGCTTAAACGTTTGTTGAGCATCGCGTGTGGCTCGATTGAGCTACCATAGTAGAGCTGTGCAAAGGCGGCGATGTCGTTGAACAGAACCACAGCGTTGCCATCTGTGCCTTCATAGACAAGCAGTTTCTGGCAAAAGGCATCAAGACCGATCGCCGGGTAATCCGCCATTGCGACTCCACCGGGCGCGGGCCCCCCGAACAGCAGCAGCTTTGCGGCGGGAAGGGCAACGTCAAACGCGGCAGCTTCTTTCACAAAATCGATCTCGCCGAACCAAATTGTATCTGTTTGCGCGGTCACTGCTTTTTCGAGGCGGGCAACCGTTTCGGCAACGTCATACGCCGACGCAATTTCAATAATGCCAAAATCACGCTCGACAGCATCGGTGGGAATCGGGCTCGGGTCTGCGCCATCTACCGCGCGCAGTACCGCTTGCAGGCGCTCATCAAAGGCAGCAAGGGCCGCTGACCCCTCAAGTCCGTGACGTTTGGCGATGAACGCAGAGGACGTGTAAGATAAGGACGGCTTAGCCTCGTCGCCGTATGACAACACCCTGAAGGGCAGATCCAACCCCGCACGAATGTTCTCGCTCAGGATGGCAGCGTTCACGCCGGGATCAGAGAAAAGCAAAACTCTCGACGGTGGCATCTCCACGCCTTCGCCAGCCGCCAAACGGGCATGATCTATCTCGATCACCCTTGCCATTTTGGCATCTGTCACCGCCTCTGCCACTGCTTCGAACAAAATATCGGTGTCGGCTTGCAGTGTATCATCTGCATCGGCGGAGATCGGAGTTAATGCCAGCGCTGCGGCCAACAGAGTGTTTCGGATACCCAAGTTGACCCTCCTGATCAAACCGCGCCTTGTTGACGCAAACGAAGCAGAGCCAAAGCTGCGAAAAGGATTTCTGCCAAAAAGTAGAACACCAGCAAGAAATTTGGCAAGCCATCGACCAAAAAGCTCAGCAGTCGGCCAGCGGCGAGCCCGGCCATGAAGAGGAACAGGCTCCAAAGGGCGGCGTTTGTAAGGGCGGGCTTGAATGCCCCGGCAATCCAAAACATCAACATCGCCAGATACAGCCCCATAATTGCCCGGAAGATGTGGGTGAGCTCTGTCGTGTCGACTGGAAATCCCAGCAACATCGGCACACTCGCCGACGGCATCGCGCCATAAGACAGTGCGATCGGGAACAACCCAACGGATGCGAGCAACAAAACAAAACGGTCAGACAAGGAATTTCCCTTTTGGCTGCCTCTACAAGAGCCAGATAGAATATACTTTCAATTCCGCGTTAGGCAACTCAGAACCATGGTCAATTTCCTTACCGCCGGAAACTTACGCGGGACGTTAGGATAATACCGCATGCAAGACCTGCATATCAGGCTTTGTCCCCAACTCAGTCAAGCATGTACCACGAGACGAATTACCGCTTCGTCCCGCGACTTGATCCTTAATCCGCCCGTTGATGTTGCTTGCGCAGCGAATGGCCGGTCTGGTGAAGCGGCGCTGTCGAGGAAGATGGATGTCTCCTTTGGGCCATCTGCTACGATGCTAGTTCTGCGAAACTGGCAGATGCCGCGCCGCATCTGAGGTCGGCACTGAGCCCATTTTACCGATGCTGCGGGACGCATGAAAGTCTGTTTTTGCAAATCTGTTTGGCTCGACGACTCGGCCTGCGACCGGCTATATTTGGCAATGACTGAAAGTGTGTGAGGTAAAACCAAAGATGCCGATGCCGTGGACATACCGCCATGCTTCCAAAGAGTGGCGCGCCTTTCTTGATGATGTGAAAGAGCGTATGTCTCTTGAGTCCGACAATATGGCATACACCGCTGTGGATGCTGTTTTGCAGGTCTTTAGACGCCGCCTGACAGCACAGCAGGGTCTGGCTTTCGCAAGCGTCCTTCCGGCTGTTCCCCGCGCGGTGTTTGTGGCAGGTTGGGTTGTCTCCGAACCGCCGGTTCAATTTGCGGAGCGACAGGTCCTCACCGACGAAGCCAAGCAGGTTCGCGTGAACCACAACCTAACGCCAGACAACGCAATCGAAGCGACAGCTTGGGCAATTCGACGTTGCACTGACTCCAGGGATTTCGAAAGGGTACTGATGCAACTCCCCGAGGAGGCCGTGGCATTCTGGCATGTCGACGTCGAAGACCCGAAAGAGCTGGATCAGCGGATAATCTAGCGGCGGAAGCGGACGTTCCGAATGAGAAAGCGAAAGATCGCTTCGTCCCGCAATGTGTGAGTTCGAGTAGCGCCAAAATTTGCACTTGCAGCGAATGACCGGAATGCGGGCTGCGACCGCAGAATCCCAGCAGGGTGCCGAATGTCTCTTATGGGCCGCTCAGTGCTTTTTGGCCGCGTGCGCGGTAAAATTGCACAATAACCCGCTCTTCACGTCAGAGCTGTGCGGCATTTTGCACTTGGCACCGTGCGGAAGGAGTGCGGTGTCCATTGCTGTTAATGCCTCCGAGCGGCGACGCCCTAGGTGGCACCTGATTGACATTTTGGGTATTTTGGCGCAAAATAAAAGCATATTTAAACAGCATTAACACTATTCCAAATTTGCAAATCACACTTGGTCGAGATTGGTGTAAAGCGTCCTATTTGGCGCAATTCCCAAGAGAAATTGACAGAAGTTCATTTTTAAAACGGAGGCTTACTTTAGCTATGTCCAGTCTTATTCAATCTGTTTTCGGTCGTGTCACCCAACAGGAAAACGGTCAGCCCGTACACGGTATATTGGTCAAGATTCAGGCGGTATTTGGGGATGGCTGGCGCAAGCGAGACGGCTGTAAGATCGATCTTGGATGCGTCCTGACGGCCGCCGATGGCCGATTTGTGCTCATAGTGGATTCGTCGAAAATACCCGAAGACTGTCGATGTGCAGGTCCGATGGAATTGCGGATAAAGCTGCGCGACCGCGATGGCGTGCGCATCCATAAAGCCCGGCTCAAGATTGAGGATTGTTCCTGCACCGACGATATTAAAATCGACGTCGCCATCCCGGCAAAGAAGCTGGCGTGTCACCTGAGGCGCCCGTTAAGCTGGGCTGCACCGGATAAGCCGTTTTTGCCAGAAAGCGTTCTCGATGACATTGAGGAAGCGCTTGAGCTTGCGGATGCTGATCGGTTGCTGCGCAAGCGCACTCACTTCTTTGAGTGCATCCGCCCGACGCTTGCGATTTTTGACAACTCGCTTAGTGACGCCTGGAGTGTTCTGAAGGGAGACGTCGCTGCCAAGGGGCGCTATGTGGATGTACTCAATGCTCTTTGTGCCACGTCGCCAACGGGCTGCGGCTGTGGCAGCGCATCCGGGGATGATGCAAGCGGTATCTTGCAGGACATTTTTTCCGACGACTGCAATGATGACAGCTGTAAGCCCATCAAATCCAAACCCAACCCGGTGTGCTGTTCCGACCATGTCTGCCCGACCGGTAAGTCCCTGATCGCTGACAAAGACATGAGCTTGATGGTCTTTGCGGCCATGCATGTATCCTGTGGTCACAGACCAACAATGATCAAATACGTCGGCGCGCTGCTTGAACAACGTTGCCGGTTCCAGGCGTTGACCGCGCTTCATGAAGCAGCTGTCAACCTGGTCTGCAAGAAGCCGCACGCAGGGCGTCATTTTAAGGATCTGCTCGAATATGTGATGTGCATCTGCACCGGTCAAACCCCTTGTGGACAAGTGCCTTGCTGTCAAACTTGTGTCCGCCAGCCCATCCTGGATTGCATCACGGATGCATATAGAAACTGGTGCAGTATCGAATGCTACACCGTGACCAAGATCAACCCAGAGCGTGCCTGCCCCGGTGACACGGTTGCGATCTGCGGGTGCGGGTTTGGCGATATTGCGGGGCAAGTGCAGTTCACCCAGCATGGCACGATGAACCCCGGTCCGATCGCTGTGCCGACCTCGTGGTCAGACGAACGCATCTGCGTGATCGTCCCGTCCAGTGCGGGATGTGGTTTGGCGATCATTCCTCCGACCCAAACGATCAGCGTCTGCGATCGTTTCCTGGACTATCGAAAAAGCGGCACGATGTTGGCTGAGTTCGAAGGCACAAGCGCTGACATTCTCAAGTTTATCGTCAAAGGGCATCAGAACGACGACTGCCTGTTACCCGGCGAGGTTCTGAAAATCCGCTGGAAGGTCTGCGCCGCTGACTCAGTGACTGTGCGCATCGTCAATACAGACACCGGCGCTGCCATTGCGCAGATATCACCGGCCCCCGATCTGGGACGCTGGGACTTCGATCAGACTGACTTCGACCAAACGACCCGAGTGCGGGTCGAAATCGTCGTGACCGGTAAATGTAAACCTCCTACAGTAAGTCAGGGCTTAGACCTCGTTTTCCAGAACCCGCCGGATCTATCCATCGACGGGGTCGAGGTAACGCAGGCGATTCAGTATTTCCGAGCCAACCAGCATCTGACTGATCCAGCTGACCGCGGCCCGGACAACTCCCTTCAACTTGTTGCCAATAAATCGGCCTGGGTGCGGACATATCTGCGCAGTGGACAGGATCCGAATTTCGATAATGGGCAGCTCGGTAATGTCAGTGGCACACTTCAAGTGGAACGCCGGGTTGGTGGGATCTGGTCCACGGTGGCCAATATCGTTCCGACCAATGCCCCGGTGACAGCGCAGGACAGTTTCTCAAGCTACGACGCAGAGAGACGCGACATTGATGCGACGCTGAACTTCATTATCCCTGCCAACGTGATGACCGGGCTCTTGCGCCTTTCTATCACTGTCTCGTCGCCAGACGATTGCTATGGAGGCAGCGGCACGGCCCAACAGCTTGTTGATGTCGATCTTGAGCAAGAGTTGCGCGTTGCAGCCGTCACAATTGGCTATAACGGTCCACCGATGGGCGGCGGCGCCAATATTACCTTGCCTGCCCCCAACGCAGCGCAAGTTGCCGCTGATACCAGCTTTGCCCTTCGGGTTTTCCCGGTAGGCAGTACGCCCAACGTGCGGATCATCGACAGTCAGACAACAACACAAGGTCTGACAAACAACAATTTCCCAGCGGGGGGGTGCGATCCCAACTGGACGCCGATCCTGAATTTCGTGGCTAACGCGCGCACGAATGACGGTAATCAGGGCGATTGGCTTTACTATGGACTGGTCAATGCGGCGATCCCGCGCTCGCATGGCAACACAGGATGCGCCAGCGGCGGCAACGGCGCTGGCTTGTCCGGTAGCCCGGTCACGTTGGCGCATGAGTTGGGCCATCAGGCGGGTTTACCACATGCCCCATGTGGCACGGTCGGCACGCCAAACGCGAGCTACCCGCTTTACGAGCCTTACGATACCGGCATGACAACGACCGATAGCAATGGCAACACTGTCTATTCGGATGCGAGCATCGGCGAATACGGGCTCGACACAAATGACGGGACAATACACCGGCCGGCCAACAGTGAGGATCTGATGGGTTATTGCGGCCCCCGGTGGGTCTCGATCTTTACGCATAACTATATGCTGAACCGCGCCGAATTTGACCCGGTGGTGCTGGCAACGGGCGTGTCTGGCGGCAATTCGGTGGGGGCAGGCGCCATGGAAGTCGATCGGCAAGACCAGATGCGTCCTTTCGTGACGATCGTGGGTGAGGTCGGCAAAGACATGCAGGTCTCGGTCGCAAGCCTCGTACGGGTTCCAACCCGGCCCTTGCGGATGTCTGGCGCGCGTACCGATCTAGTTTTGCAGTTGATCGGGGACAAGGACGAGGTGATCTCATCTGCGCCGGTGTTCACAATGGATAATCACGACGCCAATGGCGATGGCTGCGGTTGCGGCGGAGGCGATAAAAAGGATCCGCCTAAACCGCCGTATAGTTTCATTGCGGCAATGGGCGATGTCGGCTCTGGAATTGCAATCCGCATCTGCCAGGGGGACGCAGTCATATGGGAGCGCAAGCGACCGACACGGCCGGTTAAATTGGCTTCGGCTGAAGCCAGCATTGGCAAGTCTGGTCTAAAGGTTTCCTGGAAAACGACCGGGGCCAAGCGTAGTTACGATCCCGATATTTGGCTGCAATGGTCTTCTGATGGTGAACGCTGGAACGGGCTCAGGGTTGGTGCGAGAGGTAACAGCGTAGAGATCGACCCCAACACCATTCCGGTCGACAAGGTTTGGATTAGGGTCCTTGCTCATGACGGTTACTTCACCGCAACGGCAGA
Organism: Ruegeria sp. CDSC081; assembly: GCF_059610485.1. NCBI lineage: Bacteria > Pseudomonadati > Pseudomonadota > Alphaproteobacteria > Rhodobacterales > Roseobacteraceae > Ruegeria > Ruegeria sp. CDSC081. Next base: position 409,936 of record NZ_JBXWNS010000002.1, on the reverse strand, counting down.
CACCAAGCAAGTTAAACTGCCACCAGCGCCACCCGAACTCGCCATTATTCACCCCTCTGAGGGGCAAGTGGTGCGCCCGGACCGACCGCTGCATCTCTGGGGTACATTCACTGGCCGCACCGAAGCAAAATCTGTTGAATGGTATCTGGACGGCAAGAAGGTCGCCAAAGATCTGGATGCTTGGATCGATGTACCCAAGCTAGGTGAGCATGTGGCGGAGCTGCGCGTCAAAGGCGCAAACCCGGTAACTGTCAAGTTTTCTACAGGAGCGCGCTAGATAGCTGGCTTCGATGTGCTGAAAGGGAACTCGATCCAATGCTAGCATCCAGGGCTGACGCCTGAGATCTGGCAAGTGTTAGCCCACAACGCACCCTTCAGGTAGCAGCCGCCGCCGTTTAGAGATCAGATTAGATGTCGTTCGCCATTCCCTGGTGCGGTTTGTTTGCGCGACGGGTGAAAAACCAATGCTCTGCCCATTCGGCACAAAGGCCACGTTTATAAAGAGGCGCCCTTATATACTTGGATTAGTAGTTGGCGGTACTGGTTCTCAATAGACTTAATTATTCTGTCACTGGAGAAAACAACATTTATGACCAGCCCAAAATTGACAGGAGCATCCGGTGACGATCTCATTCAAGGGCTCGCATTTCCCAAAAGATGTGATCTTGCACGAGGTGTTTTTCTATCTGCGCTACTCAGTGTCGTATCGGGATCTGGAAGAAATCCTGGCTGAGCGCAGAGTTAAGGTTGATCACGCGACGCTGAACCGTTGGATCGTCAAATATGCGCCATTGATTGCCGACAAGGCACGTCGCCAGAAGCGAAACTGCGTCCGCCTCTGCAACGCTCGATGGGATTGAAGTTGCGCAGATGATCAGGAAGGGTCAGTTCGGAGTCGGAATCTGCCCGTTCAAGCAGTTTGCGAACCAAACCGCTTGAACTTAGTAAATTCCAACCAGCCCTCACACTTCAGAGAATTTTGCGACAAAGCCGCTAAGATCATACCGAACTTGCGAATTCGGACCAACGGTGGCTCTTCCCGCAATATGCGGTCGGAAGGGCAGAGTAGATGAACGGCAGATTCCTTTCGCGAGCTGTTAGTTCGTAGACCTGCCGATTTTGTGGCTGCGGCGAATGTCTCCTTTGATGAGCTGCAGCGCAGTGGTGGGACAAATCTGCCAATGGCAGGTTCGGGCCGCCCGTTCATTTGCACACAGCGTCTGGAAAAATCGCAAAGGTCAGCTACAGTAGTCAATGTTCAAGCGTCCGCTTCAACACAATGCTTTGCTGCTACCTAACAGTTGCGTGAGATTTCGGGATAGGTCTAAGAAAGTTATGCCCTCCTAGCAATCTCAATTCAATACTGAAGAATATGAGTAATTTGGCGGAGATTTAAGTGCGACTTAGCGTGGGCATCGCTGTGTCAATTCTGGTGGCTGTGTCTATCGGAGTGTCGACCTTTATTGTCCATTCCCTATGGTGGACGACTGCGCGCGACAATAGCCGCATGCTTGCAGCTGAAATCAACGGCCAGATCGCGAACACTGTCCGCATCGAGGTGGGGGTGACGCTTAGGTCGGCCGAAGCCGCCTGGGCAGCCGTTCGCACGATCTTTGTCCAGAACGTCATCGCGACGCGACAGGCCGACAAGCGCGAGTTTGTTTTTCTGTCGCAACTGCAGGCGCAGCCGAATATCTCATGGATGTTCTTTGGCTGGCCCGATGGCAATTTTTTCGCGTCGCACCGTCTAGGTGACGGCGGGCTTGAGATGATTGAAATCGACAAGGGGATCCGCGACCGAATGCTGCGGAAGGATCGCTACATCTTTATCCCCGGTGACATTCAGTTCGAGGAGAGGACCTTTGCCGAAACATCCTATGATCCGCGCGAACATGCCTGGTTTGAAAACTTCATGGGTCTCAGCTCTGCGGGGTGGATCGAAACGCGCGACCTTCCGGATAGTAAAAAAACCGTTTACGCCTTTGCTGGTCCGATAGACGTTAACCGAACGCGGCAAGGTGTTCTGGCGGTTGCAATCGAAACGGATCGTTTGTCACGTTTTCTCGCCACGCTTGCCCCCGGCGAATTCGGCGCGGCATTTATTCTGAACGCTGACGGCAAAGTTATTGCAGTACCTGATGCAGAAGCGGATGAGATTACCCCGGCGCGCATGGGCGAAGGGAAGCTCTATGAAGTTGCCATGATCTCAGGCGAAAGGTTGTTGGCAGATCCCCAAGCGAATGCCCAGGGCACGTTGACGAAACGTGTCGTCATCGACGGCGTGCCTTATGCGGTGGCGCTGACGCCACTGGGGTTTTACGGCTGGCGCGTTGCCACGGTCATACCCGAAGCGGCGTTTCTGTCGAGCATCGATGAAGCGCTGATAAACTTGATATACGTTTTGATCGGTGTGGTAGTCGTCGCAACCGGGCTGGCGATCTGGCTGATCCGAAGCATTGTCGCAAATCCGTTGGCACGCATCGCCGAAGATCTTGGCAAAATCGAACGCTTTGACGTCGAACGCATTGAGCGCAGACCCTCCAGACTGTCTGAGCTTGCCAATCTTTCTGCGGCAACCGCGAGCATGGCCGCTGGTTTGTCCGCTTTCCGAAAATACGTGCCCACCGATCTCGTGCGTATGCTGGTTGCTGAGGGCATCAAGATACAGCCGGGCGGAGAAATGAAACAGATCTCTGTGTTGTTTTGCGATGTAGCGGGTTTCACAGGGCTGTCCGAAAAACTTGGCCCAAATATTGTCCAGCTGATGGAGCCCTTCTTCAGCGCAGCCTCAGCGGCCATTACTCAAAACGGTGGGACGATCGACAAGTTCATAGGCGATGCCGTGATGGCGTTTTGGGGGGCGCCGCGTAAAGATGCCGATCACGCTGAAAATGCTTGCCGCGCAGCGCTGGATCTTGTCGCTGCGGTGGGCGCGTCCGGAATTGAAGATGAGGCCGGCAACCCCCTACGCGTCAGGATCGGGGTGAACAGCGGCGAGGCTCTGGTCGGAAATATCGGATCAGAGCAGCGGTTGAACTACACCGCGATTGGTGATGTCGTGAACGTAGCCAGTCGGTTGGAAGGGGCCAACAAAGACTATGGAACGCTGATCCTGGTCGGGCCGGAAACGAGGCGACAGGCCGCTGACGCAATCGTGGTCCGTGAGTTGGACACGCTTACCGTGTTTGGACGTGTTGAAGAGCTGGTGGTCTACGAACTGATCGCGATGGCGGATGGGCGTGTTGGATCATTTGCCTGGATAGAGGCTTATGAACAGGGCCTTACACATTATCGGACAGGGCGGTTTGAAGAGGCCGTTGCCGCCTTTTCGGCCGCAGACCAGGCGCGAAACGGAGACCCCGCCTCAGTCGCCATGATGACCCGCGCCCAAGACCTGTTAGACAGGCCGCCAAAGGAAGGCTGGCGTGCGGTTACTAGCACCAACAAGAACCAGTAGGTAACTTCCGTTTAAGTTAAGGGGCTTTGGGAAAGTCCGACAAGTCTTGTGTTGTATGTGCTCAGCGCGCCAGGGGCTTCGCTCTCGCAGCGAATGTCCGGAAAGTGGGTTACGACCGCAGCATCACCACGCTGTAGCCAATGTCCGGTTTGGGCCGAGTCTGCTTGCGCAATGCACATAGTTGTTTCGGCGGGTTCGTTCATTGCTTCGCGTTCTCAAATTACTCGGTCATTCTTGTTTGGCCTGAACATCCAAATATCGGATTAGAACTCTTGGGATGGACGGCTAATACCTACTGTGATCCTATGCTGTCGCAGTTCATGGGCATTCAATGCGATCAGCTTCGTATATTGTAGGTATTTTGGTAGCCATTGCCGCCAGCATTGGCCTTTATTTGGTTTCTTACCAGTACTTCGTTTCGGAGGAGCTTTCGAAAGCTCAGGGCCGGCTCTCTCTCTACCAAAGCTCGGTAAACAGCGAACTCGAACGATTTTCCCACCTCACATATGTGCTGTCACAAGATTCCTTTGTAATTGGAACAGCCGAAGGAGACGGCACCGGAGCTTTAAACCGACGCCTTGAGGATTTTGCGGAGCGGGCGGAGCTGGATGCTATCTACCTGATGGACGAAGACGGGATCACGATTTCCGCATCGAACTACCGCGACACAGGGAGCTTTGTTGGCCAGAACTACGCTTTCCGCCCATATTTCCAAAGTGCCATTTCTGGTAAACAGGGCCGCTTCTATGCCATCGGGGCGACGACTGGTCTGCCAGGATACTTCATCGCCAACGCAGTGCTTGACGACCAGGGTGATTCAACTGGTGTCATAGCGATTAAGATCGATTTCTCTAATCTTCAGGATAGTTGGAAAAACTCGGGCGAACAGGTTCTTTTGGCCAATGAAGACGGTGTCATTCTGCTTTCTTCGAACTCGGATTGGCAATATCGCGCGTTGACGCCATTGTCAGAACCACAGCGAGAGCGAATTCGAAACGCCCGGCAGTTTCCGGGGCAAGCCTTAGATGCGTTGGATTGGATTGAGTTGCCGGGAGATCAGGCCAGAATTGCGGGGACGAAGCGCTTGCATCTTGCAGCAACGGATTTGCCTCATGGCTGGTCGCTTCACTATTTTGCAAGTGACGATCAGGCTGTAGCGCGCAGTTGGCTTGTAACTGCAGTTTTTGTCCTCTTGGCGGGGCTCACATTTATCTTCTTCCAGATACAACGTGCGAGACGTGTAAGCGCTGCTTTAGCGCGGTCCGAAGAGGAAGAAGCAATGCTGCGCGAAGCAAATGAAAGGCTTGCCATCGAAATCGACGACCGCAAGACAGCCGAGCGGAGCCTCAGACGCACCCAGGGCGAGTTGGAGCGCGCAAGCCGACTGGCCGCTCTGGGGCAACTATCCGCGTCGGTGACGCATGAGCTGGGCCAGCCCATCGCGGCGATGCGCAATCATCTGGTGGCTGCAGAGATTTCATCTTCCGGTGAAACCAAACTGCCACAAAAAATCGGCAACCTGGTTGACAGGATGGAAGGGATCACACGCCAGTTACGGTTTTTTGCACGGTCGGAGAGTGAGGCGTTCGACGACGTAGACTTACGCACTTCGGTTAATGCCGCGTTGGCTCTGGTTGCCCCAAACATCGAACAGGGCAAGGTGAAAATCTCAATTGATGCGTCGACTGGTCCGGCGTTTATCCGGGGCAGTGCCCTGCGGATCGAACAGGTCATCACAAATCTTTTGCGCAATGCCATAGATGCTACGGATGAAGCGGATGCGCCTGAAATCCATATCGCTGTCATGGCTTCTGATGATGAGGTCGTGTTGGAAATTCAGGACAACGGTCACGGGTTGGGCGAGGCAACGCTGGCAGAGTTGCAAGAGCCATTTGTAACCACAAGAGAGAGCGGGAGAGGCATGGGCTTGGGACTGGCCATTTCCACCAGCATTGTCAAAGATCACGATGGCACAATGACGGCCCGAAATCGAAATGGCGGCGGAACAATTTTCCGTGTCACCTTCCCGATAGCCTCAAATACTGAAGAAACGGACGAATGAACCTGCAGCAACCCTTCAAAGTTCTGGTCGTTGATGATGACAAATCAATGCGACAGTCTCTTGTTGAGTTGCTCGAAGCCGCCGACTGGACTGTCAGCGCCTTGCCACGTGCGACTCAGGTGACGGAACATCTGGCCAACGCCTCGCCCGATGTCATTTTGTCCGATGTGCGTATGCCCGGCATGTCCGGACTTGAATTGCTGGCCAGCCTGGACAGGAATGTGGCGCCTCCGGTGGTATTGATTTCGGCACATGGTGATATCCCGATGGCGGTTCAGGCCATACAGGACGGGGCATATGGGTTCATCGAAAAGCCATATGAACCACGGCGATTGCTTACGGTGCTGAGGCACGCGGCCGAACAATACCGAATGCGAAGAAGTAATGCCCGCCTCAAAGACCGGCTGTTCAAACTGTCAGGCCTTGACCGCATCCTGCTGGGCCAAACGGACGCCATTACAGACTTGCGACAAGAAGTACTTGATCTTGCTGATACATCGGTTGCGGTTTTGTTGCAGGGAGATACGGGCACCGGGAAAGAGCTGGTTGCTCATGCTTTACATGATTTGGGCCGCTCGCCGGAGGCACCGTTTCTGGCGCTGAATTGCGCCGCATTGTCGGCCGATACATTTGAAGCGGAAATGTTCGGCGTCGCGGGTGAATCCGACGGAAGGCTTGGGGCGGCATCGGGTGGGACCTTGTTTCTGGATGAAATCTGCTCGTGCCCACCAGCGGCGCAGGCCAAGCTGTTAAGGGTCATCGAAGATCAACAAGTGCTGCCTGTGGGGGCTGTGTCGCCGGTGCCGGTAAGCTTCAGGGTCGTGTCAGCAACCAACGAAGACGTTGTACTGGCAGCCGAGCAAGGCCGCCTGCGTCAGGACCTTTTGTTTCGATTGAATACTGTCGTCCTGTCCTTACCCCCGCTTAGACAAAGACGGGATGATCTGGTTCTGTTGGCAACGCATTTCTTAAACGAATACGCGCAGGTTTATGAGATAGACGTACCAGAACTTGATCAGGACGATTTGGCGGCTCTGCTTGCACATGACTGGCCCGGCAATGTGCGTGAATTGCGCCATGTCTGCGAACGGCGCATATTGGCGGCCCGGCGCGGAGGCGGTTCGTTGGCGCAGGCTATCCAAAGCGATCAGCACTTCGACGAAGTGCCGGATACCCTGCGCGATGCCGTTGCCGCTTTTGAACGCGAGCTCATCGGCAAAGCCATCAAGGCGCATAAAGGCCGCATGGATGCCGCCGCCGAAGCGCTTGGGATTGGCCGCCGAACGCTCAACGAAAAGATCGTCAAACTTGGTCTCGATAAAGAGGCTCTGTTGTAGGCGAAAACAGCTCTGCGGAAATCCGCAGGGCGCCCGGGAAAACGCGCGCATTTTCCTTCATAGTCAGGACGTCGCGCATTCTGAATACTCCGCCCAAACGAATTGCATGATCTGGGAGGAGCCACTATGCGCAAACACCTTAACCGGGCGGCCATTGCCGCCTTGTCGCTGACCGTTGCATCCGAAGCACTGGCCGTCGAATGGAATGTATCCCTGTGGGGCAAGCGCCGTGCTTTCACAGAGCATGTCGAAAAGCTGGCTGAACTGGTGAACGAAAAGACCAACGGTGAGTTTACCCTGAACATCAGTTATGGTGGCCTGTCGAAGAACAAAGAAAACCTCGATGGGATTTCGATTGGTGCGTTTGAAATGGCCCAGTTCTGCGCTGGCTACCACCGCGACAAGAACCCCTCAATCACTGTCTTGGAACTGCCGTTTCTGGGCGTGACATCCCTTGAACAGGAAGTCGACTTGTCGATGGCCGTTTATCAACATCCAGCCGTTGTCGAGGATTTGGCACGCTGGGACGCGACTCTGCTGATGCCGTCGCCGCTACCGCAGTACAACCTTGTCGGGGTAGGTGACGCGCCGAAATCTCTGGCCGATTTTGAAGGTCTGAGTGTGCGCGCCACCGGCGGTATCGGTAAAGCGATGGAGACGGTTGGCGCAGTTCCGACTTCGATGTCCGCATCCGAAGTACGTCAGGCAATGGACAGCGGCATCGTCAAAGCCGTCAGCTTTGCACCACACGCCCATATGTCCTTTGGCACTATTGAGAACGGTACGTGGTGGACGACGAACCTGAACCCCGGAACAGTCAACTGCCCGGTCGTCGTGAATACTCTGGCACTGGAAGATCTGTCCGATGAACATCGTAAAGCTCTGCTGGGGTCGATAGACGAAGCGCTGGATCACTACGTTTCCCAATACCAAACCAAAACGATGGAAGCTTGGGGCCCCGAGCTGGATCAACGCGGCATCGAACGGGTCACGTTCAGCGATGAAGAAATCGCGGCATTCAAAGAGGCCGCCGCCGCACCCGCAGCAGAAGCCTGGATTGCGGAAAACACCGAACGCGGTCTTCCGGCGCAAGAGCTCTATGACCTCGTGACCGGCAAGATCGCCAACGGTAGCTAACCCACTCACCACCCGACGTCGGCCAAGCTGGCGTCGGGTGCCTATTCCCCTGATAGCGGAGCACAACGATGGCCGGGTCATCCCTGGTGCTGTCCGACGACAGCCGTCTCAGCATTCTCGATCAACATCTCTACAAACTGGAGAGCTTTCTGGCTTTGATCAGCGGTCTTGCGGTTTTCTCTCTGATGGTCATGGCCGTTGTCTCCGTCGGTGGTCGGAACATCGCCAATGCGCCGCTTCCCGGGTATGTCGACTGGATTGAACAGGCCATGCCGTTGATTGCCTTCATGGGGATATCTTATGCGCAGCGCGATGGCGGCCACATCCGAATGGACATGTTCGTTGGTGCACTTAAAGGCCGAACGCTCTATATCGTTGAATTCGTGACAACCACCGTCATTCTGGCGCTGATCGTCTTGCTGATCTGGGGGAGCTGGGCGCACTTCGCGCGCAGTTTCGACTATGGTGCCCCACTGTGGAGCCGCGACAGTTCCATTGACATCAGTATCCCGCTGTGGCCCGCCAAACTGTTGGCACCCGTCGCCTTCAGCGTGCTTTGCCTAAGGCTCTTTCTGCAGCTCTGTGCCTACGGTCGTGCGATTCGCCATCCTGACCAGCCGCCTATCGCCGTCCCGTTGATTCCCGATGCCGCCACCCAGGCTGCAATGGAAGCCGAGCATGTCTCGGGCCACGACAACTGAGGTAAATTCTGATGGAACCCATTGAAATTGGTCTGATCGTCTCGGGCGGAATGCTTGTTCTTGTGGTGCTGGGTATGCGTGTGGCATTTGCTGCCGCAACGGCCGGAATGGTTGGCCTGATCTGGATCTTCTGGGCCAAGTTTGGGTACGACCCGGCGCGGTTCGGCAAGGCTGTGACTGTGGCCGTCAAAACAGCGGGGCAGGTGCCGCACTCCAAGATTTCAAGCCAAGCGCTGAGCCTTATCCCGACCTTCATCCTTATTGGCTACCTCGCCTATTACGCGGGCCTGACTAAAGCGCTGTTCGAAGCCGCCAAGCGATGGCTCGCCTGGGTTCCAGGCGGGCTGGCGGTTTCGACCGTTTTCGCGACCGCCGGGTTCGCTGCGGTTTCCGGAGCCTCGGTTGCCACATCCGCCGTTTTCGCCCGCATCGCCATCCCCGAGATGCTGAAGATCGGCTACGACAAGCGCTTTGCTGCAGGTGTCGTCGCTGCAGGCGGCACGCTGGCGTCGCTCATCCCTCCCTCGGCCATTTTGGTTATTTACGCGATTATCGTGGAACAGGACGTGGGCAAACTGCTGTTAGCCGGTTTCATTCCGGGCATGTTCTCAGCTTTGATCTATGGCTTGCTGATCATTGGCATGGCTGTTGTGATCAAAGACTTTGGTCCCGCAGTCTCAGGCTTTACATGGAAAGAGCGTTTCATGTCTCTTCCGCCCGCACTGCCTATCTTGTTTGTCGTCGTTACCATCATCTTCTTTGTCTACAACCCATTCGGAGGCGATGCTTGGGGCACGCCAACCGAGGGTGGCGCAATCGGTGCTTTCGTTGTCTTTCTGATGGCTCTTTACCAAGGCATGCGCTGGTCTGAGCTGAAAGACGCGTTGCTGGAGACAGCCAAGCTGAGCGTCATGATCTTTACCATCATCTGGGGCGTGTTAGTTTACGTCCGGTTCTTGGGTTTTGCCGAACTACCCATCGCGTTCTCCGACTGGATCACCTCGCTTGAGATGTCGCCAATGCTGATCTTGGTCTGCATCCTTCTGGCTTATGCCGTTCTGGGCATGTTCATGGATGCGATCGGAATGTTGTTGCTGACGTTGCCGGTTGTTTATCCCGCAGTCATGGCGCTGAACGGTGGCGAGGCCGTAAGCGCAGCCGACAGTACCTTCGGTATGTCCGGACCGATGTGTGCCATCTGGTTCGGTATTCTGGTCGTAAAAATGGCCGAATTCTGCTTGATCACACCACCTATCGGACTGAATTGCTTTGTAGTGGCTGGCGTGCGTGATGACCTAAGCGTTCAGGATGTTTTTAAAGGTGTAACACCTTTCTTTCTGGCGGATGCAGCGACGATCGCGATGCTCGTTGCCTTCCCTGCTATCGTTCTATGGCTTCCCGGACAGGTTTGAACGACCTGGCATGATCTTGGAGTGCGGTTTGCCGGTGCGGCTTAGACAAAGATGCAAGATGCGTGACATTCATGAATAAGCAACGGCAACCAAAAGCATAGATAGCTGGCGTCACTATCTGTTCAGTCTTGTAAAGGCGTGTCGACTGATTTGGACCGCTTTCCAATGTCTGGTTTGACGGAGCCGCATGCGTGCGTGGATAGTCCCCATGAACGGCAGATTTGAGCCGCCCGCATGATCAGTTATTGGTGGGGCGGGGGCCCTTTCTGCAGCGGCACCGGAGTCTGTTGTGAGCCCAAAGCGTGAATTTGGTTTTCTCGCTGCGTGCGCTCGCAGCACGTAAGTCGCCACGGCCGCATCATTCTCAGCGCCGCTGCGCGGTGTGAAAACCGGCCATTCAAGCATGCCGCTGCGAGATTTACTTCCCAGATTTACAGGTTGCGGACAAATCTGCCCTTCACTTGTTTGGTTTCAATGATCCCTCGCAACCAAACGCGGACATGTCCGATCCGCAGATTGGACAGGAAGCAACTATGGCTGCCCAAGCAAACAAACGTTGGGCATGCGACGAAGTGGGTTTTTGTGCGCAGGCGCATTCTGCGCGGTTGCACCTGAACCGACACCGAGGCAAAGCGCTTCAGAATCCACTTATGCGTTCTATGAGCCAGTACATCGATACCGACCCGATGCCATAGGCTGTAATCACAGTCGCCCTTTGGCTAACTGGACGTGCCATCAACCGCCAGATCGCGACAAGAAGAGCCAAGGCCCCGACAAAACTCAACTGGCCGGCCTCGACGCCCAAGTTGAAGGCAAGCAAGGCCGCAGGAATATCGTTTGAGGGTAGTCCGATATCGGCCAAAGCGCCTGCAAAACCAAGGCCATGCAAAAGCCCAAACCCGAAACAAACGATCCAGGGCTTCTGCTTTGAAAGTCGGAAACGCCCGTCGCCACCCTTAACAATTTCCATCGCCAGAAAAACAATAGAAAGCGCTATGATGGCCTCGACCGGCGGACCAGGGACATTCAGAAAACCTAGCGTTGCCAGTGCCAGTGTTATTGAATGCGCCAGTGTGAATGCTGTGACTGCTCCTACCAGTCTCCACGGATCACGGACCAGAATAAACAGCGCGAAGACAAACAGCAGATGATCCCAGCCTTCCAGGATGTGTTCAAAACCCAACTGGAAATACGCGGTGAAAACAGACCATGTGGTCTGTTCAGAAGGTATGTTCTGAGCTGCTATCTCTGATGTAAACCGAAGCGTCGTGGGCTCAGCCTGCAGGGGCTGCACACGGACCAATACGTCGTTCTTTTGAACCTCCAAACCTTCTATCTGGATGGGTTGGCCCGCAATATCCCCGCGGCACTCGATAACCCAGGAAGAAACCCATGCTCTGCCATCGAAAATTGGGGTAGGGCCGCGCGCCGGGGTGCAACCATCCGGCGCCATGACATCAATTGCCATGGGTTGACCATTCACATCGGGTTTTCGCCAATGAACGCTCCAGGTGTCCGATGTGATTTGGCGAATTTCCAAGTACCCCGGATCAAGCGCATGCGCCGAGGCATTTCCTGCGACCCACGCAATCAGCAACGCAATCAGTAGGCCAAATACAGCTTTCATTTGGTTTGACCTGAGAGAGCGGGCACTATGATCTCATAGTTGGCAGCAAGAATCTCATATTGCGCTTGCGCCAGATCTTCGCTCATCACGCGACGCCAATCCCGCAGCACGGCATCGTGAATTTCTGATAATGGGGGTATTTGACTAGGTTCGATGTCTTGCACCTGAACTAGATGGACTCCGTAACCCGACTGGATCGGGCCAGCCCACTGACCTTTATCCAATGTTGTAAGACCCTTGGAAAAGCCAGATCCAAAGACCGAGTCTATCACTCTGGTCGCAGTCAAGGGCATAGATGCGGGCAGCAGTGTCGAGCCGCCCAGGTCGGAAACCTCATCTCCCGCGCGCAGGGCGGCCAATACCCCCTCGACTTCAGCTTTGTTTGGCTCCTCACCAATAAAGACCTGAATGAAGGCCAGCTTGCTGGGCGTCGCATAGCGCTCCGAGTTGTTTTGCAAAAAGGCCTCTAAATCTTCGTCTTCCGGAACAACAGACGTGGCGATCGCTTCGGTCAGGAAATCCATTTTTTGACTGAGACGAGACCGGATCACGGAGTCTCCGCGATCAAGGCCAAGCTTTCTTGCTTCTCTCACCAGAACCTCTTCGCGAATTGTTGCATTGGCCAAAGCTTGCAACTCGGCATCGTTTGGGCGCCGTTTCCACCGTGCTTCAAACTGATCAGACAAAAGCGCGATATCGTTTTCGTTGATTGTTATTGTTCCAAAATCTTCGACAGTCTCATTTTCCGGCGCAACCAATTGGAACCAAATGAAAATAGCTGCTCCAATCAGGAAGAAATGGAACAGGGGTTCTTTCAATATTCGCATGAAGGCTCCTGCATGAAACGCGCTCCGGTTTTACGTATCGATGCTGACATCAGTCGATTGAGCATTGCAAGAAAATCAACGCGACGCACAAATCAATCGTCTGGTGAATGGGCCGAGGTAAAGGCTTCTACCTCGGTTGCCAACGCCGTGATCGGCAGTGTTACTCTGCCGGTGTATACCAAATCGGGGAAGAGTAAGCGCGTTCCTGATGTGTGAGCACCGCGTCTTCGGGCAATTCGGCGCCAAATCTCAGCTTATCGTAAAGAATCCAACGCGGTGTTGGAATTTCGATCGCACGTACGTAATAAAATGCGCGTGCATTTGGATCGAATTCAGGATCAGACCAAACGGTTACAAGTTCGGCAGTTCCAATCGTGTTGGTCCAACTGGCGGTTTCAACATCGACTGTGTTTCCAACCGCAGGGATCTTGCCGTTTTGGTCAGCAACACGGTTGTCCGACCACGCCACATCGTAAACCTTTTCCTGCAAGGCCCCTTCAGAATCCAGCCAACCCTTTACCACCTGCACGCGATCCAGATTGGCACCAACCGGGTCGCGTAGTGCAGCGATCAGGAATGCGGGCGCACCTTCACCCTCGCGAGGTCGCAGATCCGAGCCCATCGGAACACCTTTGGTGTAGCCCACATCTGCAAGGAAGCGTGTTTCAACATCCGCGTCACTGAAACCCCAACCGCCAAAGAACCGCAGGCCGATCCGAGGTCCTGTGGTTGCATAGGTTTCGCGTCGCTTGAACGCATCGAAGATTGCAGCGCGAGTATTATCGGTCGCCCAAACTGCCGTGTATCCCGATGCGACAAGAAGGTCGCCAGGAATTTCACCAAGGTCATTGGCGATGAAAGGATGCTTTATTCTCGTGGCCGAAGGTTCAACACTGACGGATTTTCCAAAGAAGTTGTCTTCTTCGGCAGTTGCCAGAGACGTATGGCTGTCCGTTGCGCCGCCCATGCCGAACTTATATGGGTTAACGCCGAACTTTTCTTCTAACAACAAACCGCGCTTCAAAGCTTCTCGGGCGTATTCGCCAGCCAGCATGTCATCGGTTTTCAACTCGGTTATGTCGAGGTTGCCGACGTCCCAGTTTTCGTAATCCGCGAATTCATCATCGGGGCTCAGGAAGGGGTGCGCTTCGCCGTCGCCCTTGATCTGCGTGACTTCATAGTGGGGTTCCCATTTCGCGCGGGCGGCCACATATTCCTCGTCTACCTTGCCACCGTGATAGGTGTCTTCGGTCGGGAACATCCACCCGTTCGAAAGGTTGCCGTTATGGGCGAAAGCTACCGCCCGACCGCCCGTTTTTTCTTGATAGTCTTCCAGCCATGCATATAGCGCCTTTGGGTCGGTATCACCAAAGGGTGGTTGCGTGACCGGCGGCACCATCTGAAGCGCCCTGATCGGCCCATCACGCAGCATGACGTTTCGATGCAGATTGAAACCCTTGGGTACAGAGGTCCATTCGAATCCAATGAACGCTGTGAAATTGCCGGGGTCGTTATGTTCTTCCGCAGCCAGAACGATTTGCTCCCATGTAAAAGCAAAAGCGTCTGCACCCGGGCTGTAAGACTCCAGAAGAACTTCTGGCAGGGTCATTTGCGAAAAGTTGGTGATGATGTCGAACGCCGCTTTGCCGGCCTCTTCGCCACCTGCCTTGTAACCTTCGTACCATTCCAATCCTTTTGGATCCGCAAGGACGCCCGGCTTACCAGCCTGAAGGTCCGGGGCAAATCCCATCAGGTCAGTGTGATCCGTGAGAACCATCCAGTCGAGAGGCCGGGCCAGTCTTACTGGTTGACCCGTGGATGAAATGACCTGCTCACCTTTTGCAAAGCGCCAAGCTTCATCAGGTAACAGTGTGTTCCCGAAAGCACCTGCATCCAGCGAAAGTCCGGTGTGAAGATGCGAGTCTCCCCACAGCGGGCGCTCAGGGAAAGTCCGGTTCGCATATGGAGAATAAGGCTGCTTTGAGAACAAGCCTTCCGCCGCTTCTTCGCTAGGAACAGCGTCGGCAAAGACCGTCGATGATGCCAGCCCCAGTGAGATAGAATAAACAAAAGCTCGAAGCATATTGACCTCCCAACTCAAGATCGCCCGGTGGTGCCGGTGACTTACATCTCAAGAATTAATATTCCTATTTCTCTATATAACATCAATTTTCAATTTGTGGGAATACTCAGCTCTCGGCTTTGTCACGATGATGCAAGTAGGAGTGTGGCTGCCGAAGTTGGTCTGAAAATGACTCGATAAGTCATAGCCTCGATTGTTGGGTTCAAAATTTATAACAGAAGCTTTGGAGAATTTGCGGTTTGAATTGGCGAATGTCCATCGTGAGCCATGTATGCACTTTTTGCAAAGTTGGCATAGCTGCGCTTAGATGACATTCTTGGCTATCGCGGCATGGATCATTTTGGGCTGGTAGCTGCCGAATGCATCGGCAGAAATGGTGTTCTCGGCTGACTTCCGAGAGCCGGTTTCACGACCGCTCGCATATCTCAACACGCCAATATGGTCGACTTGTGCGAGATTGGGTGGCGGCGATCAGGCTGGAGCCCAGTGGATACGGCGCCCATTTGCTGCGCCGGACCAAAGCAGCGGAGATATACCGCAAAACCGGAAATCTCAGAGCAGTTCAACTCCTGCTTGGACACACAATGGTAGACAGCACTGTCAGATACCTTGGTG
This sequence comes from Ruegeria sp. CDSC081, assembly GCF_059610485.1. Classification (NCBI taxonomy): domain Bacteria; kingdom Pseudomonadati; phylum Pseudomonadota; class Alphaproteobacteria; order Rhodobacterales; family Roseobacteraceae; genus Ruegeria; species Ruegeria sp. CDSC081. The sequence goes on along the minus strand of NZ_JBXWNS010000002.1, from coordinate 394,678 downwards.
TCGAACTTGAAGATGCGCTGAGCATCGCCGAGCAGATCGACATTTGAACCACGTTAGCGGGCGGCACTTGCCGTTCGCCAATCCGGACCGGACTCACATTCGCGCCGCAGCAGTTGTTCGATTCAAGCCCGTATTGACCGATGTTGCGGCTTGTATATTTGGGTAATAAGGGCGGGAAGAAGACATTCGCTGCAGGTGCGACAAACCAACTTCGCACACGTCAGAGCGGACATTGATTTATCGAAGGCGAATGTGATGTTTCTATAGCCGTAGTCGTCTGAGCTCTGCATCTCCCCATAGTCTATTATTCCAAGGATGAGTCCCGATCAGTGGTCTCAGTTTCCGGTCTTTACTCGGTTTGAACACCAAAATCACCAGCTGGCCGAGATATACTGAGTTTCCATAAACTCTAGCATACCTTCATGGCCGCCCTCTCGCCCTAGGCCGGATTGTTTAACACCGCCAAATGGCGCCGCCGGGTCGCTTACTAACCCGCGATTGAGGCCGACCATGCCGTATTCCAATCGCTCGCAAACCTGTAGCGCGCGCTTGAAATCATCTGAGAAGACGTAAGCCACAAGACCGTATTCGGTGGCGTTGGCTCGGCGGAGGACATTTTCTTGGTCGGTGAAGGTCTGAATGGCAGCGACGGGTCCGAAAATCTCATCATTCACACACTTGGCACTTTCCGGAACATTAGAAAGAACGGTTGGAGGATAAAAGAATCCAGGCGCATCAGGCGTGGTACCCCCGCACTCGATACGAGCCCCTTTCGCAACTGCGTCAGCAACAAACCCGGCCACTTTGTTGCGGGTATCGGCATTGACCAGTGGACCAACGTCGACGGAGGGATCGGTGCCGTCCCCGACCTTCAACGCGGACATTTCTTTCGATAGGCGCCTCGTAAACTCCTCGGCGAGGTTTGCATGCACGTATATCCGGTTGGCCGCCGTACAGGCTTCGCCCAGATTGCGCATCTTGGCCAGCATGGTGCCCTCGATTGCCGTTTCCATGTTGGCATCTTCCAGAACAATAACGGGCGCATTTCCCCCGAGCTCCATCGCTGGTTTCAACACCTGATCAGCGGCGCCCTTCAGAAGTTTCCGTCCAACACCCGTTGATCCGGTAAAGCTGACCACGCGCACGCGCGGGTCGTGCATCATGTGATCAACCAAGGCACCCGTGCGCCGCGATGGTAGAACATTAACCAATCCCGGTGGCACACCAGCCTCTTCCAGAAGGGGCATCAAGGCCAGCATGGTCAGAGGGGTCTCGGACGCGGGCTTGATGATTACCGCGCAACCTGCGGCCAGGGCCGGCGCGATCTTGCGGGTGCCCATGGCAGCGGGATAATTCCAAGGGGTCACCAGCACGGCCAGACCCGCGGGCTTATGTTGCACTATGATCCGGGCACCGGAACTGGGGGCATGAGTTATCATACCATCCGCCCGCACGGCTTCTTCAGCGAACCAACGGAAGAATTCTGCGGCGTAGGTGGCCTCGCCAATCGCATCTGCCCTGGCTTTGCCATTCTCCAGCGTGATCAGATGCGCAAACTCTTCCAACCGGTCTGACATCAGCTCCCAGGCTTTGCGCAAGACCTCGGACCGCGCCCGGGGTGTGCGGGCAGACCAATCGGCCATGGCAGTCTCTGCAGCATCCAGCGCTCTGTCTGCATCCGCGATTTCGGCGGAGGCGACCGAGGCCAGGACCTGTTCTGTAGCCGGGTTGATCACATCAAATCGCTGACCCTCGGATCCTGGGTGCCATTGGCCGTTGATGTATAGATCGGTGTTTTTCATGTGGGGTCCATTTCGGTCAAAGCAGGTGGAGCAAAGGATTGGCCAGCCGTTCGGAAAAACCTGAGATAAGGGTTATCGCGGTGGCGTCGTCCATCTGGTCAGCGGTGAATTCAAGGCTGAGGCGCAAGGTATCGTTGTCGCTTGCGATACTCAGGATTGGAGCCTCAACCGGGCCAAGCCGCAGCCCGGTTATCGGGCTGTCAGTCAAGTCCCTCAAAACCAAATCCGCCTTCTCGTCGGGGCTTTCCAACTGATGAAGAAGGCGGGTTTTGTCAGGGTTCTTGTAAGTGGTCGTGGTACCGATCAGGTCCGAAACGGCAATCGCCAAATCCAAGCTTTCGGGCAAGGCGGAGCGCAGTGCCCCGGCGGCAATGCTGACCCAAAGCGCCGATGGAGCAATGGTTATTCTGCCGTCTTCCAGCATCCAGCTTAGGAAATCATCCGTGCCGGACCGGGGAACGCTGGCGGTGATCTGCATCAGATGGCTTGTGGGCGGCGAATTGCGGTTGCTCTCGGGCAGGTTTCGAAGGATTTCAATATCGGCAACATGATAGGGTTGCGGATGTCCGGCCGATACCAGCCGGTTCAAATCCAACCCTTCAGCAAAGGCAACGCGGCGCGCCTTGGGCGAGGCCAGAATGCGCCCGCTCTCTGTCATAGTCTTTTGATTTGGTTCAGCGGATCGCTTGTCATCGAACGGTGAAGGAATTGCCGAGACGGTCTCTTTGGCGACAGTAGGCTGCACGGGGGTATCAACCGGATCGCTGGACGCTGGTGGCGGGCCGCTGCCTTCGGCCGTGTCCGATATATATGCGATGACCTGCCCTACCGGCACCTCTGCTCCGGCTTCGGCGGTAATGTTGGTCAGATAGCCATCGACGGGCGCTTCGACCTCCATGGTCGATTTATCAGTCTCCACCTCGAACAGCGGATCACCGGCGCTGACCGCCTCGCCCGGCGCTTTCAGCCAATTCACCAAAAGACCGATGTCCTGCGCCATGCCTAAGGCTGGCATGATCACCTCATGTGGCATGGAACATTTCCCCTGACATGAGTTTACGCGCGCTTTCGGCGACGCCTTCCGGGGTCGGAACGGTTATGTCTTCCAAGGCGGGCGAGAACGGCACAGGCACATCCATGGCCCCCATCCTCAGCACTGGCGCATCCAAGTGGTAGAATGCTTTTTCGTTGATACGGCTGGCGATTTCGCCCGTGACGCCATAGCTTTGATGCCCCTCATCAACCACGATTACACGGCTGGTCTTGCGAGCAGATGCCAACAGTGTTTCTTCATCCAACGGGACGATTGTGCGCGGGTCGATCACCTCGGCTGAAATCCCTTCGGATGACAATATGTCGGCGGCGTTTTCGCAGACCTGGACCATCGAAGACGTCCCAATCAGGGTTATGTCGGTGCCCGAACGTTTCACGTTGGCTTCACCGAAAGGGATAAGGAATTCCTCTTCCGGTACTGGCGCCTTGTCGTTGTACATCAGCTTGTCTTCGAAGATCACAACTGGGTTGTTGTCGCGAATGGCGGTTTTCAGCAGCCCTTTGGCCTCGTAGGCCGAAGACGGTAAAGCCACTTTCAAGCCCGGTATATGGGCCACAAGGGCGTGCAGGGATTGCGAATGTTGGGCAGCGGAGCGTCGGGTCGCCCCCAGATTGGTACGCAGGACCAAAGGCGCGTTCATCTTGCCGCCAGACATATAGTGGGTCTTTGCGGCCTGATTACACAGCTGATCCATCACCAGAAAGAGAAAATCGCCGAACATCAAATCGACAATGGGGCGGGTCCCGGTCATTGCGGCACCGACAGCCAGCCCCATGAAACCCGGCTCTGCGATTGGCGTGTCCACCACACGATCTGTTCCAAATTCCTCAACCAGACCAGACAGGATCTTGAACGGTGTTCCCGCCTCGGCCACATCTTCACCAATTATGAAAGTCGTGGGGTCGCGACGCATTTCTTCGGCCAACGCTTCGTTTACGGCCTGAGACAGGGTTATCTCTCGCATAGTCTTCTCCTCAGGCTAGGGCGTTTTTGACGTCAGTAAAGACATGCATATCGACCTCGGATACGTCCGGGTAGTCTGCGTTCAATGCATAGTCGACGGCCGCTGCAGCTTCGGATTTAATTTTGGCATTCATCGCCTCAATTTCATCTTCCGAGGTGATACCCTCGGCGACCAGCCAGGACCGGAACCGCGTGATCGGATCACGGTTTTCCTTCCAGTCCTTTTCTTCTTCTTTGGAACGGTAGTACTCGCGGTTGATATCGCCCACATGGTGGCCGTGATACCGATAGGTCATCAGTTCGATAAAGAAGGGCCCTTCGCCCCGACGCGTGCGCTCTACCAGTTTCTGCGTCAGCTCATTCACCGCCAAGACATCCTGCCCATCGACCTGATGGGCCTCGATCCCAAAGGCTTCGGCCCGCGCCGTGATCGAGCCTGCAGCGATTTCCTCGGTGCGTGTGTATTCTGAATACCCGTTGTTTTCGCAGGCATAAATGACCGGCAACTTCCACAGCGCGGCCATATTCATGACCTCGTACATCAAGCCCTGCGCCGTAGCACCATCGCCAAAGAAACAGACGGTGACGTCATCCTTGTCCAGCAGTTTGGCGGAAAAGGCGGCCCCGGTAGCGATGCCCATTGACCCGCCGACAATCGCGTTTGCACCAAGGTTCCCATTGGATTGATCGGCGATATGCATGGACCCGCCCTTGCCACGGCAATAGCCTTCCTCTTTGCCCAACAACTCGCAGAACATCTCTTTGAAATTTGCGCCCTTGGCGACGCAATGGCCATGACCACGGTGGGTCGAGGTGATCTTGTCGGTTAACCGCAACGCCTCGCAAATTCCAACCGCTACGGCCTCTTCGCCGGAATACATATGGGTTAGCCCCGGCATTTTGGCCGACAGATACAGTTGGTTGGCATTGTCTTCGAATGTCCGGATGCGAACCATCTGGGCGTACATGCGCAGATAGTCCTGGGTGTTGGTTCTTGCGACGCTCATAGCGAACTTTCCTAATGGGTAAGACCGGCCCTTGTCGGGGCCGTATCGATCCGCGTCAGTAGCGGTTGGCGATTGGCAATTCCTCGGCCGGGAACAGGCTGATCACCTCACAACCGGTTTCTGTCACCACGACCTCTTCTTCGATCCGCGCGGCAGAGTATCCGTCGGCGGCCGGGCAATAGGTCTCAAGCGCAAACACCATCCCGGTCTTGATCTCCATCGGGTGATCAAGGCTGACCGCGCGACTGATGATGGGCCGCTCATGCAGCGCCAGCCCAAGCCCGTGACCGAATTGCAGGCCAAACGCAGACGCTTCATCCGGGAATCCGAACTCTTCCGCCTTGGGCCAGACGGCAGCAACCTTGTCAGTGCTGACGCCCGGCTTGATCATCGAAATCGACGCATCGATCCATTCGCGCGCTTTCACATAGGCGTCGTTTTGGGCGGGCGTTGAGCGACCAATGTTGAACGTTCGGTAATAGCAAGTGCGATATCCCTGATAAGATTGCAGAATATCAAAAAAGGCCTGATCGCCGGGGCGGAACAACCGGTCCGTGAAATTATGAGGATGCGGGTTGCAGCGTTCGCCGGAAATGGCGTTGATCGCCTCGACGTCGTCGCTGCCCATCTCATAAAGCATCTTGTTGGAGAGGGCGACGATGTCGTTTTCGCGCACGCCCGGTTTCAGCTCTTCATAGATCATGTGATAGACGCCATCGACCATCGATGCCGCCTGCGTCAAAAGCTGGATTTCATCCCAGTTCTTGATCTCACGAGCGGCCAGCATGATCTGTTGGCCGTCAACCACGTTGATGCCTTCAGCCTTGAGCGCCTCGAACATCGCCGTTTCCGCATAGTCCACCCCGACAGGCATGTCGGCCATCCCGGCATCCCGGATCAAACCCGCGATCTCTTTGGCGTATTTGCGCATCAATCCGAACTCTGGCGGGATGGTCCCTCGCATGCCCACGACGCCGGCACGGCAATGATCCGGCACCAGCCAATCCGAATATTTCTTGTGATGCATCGCGGCGGACCCGAAGTCCCAGACATATGGGGCGTCATCACCGGTCAGCAGGCAAAAGCGACACATCTTGTCGCGTTCCCATTCGCCTATCTTGGTGGATGACACGTAGCGGATGTTATTCACATCAAAGAGCAGAAGCGTACCGGCATTCGAAGCGATCAATGCCTCACGCGTACGAGCCAGGCGATAGCGACGCAGTCGATCATGATCGATCCTGCGCTCAAAATCGACCGATGTATGGCCCCAGGCTGGCAGTCGCCCTTCCCATTGCCAGTTGGGTTCAAGATCCTGCGGGGTCAGCAGGTTGGGCATTAATGCTCTGGACATATCGGCTCCTCAAGGCGGTCGAGCCACCTGTGTTTCATTTGGATTTTCTGCAAAATTGCGGCGTTACTGAATGCACCAGCCGCCGTCGATATGGATCATCTGACCGGTCATATAGTCGCTGTCATCGCTCGCCAGGAACGACGCGGTGCCGACAATGTCATCGGGGTATGACACGCGCTTAACCTGAAGGGCATCGCGGACGATGTCTTCATAGGCTTGCCCTTCACGTTCCTTGAACCCGATATCGACAAGGTCCTTGTCGAGCTGTTCCCACAGCGGAGTAACGACCACCCCTGGCGCATATCCGTTGACGGTGATGCTGTGCTCGGACAATGCGACGGCGCCGCAATGCGTCAGGGCCAGGCAGCCGTATTTCGACGTGCAATATACCGTCACATCCACAAGCGGTTTACGCGAGGCAATCGACCCCACGTTGATGATCTTGTAGGGATGGCCTTCCATCGGGCCTTGTTTGATCATTTGGCGCGCAGTTTCCTGCATGCCCAGCCACATCGCCTTGGTGTTGACGTTCATGATCATGTCCCAGTTGTCTTCATCAATATCCATGAAGAACCGAGGCTTGTTGAGACCTGCGTTAAACAGACCCACATTGATGCTGCCAAAGGCATCGACTGTCGCGGCAACGGCTGCGGCGTTGTCCTCGCGTTTGGTCACATCCATTTTTACCGCAATCGCCTTGCCTTTGCCGCTGGCATTGATGCCATCCGCGACTTTTTCCGCCTCAATCTGGTCAAGGTCCCCGATACAGACATTGGCACCCTGAGAGGCAAAGCTTTCGGCATTGGCCTGACCCATGCCGCGGGCGGCACCAGTAATCAGAATATTCTTACCTTTCAGGCGATTGGGGTCCATGATCTTCTCCTTGGAGTTCTAACTTCGTCGCTTGTTTTCAAGCGTTGCGTCGGCTCGGGTCTGCGCGCGATACAAGGCCTCTTTCGGGGGGACCATTCCACGCAGCATGTCGTGCAGTTCTTCGCCGCAGATGCGGATAACGTCGCTGATCTCGGGCACTGGTGGGCGTGGCCAAAACTGCAGTTCATCCCGCCAGGACATCGCGTCCACCGCCTCAAAGATTGGTGAGGATCGCCGCACCTCGGGGTCGGCCCCGACCGAGTAGCGCGGGTTGGTCCGGCTCCCGTTCTGGACGTAGAGTTTTTGTGCCTCGGGAGAGGTGAAGACCCGCAGCGCTTCTGCTGCCGCCGCGCGGCGTTCTGGTGGTAGGTTGGACGGGATGCCCATCACATAGCCACCAACCGGGGCCACCTGTGTGGCGCCAAGACCGGCGGGATGCGGAAGCAGACCGGTTTGCCCGAACGCGGGCGAGGACGGGTCGCTTTCAAAATATGGCGCCAGCAGAGTGTAGCCATAGGCCATCGCCACCTTGCCCGCCGCATAGGGACGGATCCGTTCATACCACGACATCGACAGGATATCGGGCGGCGAGTATTTCAGAAGCTCCATCAGATACTCAGCGGCGTGCAGACCGGCAGCTGTGTCGATGGTGAATTTGTAGGTGTCGTGATGCAGGTTTTCAGTGTCAAAACCGCCGGCAATTTCGTCCAGATCGACGATCGGTTGCCCGAAATCCGAAAGCGTCGTTAAGAATGTATGCCCAAGAGCAGTTCCGCGTGCCGCGTTCCAGGCGATGCCATATCGCCCATGCTGCGGATCGTGCAGTGCCTGCGCGGCCGTCAGCAGTTCATCCGTGGTCGCAGGGGGTTCCAGCCCTGCTTCGGCGAACTGATCGCGTCGATAAAACAAAAGCTCTGGCGTGGTCTGGGCGGGGACACCATATGCTTTGCCAGCCCAATGCGCCGCTTTCCAGCCAGCAGTATGGAAGTCGGCCGGATCTAGTACCTCCAGATCCATCACCTCTTCCAACGGCAGCAAAACGCCCTTCTCGACGAACTCACCGATCCAGGGCAGATCAACGGCGATGATGTCATAGCGGCTGGTCGGGCGTTCTGCGTTCTTCAGGGCTTCTTCGCGCAGACGGTCGATCGAAAACGCACGTTGCTGAATGGGTGATCCAATCACCTGTTCAAACTGACGCTTAAGCGTTTCCATCACCATGAAAGTCGGGTCGCCATGGACAAGAACACGAACGCCACCGGCAAGTTTCAGGGGCTCTCCGAGCACCTGCAGCGGTGGGATCGACTTGGTCGCCATATAGGATCCACCGAAGTAGTAGTCGGTGGATTCGGGGCGTTTTTCACTCGCTCCGAATTCAAGCTCGGCCAGACGCCGAATGCGCGTCGAGAGCTGCATCCATCCATCAAGAAGATGCTCGCTGGGATGAAGAGAGAAGCTTTTGCCCGAGCTGGTGCGCGGGCGCTGTTCGATCAGACCCTTCTCGATCATCTCCTTAACTCTGCGCGACGCTGTGGCATAGGGAATATGAGAGGCCGAGATGAGTGACGTCGGCGTGACGGTTTTTCCCTCGAAATGGTTGCGGATCAGAAACAGGGACATCAGGAAGAACGGGTTCGGGGCAAACGCCTCGATCACGTCTTCCAACTCTTCGCAAAAACTCTCAAGGAACGAGACAACCTGAAGCATTTCAGTCTTGTCCTGATGAAAACCTTGCTGAAATGTCGAAGCTGAGCCGTCCATGGGTTTGTACCGCTTTGCACCCTTTTCAGGAGTTGGCGCCGGGCTCGACGCTGGATTGTTCGATTTGGACAAATTCGATTCGCTCATATTGCCCTCCCCCTCAAAATGTTCAGAATGATCGTGGTGCAGTATTGCTTAGATATCCGTTCTGGATACCACGATTCTCAATATGGATATTTTCGAGGGCTGTTAGCTTTGCGGATTTCGCCAACCTGTCGGGGCTAATCCGCTCAGAGGATAATGATTCCCGCAGAGGAAAGACGGGAGTTGGCAAGACAAAGAAGTTACCCGGGAGGAAACCGAATGAATATCCGCAAAACTCTTGTTGCGACCACCGCCCTGACCCTGACTGCCTTCGGCGGGGCCGCACTGGCCGAGACAAAGACCATTGGCATTACGCAGAACAATGTAGGCGTCGACAGCTACCAGACCACTTACGAAAAAGCCTTTATTGCCGCAGCCGAAGCAAACAGCGATGTTAATGTCGTTGTCTTGGACGCGGGCGGCGACGTTGCGCGTCAGATCGCCCAAATGGAAGACCTGATCCAACAGGAAGTCGACGCCATCATTATCTGGCCAACCAATGGCGAGGCCGTGATCCCTGCGGTGCGCAAGGCCCACAAAGCCGGTATTCCTGTCATCGTCACCAATTCAAACATCGCCGAAGCTGGCTTTCCGTTCGTCTCATCCTTCTCGGGGCCTGACAACATCACACAGGGTTCGCGTTCCGCAGAAATCATATGCGACAAGTTCAAGGATATGGGCATCGAGAATGAGGCGCGCGTCGTTCAGATCTCAGGTCAGCCCGGATACACAACGGCCATCGAGCGCCAAAAGGGCTTTGATGACCGCCTGCCGGAAGTCTGCCCCAATGTAACGCTGGTGGAAACGCAGCCGGGCGACTGGAATCGTGAGAAATCCCAGAAAGTCATGGAAGCCTTCCTTGTAAAGTACGATGATATTGATGGCGTCTATTCCGGTGATGACAACATGGGTGTTGGTGCACTGAACGCAGCAAATGCGGCAGGTCGCGAAGGCATTATCTTTGTCGGCGCGACCAACTTTGCCGTCGGGTATGAGGCAATGGGCCGTGGCGAATACTGGGGATCTATCTACCAGTCGCCTGTTGACGATGCCGAGGCCGCGTTAAAGACAGCAATAGAAACGCTTGATGGCAAGGAATTGCCATTCCTGAACTACTTCGACACGCCGAAGATCACTCAGGACAACATGGGCGATTATACCAAGCCCGTATTCTAAAGTCTCTCCCCAGATGCGTGGAGCCCCGGTGGGCTCTGCGCATTTTTGTCACTTTAAGAGAATAGGGAGGAACCCATGGGGCGGGTCTCTGGACGTTCCTGTATTGTCACAGGGGCAGCTCAAGGTATCGGACGCGCCATCGGTGAGGCGCTGTTGGAAGAAGGCGCAGATGTCTGCTTTGCCGACATAAACGCAGACAAGGTGGCCGAGGTCGCCGCCGAGAACCAGCATCGCGCCAAACGTCATGGTGGCCAGGTCACTCATGCTGCGGTCGACGTGACCGACCGCCAGCAGGTCCGCGCGATGATTGATCACACCGTGGGATTGTTTGGAAAACTGGATGTGAAATTCAACAACGCCGGTGTCAACAAGCCGATGAATTTCCTCGATGTGACAGATGAGAACTGGCAATTCATCATGGGAGTAAACGGGTTGGGATGCATGATCGGTATACAAGAGGCCGCGCGGCAAATGATTGCGCAGGGCACCGCTGGAAAGATCATCAACACCGCCTCCATTGCCAGTCGGCAAGGGTTTGACAATGTGGCACCCTATTGTGCCTCGAAATGGGCTGTTGTTTCGCTGACCCAGTCTGGTGCTCGGGATTTGGCAAAGCATGGTATCACGGTGACGGGATTTGCGCCGGGTGTGGTCGCGACGGAAATGTGGGATGAGGTCGATCGCGACCTGATGGAGATCGGGGCAGCCGAACGGCCAGGGCAGGCAATGGAAGAGTTTTCGGCAGAGATATTGCGCGGACGTGTTGCGCAGCCCGAGGATATCACCGGAACGACGACCTTCCTTGCGTCATCAGACAGTGACTACATGACCGGCCAGATCGTGATGATCGATGGTGGAATGACGCTGGTTTGACAACCGCGTGCGCTGCAGGCGCAAGAATACGCTCCGGCATGACGGAGACAGGGAGAACGGGATGGTGCAACTAAGGAAATCCGACATCGGAGGCATATTGGCCCGGCAGGGCATTCTTGTGGCCTTCGCAGTGTTTATCATCGGATTTACGTTGGCGAACCCAAGGTTTCTGGACCCAGACAACATCATGGGCGTCATCCGTTCTTCTGCCATTCTGGGCGTGATGGCGCTGGGTGTGACCTTCGTTGTGATCAGCGGCAATCTTGATCTGTCGGTTGGCTCGATGATGTCTTTCTCGACCATTGTTGTGCTGGATCTTCACGACAAGATCGGGCCAGCCCTGGCGATCCCTTCAATGTTTGCCATGACGATGTGCCTAGGGGCGCTGATCGGGTTTCTTGTCGGTTACCTCAAGCTGAATTCTTTGATTGTGACGCTTGGTATGTTGTCCGCCATCCATGGGCTGACGCTCACGTATTCCGGCGGCAAAAACATGGATATCGCCGATAAGGAAGGGACCTGGTTCAGCGTGTTTGGTCAAGGCGATGCGCTGGGAATTCCTGTGCCAATTCTGCTATTCGTATTGCTTGCTTCCTTCTTGGGAATTGTCCTGGCCAAAACGCCCTTTGGCCGCAAGGTCTATGCTGTGGGCGGCAATGGCGTTGCCGCGACCTTTTCAGGCATCCGTCGGGCGCGGGTCGTGTTCGCCTGCTACCTCGCTTCGTCATTTTGTGTGGCGACAGCTGGCCTTATTCAGGCAAGCCGTTCAATGGGCAGCCAGAACACTGTGGGGCAAGGGCTAGAGCTTGAGGTGCTGGCGGCAGTGATCCTTGGCGGGGCATCTTTGTTGGGCGGGTCCGGAACAATCTTCAAGACCGTCATCGGAGTCCTGATGCTTGGGTTTATCCAGAACGGGCTGTTGCTCGTCGGTCTTCAATTCTACGTCCAATACGTCGTGACCTGGGTGATCATCATTCTGGCAGTCTGGCTCGATATTGCGGCCAAACGCGGCAAGCTTTGGTCACCGATCGCGTAAGGGAAACGGATACATGCAAGCTGGTACTCTGAGCACTTTCCTGAAGCGCGGCGCCATATGGGGTTTTATCCTGTTCGAGCTGATCTTTTTCAGCATCGCGGGTGAATTCATGTCGCTCAGCGACAAGGCCTTCATGGATCTCGACAACATGCTGTTGCTGTTCAAACAATCCGCCCCAATTGGGATCATTGCGATGGGTATGACCATCGTCATGATTAACGGCAATATTGACCTCAGCGTCGGGGCAACCTTTGCACTATGTGCCATCGTCCTGCTGGACAGTCTGACCTGGCCGGTATTCGCAGGTTTAGGCGATTGGGTTATCCCAATCTCGTGGTGTCTAGCCTTGCTTACCGGGATTGTTCTGGGCGCCATCAACGGTGTGATCGTCTGGAAGACCGGGGTAGATGCATTCATCGTGACCTTGGGTTCGATGCTTGGCTATCGCGGCTTGGTTTTCATGTACAACGGCGAGCAACCGACAAGTCAGCTGAACTGGACATTGGTCGATTTTGCCGAGGCCCAGTTTCTTGGCCTGCACACCGCCACGTGGTTCCTGCTGGCCGTGACCTTGGTGATCTGGTTCATCATGACCCGCACCATCCACGGGCGCAACGCTTATGCCATCGGCGACAACCGCGAAGCGGCGGTGAATGCGGGTATCCGGGTCGGAGCCCATATGATGATCAATTTCATGATCATCGGGTTTTTGGCGGCCCTGTCAGCTGTTGTGTTCTATTCCGAAAGCGGGTCGGTCAATCCAAATGACGGCGAGCTGTACGAGCTGTGGATCATCACGGCTGTTGTCCTGGGTGGCACCAAGCTAACGGGCGGAGCGGGGTCTGTTGTGTCGACCTTTGGCGGCGTGTTGGCAATCCAGCTGTTGCGCAAAGGACTTGGCCATATCGGGGCCGATACGTCGACCGTCAATTTGGTGATCGGCCTCATCCTGATTGCGGTGCTGTATCTGGATAAGCAGCTAAACCGCAAAGGTGCCGAGGAGTTGAAGATATGACCGAACACACACCGGCCCTGCGTCTTGAGGGGATCGTGAAAACCTTCCCCGGGGTTCGTGCGCTTGATGGGGTCTCATTTGCGGTCATGCCGGGCGAAGTCCATGCGCTGATGGGTGAAAACGGCGCTGGAAAGTCAACGCTGATGAAAGTTCTGGGGGGCATTTATCAACCAGACGACGGCCAGATCCTGATTGCGGAAACACCTACGATCATGGCGTCCCCATTGGAGGCTAAGGCCATGGGTGTTGTATTCATTCATCAAGAACTCAGCCTCGCAGATGAACTGTCCGTGGCCGAGAATGTGTATCTGGGAGAGCTGCCTCGCAAATCTTACGGGCGGGTCGATTGGGAGGCGCTCTATGCCAATACCGCGAAAATTCTGGATCGGCTAAAGGTCGGGTTCACGCCGAAAACCCTTGTCGGCGAGCTGTCGATTGCGAACAAGCAAATGGTCGAAATTGCCCGCGCCCTGACGGTTGATGCAAAGGTTGTGATATTCGACGAACCCACCGCGTCACTGACCGACACCGAAAAAGACGTGCTGTTCGAGGTGATCGCGGACCTCAAAGCACGGAATGTGGGCATCATATATATCTCCCATCGGATGGAGGAAATTTTCCGGATCACAGACCGGGTCAGCGTTCTGCGCGATGGGCAACATACCGGTACCGCGATCACTGCTGACACAGATGAAGAAGCCGTCACCCAAATGATGATCGGGCGTAAGCTGGACCTGTCCCGCAACGTTTCGCACCACGAACTTGGGGACGTGGCCCTGGAAGTGCGCGATCTGAGTTGCGGCGACCTTTATCGAAACGTGAGTTTTCAGATCCGACGCGGGGAAGTTGTCGGGTTTTATGGCCTCGTCGGAGCGGGCCGCACCGAGATCGCCGAAACCCTGTTTGGTCTGCGCGATCCGTCTGCTGGGCAAATCTTGATTGATGGTCAGGAGATACGCATTCAAACGCCTTCGGATGCGATTGAGAAGGGCATTTCACTGGTTCCCGAAGATCGTAAAGGTCAGGGATTGGTGCTGGGCATGAACTGCCGGGATAACATGTCTCTGCCGCAAGTGGATGATTTGAAGGCGGGGCCATTTGTGGCCGAAGGGGCCGAAATCGCGATATTTGACCAATACCGTGATCGTCTGGATATCAGAACCCCGGGGTGGAAGCAGCTTGTAGGCAATTTATCAGGGGGCAATCAGCAAAAGATCGTAATTGGCAAATGGCTGTCCATGCATCCCAATGTCCTAATCGTTGACGAGCCGACACGCGGCATTGACGTCGGTAGCAAAGCCGAGATTCACAACCTGATCCGCGACCTTGCCGCGCAGGGTTATGCGGTGATTGTGATCAGTTCAGAAATGCCGGAAGTCCTTCATGTTTCGGATCGGATCTACGCCATGTTCCAGGGGCAAATCACGCAAGAATTCACTTCTGAGGCAGTAACCGAAGACAGTCTGGTGCGCGCGATCTCGGGCCTTGCTGATACCGGCTCGCCGCAGGTCGCGTGATGAAGGTTGGTTTTGCAGGACTGGGACGCATGGGGCGGAGGATGGCGGCAAATTGCGCCCAAGCGGGTCATGACCTGACTGTCTGGAACCGCAGCAAGGGTCCAGCACAAGCCTTTGTCCAAACCGTTGGCGGTCGCATTGCGGCCACTCCGGCAGAGTTGTCGGGCCTTTCTGGGGTCGTAATATCCATGCTGGCCGACGATACAGCCGCCCGGGCCGTATACTTTGGGGATGACGGGCTGATCACCGCTTCGGGCGCACCGGTCCTGGTCGAGATGGGCACCATGAGCCCTGCCTTGGTCGCAGAGATCGCCGAGGCCGCCGAGGCGGCAGGAAAACGCTTTATTGACGCGCCGGTTTCCGGGGCCACCAACGCCGCCGAAGAGGCCTCACTTTTGATCATGGCTGGCGCTGACGCTTCTGCCGGCGCGCTGCTGTCTCCGCTCTTTGATGCAATGGGGCGCAAGACCATTTGGCTGGATCAGGTCGGCGCGGGTGCCGCCATGAAGCTGGCCGTGAATTTGCTGATCCACGGGATGAATCAGACAGTCTCAGAGGCGCTCTGTCTGGCCGAGAATGCAGGTATCGCGACCGAACGCGCATTCGACGTGATCGAAAACTCAGCCGCTGCTGCGCCAATGCTGAAATTTCGCCGCCCGATTTACCTGGACGAAACAAACCAGGACGTGACCTTTACGGTCGCCCTGGCGCGTAAGGATGTCGGTCTGGCATTGGATCTAGCTGAGCAAGTCGGCGTACCGATGCCGCAGTCCGAGATCACCTTTCAGGTTTTGAAAGACGCCGAAGCGCAGGGCTTCGATATCCGCGACATGGCGTCCATCTTCAACTACATGCGAGGAAAACCCGAATGAAAGCCGCACTATTTGTTGGTGGATGGGAAGGCCATGCCCCCACGCAATTCAGCGATTGGTACGAAGCGCTATTGAAGGAAAACGGGTTCGAAGTCGATGTCTACGACACGCTGGAACCGCTGGAGAACCCAGACGAGCTGGCTGATCTGGATCTGATCACACCAATCTGGTCTTCGGCCCGGTCGGGTCACAAAGACAAATACGGGAACATGACCAAACCGCAGGAAGATGGGCTTTTGAAGTTGATCGGTGATGGGTGCGGGCTGGCCGGATGGCACGGCCATATGGGCGATGCATTCCGCGACCGCCCGACCTATCATTTCCTGATCGGCGGCCAGTTCGTCGCCCACCCCCCAGGGTGGCCAGACAACCTGCAGCCGCGTGAGGACTACATTGATTATGATGTTACTATCTGCAAACCGGATGACCCGATCGTCAATGGGATCAAGAGTTTTCGACTAACAACCGAGCAATACTATATGCTGGTCGATCCTTCCAACGAGGTATTGGCAACGACGACCTTCTCAGGTGACCATCTGTGGTGGATCGAAGGAACGGTCATACCGGTGGTCTGGAAGCGCCGCTGGGATAACGGCCGTGTGTTTTATTGCTCAATCGGGCATGAATTGGACGACTTGAAACACCCTCAGGTTACCGAGATTATTCGTCGGGGTGCCATTTGGGCTGCTAAAGAAAAATAACTCCCAATTGAGATTTGTTCACTAAACCAAGACTGCAGCTGTTGTTGCCAATTTAACGATTTTTCGTATCCGAGACGTTGCGACATCGACCAACGCCTGCTTTGGGGATACGACAATGCAGAGGCGGATCTACTTGCGAAAGTCAGCTTTGGGCCGCGAGTTACAACACACTCTGGAGCTGGCGATGTACCAGAAATCGGACAATGCTGTCACTCTGTCGCAAGTTGAAATTTGAGGAAGGTCGCCCCGTCATAGTCGACTTCGCCAACCCGCCAAGCACCAAGTCTGTCGAGTGCCCGCAGGTTCGTGCGTGACGGTGGTAAAAGAAAGGTCACATACGGGATGCGTTCATCGGAAATTGCAAAGTCGATCGCCTTTCGCGAGATGCGCGGCCCGAGGCCAAACGTGTCGGGCCGCAAGACCAGTCCGAAATCCCACTCGGCTCCTTCTTTTTGAAATCCACCCCAGCCGACATATCGGTCATCGGACAAGAATGCCCAATGTCCAAGTCCGTCACGGTGCCAACACTCTTCCTTTTTGGCGACAAACCGCGCCACTGTCTCGGCATTCCAAGTAAATCTCAGAAGCGGCATATGCTCGGCGACACGAGGGTCGGACATGTGCGCTAAGATTTCGGTTGGGTCGATTTCCGACAATCGGACGAATTTTATTTCAGATCTCATTGCGGCGTCTTTCGATGTGCTCGTCTCTCATTGTCCGCTGGACGCGATATTTCAACAGCCAACTCTTTGCCTGCTGTCACGCTGGGACATACGCATTCAGTTTGTTGCCATCCAGATCCCGGAAATACCCTCCGTAGAAACCATGATCTCCGCTTGTGCCGGGGGGTCCCTCATCTGTTCCGCCAAGTTCGAGGCACTTGGCGTGAAGCGTATCGGCGGCTTTTCTGTTGGTCATTTTCAAAGCGACCATCACCCCGTTTCCAACGCTTGCCGGTGCCCCATTGAATGGACAAGCAAGGCATAACGCAGGCTCGGCCCTTGAGCGGCCCCATGCGGCCATATCGCCGTGTTTCCAAAGACGGTTTGCGCCCACGCTCGAAAACAAGGCGTCGTAGAATTTCAGCGCGGCCTCGAAGTTGTTGGTTCCGAGGGTAACATATCCGATCATGCTTGATCTCCGTAATTCTGTGGTCGTCATTTTCAACTTTAAGCCCGGCTACAAAGACCCCTGGGTTGCTGCGCCAGACCGCCTAGCAAGTAAGGTCGAGGCCGGACCATGGCTCGGAATTGCCCGCACTTCAAAATTTTCGAAACGCTCGATTGCCTGCATCAATCGGGAGCGGGACATAAATCGGCCGGTCCCGCGAAACAAAAGCGCCTGGCGCATGAGGCTGCCGGCAAGACCACGGGCAGGCTCATCCGCGCAAAACGCGAGACAAAGCGCGCCGCCGGCTCGAACAACCCTGCAAAGCTCACTCAAAGCCAGGTGGGGATCGGGGACGGTTTCCAAAGCCCAAGCACACGTCACAAGATCGAACGTGCCATCTTCAAACGGCAGGAACTCCAACCGTCCTTGTATCTTCGGCACAGGAATGTCGGCGCAGCGTGCAAGCATCGCTGCGGACGGGTCGAGAAGGGTCATCAAATTCGGCGGCATGCCCTCCGCGATCAGTCTACGTGCCAGGTTGCCGGTGCCGCAGCCAGCATCCAAAAGCCTCGAATTCGGCGTCGCAAGTGCACGCACCAGACCTTCCAGGGCGGCCTGCGCCTCGCCGCCTGCATGACGCAGCCAGCGATGATGAAGTTTGTCGTAGCGAGGTGCGAGCTTGTCATAAAGATCAAACGCATCGTCTAAAGGCGTTTCTTCCAACATCTATTTGGTCCTATTATTCATTCATCGTGTCCGCGGTGCGCGCACGTTTTTTACGGAGAACTTGCGTCGGATTGCGGCGCGGTGTGTTCGTTCTCGGGCCACGTCCATGCGGTCCAGAGAATTGCGATTAGAGCCACGATCTCGATGACGAGGTGGAAGGTGTCATCCATGTCGGTGGGGGCCGAGGAAAGGAGCGTACCGGTTGTGACGATCGCTGCAAGAAAGGTGACAGGGCGACCAATCCTGCGGGTTAGCAGGAGCGAAAAGAGCACCATCGCAATCGGCACTTGGACGAGGAAACCGCCCAAAAGCATCAGCCCTTCGGTGATCTCGATGCCGTTGTAATGGCCTGTCAGCAGCATCTCGATATGGGACGCGAGGACAAACTGGTGAATATCGCGAAAGATGATGTTGAGCAGTATGAACAGCCACAGGGCCGACAGAAGAATACGGGGATCGAGCCGTCTCATTTTGGTGTCTTCTTTTTGTGTTTCTGGAGTTTGCCGGTATCAGGTCGAGAGCACGACCGGGTTCAGATCACCGCGCCGGATGTGCGCGTTGCAAAGGCGCGGCGGATAAGGAGTTCCGCAATCGCAAGGTTGATGGCCCACGCCCCAACCATCAGGAGGTCTCGCGAAAACCCCTGCAGTTCGGTGTCAAAGAGGGCCATTGCGACCAGAAAGAGCGCGGTTTGCGTTGAGGCCCCTTGGCCGATGGCATAGGCGCGCAGCATCGCGGCGCGGTGCGCGGCGACGTTTCGCGACCGGATCGCGACGATGGCCCATGCGATGAGGGTGACCATCGCGAGGCCGAGCGTGACCCTTGCCCCGTAAAGTACTGGTCCCTGCAGGGCATCGGGAAATGCGTAGAACACGGTCATCCAGAGCCCGGTTAGTGCGCTGATGCATCCCGCTGCCGCCACAATCCGCCCGAGGGTCCTGTGCAGGGCCGAGCGGTAGCGCCTCAGGCTCGGCAGGAATTGCACAGCCCCCACAAGGCAGAAAACTGAACTGCCGAGGATATGCAATGTGATCGGGAGGGGATCGAACACCGCACGCGGGTTCGGCGGGATGATCGCCCGAGCGCCGAGAAGTTCCGGAAGCCGGACCAGCCCTACGACTGCCGGAATGAAAGAGTAGAGGAACACGAGGGCAAGGAACGCCCATTCGCGACGGCTGATAAAGTGCATGCTTCGGTCTCTCAGAATAAGGCGTCGGTCTGCCTCAGGCGGGCTTGCGCGCGACGATAAAGGGGCTCAGTCGGTTCTTTCCGAAGTACCGCGTCTGCTCGATTTCGAACCCGGCGCGGATCAGGTGTCGGGTCAATTCAGCGCGACTCAAGATGATCACATTAGGCGCGATCCGCGCGGCCATGAGCACGCGAACCATGGCTCGCATCCAGCGCGGCGCGTCCTTCAGACAAACCGTCTTTGATATGAAGTGACCGCCGGGTTTCATTTGGTGGAATGCTGCATCCAGTACGGTGGGTATGTCGTCCACCAGGTGAAGCAAGCTGAACGCGCAAATGGCGTCGAACGGTTGGCTAGGAATGTGTTGCGCCGCCTCCGCCTGAAGAAATTCTGGTGTTCCCGCGGCATCGCCACCTGATCGTGACCGGGCGATCCGGATCATCTCGGCAGAGAGGTCGGTTGCGGTCACATGAGCGACGACAGGCGCGATCTTCCTGGCTGTGCCGCCTGTGCCGCAGCCGATTTCAAGAACGCGATCGGTCGATCGAAGAAGCGCAGTGACGCATTCCAGCTTTTCTTCGTAGGCGGTGACATCGGCAATAGGTTTCTTGGCGTACTTGGGCGCATGCCGGTCCCAGAAGGCTTGGGCAGTCATGTCGGTTTCCTTTGCGCGTTGCACTTCAGGTTTGAAGCGGCGCGGATGCGCCAGTCGTAAGAAACTGCGGAATGCATTGTGTCGCTTTCGATTGCAGAGACCGGGCCGATCTCGTTTCGCATCCGGTATCATCCATGCGCTCATAAAAGGTCGATTGCTTAAATTCGTCCACCTGCTATACGCTCATGAATGAACTGGCAGGCCGTTTCCTTCGATTGGAACCAGGTACGCGCCTTCCTCGCGACAGCGGAGGAAGGCTCGTTCAGCGGCGCGGCGCGCGTGCTGAAGACAACGCAGCCGACGATAGGGCGGCAGATCGGTGCGTTGGAGGAGGCACTTGGCGTCACGTTGGTAGAACGCAGCGTCCGTGGTCTTACCTTGACGGAAGCAGGGCGCGACCTGATTGATCACATGCGCACGATGGGCGAGGCTGCGACGCTCATCTCGATGGTGGCCGACGGTAAATCTCAGGATGTCACCGGAGAGGTCACGGTCACGGGAACGGACCTCTTGTCAGCAGCGATCCTGCCGGGCGTGCTCAAGCCGCTGAGACAGATGGCGCCGGGCATCCGCGTCCGCATTCTCGCGTCGAGTGAGATGCAGAATTTGACGCAGCGCGAGGCAGACATCGCGATACGCCACGTCCGCCCAGATCAGCCGGACCTGATCGCACGGCACTTGGGCGACTTTCGCGCCACTCTCTATGCCGCGACCGACTATCTCGATCGTGCAAGCCGCCCACGGACACCGCGCGATGTGGCTGCACTCGATTTCGTCGGCAATGCCGACCCCGAGAGGCTAATGGCCCCACTGCACAACATGGGCGTGCCCGTTCGCGCAGAGAGCTTCGTGATGTCGAGCGAGAGCGGTGTCGTCGCATGGGAATTGGTGAAAGCGGGCTACGGCGTCTCTATGCAGCCCGAAACGTTGGGCGAGGCTGAATCTGGCATAGAGAAGGTCTTGCCGGATTTCCCTTCGCTTGAGTTTCCAATCTGGCTGGTCACCCATCGGGAGTTACAGACCAGCCGTCGTATCCGGATCGTATTCGACCTGCTGGCCCGGGGTCTGTCAGACGTTGCGAAGCGCCGAAGTGGTGGCGATTAACAGGTGCAAAAGCGCCGAACCCGGAGCAAGTAAGGTCGCGTGGCAATAGTTGAAGCTGCGCTTGCACGAGTTCGTTTTGTCCGATGAGTGTACGTTAATGTTGGAAATGCTGCGCAATCGATCAACTTCCGCTTTGGGGAAGCTGCAATGCGGCAACTTATCTCGCGATGAACGGCTGGTTTGGGCCGTCCTCATCGGCGCAATCTGGGGCTGGACCCAAAAAATGCTGCGCTAGCCCCGATGGCCGCTCAGAGCCCAATGTACCGGATGCTGCGTTGCGCACGAACGTCCGCTCGGTCAGAATGGCGCGAAAATCGTGAGTAAGAAAAAGGGGCCTTGGCAAGGGATTAGTGTCGCGGGTTTTTCATGCGGTTGTTGTGACTTGAGCGAGGTGGCATATTCGTCGCATGCTGCGTTTCATTGCCAATTTTTGTGTAGTTCTGTTTCTCACCATTTTTACCCAAATTGGAGGGCTAGCGTGGCTAATCGCGCTTCTCTTCCGCAATAGAATAATCTCGTTCCTTCTGGCCTACGCAGCTTTGACGACAGCGGCGATCTGGATTGCACCAAACTTTGGCCGAGTAGCATTGAATTGCTTCGATAACGGCTCGCTTCAGGTGCAAAGCTGGATGTATTGTGCGCTCAATCGTAACTACGTGGCCCCGGAACTGAGAGACGTACTTATTGAGGCCGCCGAAGAACTGGATCGACAGTATCCCGGCACAGAAACGCTGGTGCTCGACGCTAATTTCCCATTTCTCAATGGGTTTCCTTTGCTGCCGCATCTATCTCATGACGATGGCGACAAGGTTGATCTTGCGTTATTTTACCGCGACGAAACAGGTTATCTGCCCGGTGCAACTCGATCACCGATAGGGTATTTTGCGTTCGAACCCGGCCCGACCGATTGCACGCCAAGATGGCCAACTCTCAGATGGGACTTTGGTCTTATTCAACCACTTTGGCGCGATTATGAGCTCGATGGAGCACGCACAGCTACAGTCTTGCGAATTCTATCAAACGACGAACGCGTCGGAAAAACCTTCATAGAACCGCACCTTGTTCAGTCGCTGCGTGTCGCCCACCCGCGTATTAGGTTTCAAGGGTGCAGAGCGGCACGGCACGACGATCATATTCACTTTCAACTATGACAGCAGGCCGAAATTCATGCGCCACTGTCGCTTGGGAACGCGATTGTTCTTGACCAACGCCGGTTCCTATAGCCGTCATTGGCGCAGCCGCAGCGAAAGCGGGCTTTGTCCGCGTCTTGCCAGTTCGTGCGCCGCGCCGCGAAAGGCGCTCCATCGCGAAACGGTCGTTCATGGATCTCGCGGCGAAGGTGCCGGGAGAGCCCAAAGCTACCGGGTGCTGCAGTCCGCGCTAACGGTGGCAACGCGCAGAAAGCGGGCTTTGCAAAGTCCTGTTGATCTCCCTTAGTCGCCCTTTGGCACTGCCACTTACCTATTGCATTCACCCCGCATTAGAAAACGATCCGGGTTCTTAGACCGAACAGGGTAATCCGGTCCTGATCGGGATTTAGAAGCGGGTCAGAAATGAACTGCAGTGATGGCGTGATCTGCAGTCCGGGTGCGATTGAAAAACGGTAGAATGCTTCGAGTGTGAACTGATCGCCATCTATGCCTCTTGCCTCGGCCCAGTTCAGACCCAACCCGGCCAAATCGGTATTGCGACCGTAGTAGCCAATACCCGCAGAAACGGACCGATCATAGAGTGCTGCTGCCCCTTTTGAGGCCCCTGCCCGGAAGAACGGCATCCACTTATTGTCAATAAACCATGCTGCTGAGAACGCGGCGCCGTAATCTTCTGGACGGCTACCATCGTCAGCCGCATCCGCATGCCAGAGGGTCAGATGGATATTGTCGAAGTAAATGCGATCAAAGTCAGAGGTGTAACCAAGTTCGAGTGATTTGAAGAGATTGCCGTCGCTAAACACATCAAAGTTTGGATCAGACGGGTCGGCGTTTGCGTCTGAGACGCTCGCGACAGCGTAGAGGTTCTTGCTCAGCTTTATCCCGCCTGCAATGCCAAGGCCTTGGTTGGGTGCGTTGATTGTCGGGTTGGTATTGAAAGACAGGTTTTGGAAACCACTGTATGGGCTTACCAACCCATAAATATCCACAAAGTCCGTTACATCAATCTGGCCGACTTGCAGCGTCCACGAACCGTTCTCGGCCCTTTGGGTCCAGAACAGGTTGGTCAATAGCAAACCATTATCGTTGAAGGCTGTTCCCGTGATCGAAAGAGCTCCACCATCCAGACCAAGAAACTGTGGGGCAACATCGGTATAGTTGTGCCGGTCTTCGATCTTGAATGTCAAAGACCCCTGTTCAGTCGCCTGCCAACTGCCATAGAACCGCGCAATTCCGCTGGCAGCTTCGCCCTCCCCCAGATCCGCGTTCGTGGTTTGGCCCAATGCCAAGTAATCAATGTTGAACCGAAACCCATTCTCCGCCAGTCGGTCTTTCCACTGAAACCAACCCGGTGCGGTATTGCGCGGAAAATCGGAACGATATTGTGGATCGGTCAGTCCATCTCCGGGCTCAAGATCAGCTTCGACCGAAGAGGGCCCGGACAGACCTTGAGCCGACGCCGCGCCGGCTGAGACAATACTCAGTACGACAACGAGAAGTCTTATCATTCAGACGCCTTTGCCCCGCCGGTCTTGCGATTGCCCGCCGCTCGGATACGATCAGCGGCACGCTGCTTCCATTCCAGCCTGTCTGCTTCGGTTTCCAGAGTTTCGACACGTTCCGTCTCCAACTGGAATGTCGCACTCATAGGTATGAGGCCGTCCACAACCATCATATTCTGAACAGTGGGATCGATAGTCAGCGTGCCCGTCAGCCGAACGGGTTCGTGGAAATAGCTGGGCGTCCAGTCGCCATTCAACCGCACGCGAATCATTTGATTGGGTTGGGGCGGGGGCATGTGGCTACACATTCCTCGTTCTGGCACTAGATACGCCACAGATCGCGCGTCTGGATCGCTCGGGCCCGGGATGGCAAAGCCCGCGATTGTTATTGTTTGACCGTCGAATTGCGGATTTCCGTTTGTTCCTGCCTTTCTTCGCCGTTCTTTCACAAGCTCTCTTTGATCGAGCAGCCAATCGACATCAACGCCAACTCCCGCCAAGGCATCCTCGGTCTCGGTCAGAAGCTCCTGCCATTTCAATCTTTCTTCCGCGCTGCCAGTGTCTTGCTGCAGCCTGCCACGCATCCGCACAACGAATAGGACGTCGTCGAACTGTTCGGGGCTGAGGTCCCGATAGGGATCCTCAAAGACCTGCACAGATGGGTCCGGGAGGTCTGCCCAGTCCAGCGCTGCTCCTGGCGTTGCCATGGCAGAATGACCGTAACAGACCAAACCCGCGAGCAAGACGGAACGAAACCAAAGGAACATGAATACTCTCCGGTCGAGTTTTGGGGTCAATTCAGTGTATTTTTGTATATCACACCGTCCTTCATGATCAGCCGGATCGTTTCAGGGCTTTCCGGCCTCGGATCGGCACCAAACCACTGATCACCCGTGCCAACAACCGAGAAGTCTTCTAGTGGGTTACCATCGATCAGCAGGATGTCTGCATAGGCGCCTTCCTCGATCACACCCAGTTTGCCTTCGGGATAGGGGTTCATGAACGGCCCGGACAAAGCAGCGATTTCACCGCCAGTAGATGTCATTGCGACCAAAGAGGCGTGGGAGCCAAAGAACTCATTATTGAGATGCTTTTCATAGGCAATTTGAATATTGCAAGCTGCTACAGAACCGACGCAATCCGTGTGAAACCCTCTTTTAGCTGGACACTCATTCATGTTTTTTATGTAGTCGCCGAAAGCCTGCGTAGCGGACTGTGCCTTTCGTAAGCTGGCTGGGACATCTCGAATGGCAGGAATATCGAAGAGATTTGGATCAAATGCCGTGAGATTGGTTGTGATGTAGGCTCCTTTCTCTTCCATCAGCGCTGATATTTCACAATCAAACATGAACCCGTGTTCAATTGATCGCACACCAGCATTCAGTGCCGCCATGATCGTTTCCTTGCGGTAGGAATGGGCCATGACGTAGCTTTCGTATTCGTTGGCAACCTGCACGGCCGCTTCTAACTCTGCCGTCGATCCAGCCAACAACTGCCACGGGTCAAACACTGAAACTACACCGCCTGATTGCATGTACTTCAGTTGTGTTGCTCCCATCCGGAAGTTGTTACGAGCAAACTTGTACATTTCGGAGACACTGTCGACTTCTTGGGCCATATTCAGGCGGCTGAAATTTGAAGACTGGCCAACAGGTGCTGTAAAGTTGGCGAAATCAGCATGACCACCACGCGTACTTAGGAAGGCAGCCGCGGGATAGAAACGCGGCCCGGCAATGGTACCGGAGTCTATTGCGCGCCGAAGACCTCCATTAGCGCCACCCGCATCTCTTACGGTGGTAAAACCTTGCATGAAGTACATCTCAGCCATTTGAGTGCCGTGAATGGCAAGATCTTCCCAAGTGCTGTTGGCTTCCATTGCCGGCAATGTGGGCCCGGGCAGCATCAGATGTGCATGATTTTCAATGAAGCCCGGGGTCAGCGTCCGCCCTTCTCCGTCGATGACCGTAGCATTGGGGGCATCGATCGCATCGGTTGATACGGACTTAATCAGGTTGCCCTCGACCAATACGCTGGCATTCTCGATACGCTGTTCATTCACGCCATCGAAGATGTGCACGTTGGTAAACAACGTTTGGGGTTCTTCTTGATCTTGAGCCTGCGCGGACGCTGAAAAAGAAAGACCTGCAGCGACAATTACCGTCGAGCAAAGCGACATTCGTAGACCGGACATAAGTACTCCCTTCATATTCATGTTTTGCCAACTGTAGCCCGGAAAACTTTGCCTCGGTTGCCACTTTTGAATTGGCATGTTCGAATGTGATCGTAAAAATGGCCACTGAATAAATCGACCAATCATCACAAGGGTGACGAGCTTGCCTTTCAACTCCACCTCTCAAGAGCATAGCGAGGGCTTTATTCGCCTCTCCTTAGCCGCTCCGTTTTTGCAATATCTCACCGAACGCAAGATCAATCCGCAACCAGCATTGGACCAAGTCGGATTGAAAGCCGAACTGCTGTCGGACCCATCCGTCTTCGTTCACTCAGAGCTGGTCTACGGTTTGGTGAATGCCTTCTCAGAAGTATCAGGGGATCGATATCTAGGACTGAATGTAGGGGAGGCGTTTGACCTACAAGGATGGCCGCCCTTCTCTCAAGCCTTGCAATCTACGAAAACGTTATTCGAGTTTTTTACCCGCTTTGTTGGGCTCGTACCGCAGGAGTCCAATTCTGTGCGGCACAGCCTTGTGATTGAAGCAGACAAGGCGACTTATCGTATCGAGAGGCAACAGGAACCAACTGTCCCACCCATTCAGGTGACCGGTTTTGGTGCCGCAATCTATGTACGCCTATTGCAGACCGTCGTCGGAGATTCTTGGGATTCTTCGCGTGTGCGATGGGAAAGCAGATACATCAATGGGCTGCCTATCGACTACAAAGGGATCGAGGTTGGCCTTGGGACTGATCCCGGAATGCAAATTAGTTTTCCTGTGGGATGGTTGTTTTTGCACCATGTCTCTGAGGGCTCTGCCAAGCCCATAGCTTCACCTCAACAAGAGGAAGAAGTAACCGTGGTGGCAGCTTTGCGCTCTGTCTTACGCGACAAACTAGATGAAACCGATTTGGGACCTGAGATGGTGGCTGGAATGCTGGGAATACAACCGGAACGGTTTCTGAAAGCGCTTCAACAACAAGGCACAACGCTACCCCGTGAAATCAAACGGCTGCGTGTCGATGTCGCCAAAGAGCACCTCAAAGAAGACAAGATGACAATTGCGGAGATTGGTCTGATGCTCGGCTATTCCGACAAGTCCCATTTCACTCGCTTTTTCCGAGGTCAAACCGGAATGACACCGACTAAGTTCCGAAGCAAGTAAATGTGGTCGAGCCAAAAGAAAACTTGGTTGGGAACGTACGATTAGGCTCCAGACTCATTGATTTACAGCCAGAATAGGACTGTAGCAGCGAGAGCGATGGCCGAGAGGAATACCTTTGGGCATCTGTCATATCGGGTGGCGACGCGCCGCCAATCCTTCAGGCGTCCGAACATGATCTCAATGCGGTTGCGTCGTTTGTAGCGGCGCTTGTCGTATCGGACGGGCTTGTCGCGTGACTTTCGACCTGGGATACAGGGCTTTATTCCCCTGTCATTAAGGGCTTCGCGGAACCAGTCGGCGTCATAGCCTCGATCTCCCAGCAGCCAGTCAGCCGATGGCAGACTGTTCACCAGAGCCCTGGCGCCCGTGTAATCGCTCACCTGCCCAGCGGATATGAAAAAACGGATAGGGCGTCCCAGACTGTCAGTAACAGCGTGCAGTTTCGTATTCATACCACCCTTGGTGCGCCCTATCAGCCTGCCACGCCCCCCTTTTTCAACCGCAGGCTGGAAGCCGTGCGGTGCGCTTTGAGGTATGTTGCGTCAATCTTGATGGTCTTATGATCGGTTCCCTGCGCAGCCAACCCGTTCATGATCCGAGCGAACACACCCATATCGCTCCATCGTTTCCAGCGATTGTACAGTGTCTTTGGCGACCCATATTCGCGCGGCGCATCGGACCAGCGTAACCCATTGCGATTGATGAAGATAATTCCACTCAAAACGCGCCGATCATCAACCCTCGGCTTACCATGGCTCTTTGGAAAGTAAGGCTGAAGCCGCGCCATCTGCTCGTCAGTCAACCAGAATAGATTGCTCATGTTATACCCCTGAAACTCACGGGTATGAATCACGCAGGCGGGATGACGGCAACCAAATTAATAGGTCCAGAACCTAAGCCCATGTTGAACGATGCCAATTGAACAGAAAGGGCAATTTCCATCGACATTTCATGGTCGCTGTTAACATGGCAATGCTGATCTCCATTGTATCAAATTTTTCGCAAATATGCCCAGGAGACATACCCTTTGAGCCCACGCGCACGCACCAAAGAAACGCGGCACCAACGAGTGCCACCGGTTTGCTCGCAACTGTGAACACGTAAGGCGGTTCCATTTGGCAGACCAACAATCACATTGTAGCCTGTTCCGGGTCCACCACGCATTTTCAGCATGTCACCGTCTTCGACGCCAAAAACCTCGTATCGTCCGAGTGAGGCAGCCGTTGCTGGTGCAGCGTATATTGTGGCCCCCAGGAACATTGCCGCTACGGGTAAGAAGATTGCACTGTGCATCGCGTTATCCTGCTTGTTGCCTCATCTACAATCGTAGCGATTCAGCTCACCAAGAGGAATAACCCTAAGACAGGAATGCGCAAATTGGCCAAAGTCTGGTGGCTATGACTGCCACGCCCGGTTCGAAGGGCCGCAACGCAGTATCTCGATTGTCAGGCGATTTACTGGAATGGGTTGATCCAGAAACCTCAAGGAACGACGAACAATGTTCGTAGCGTGGGATACATGTGGGCAGCTATGCCAGATCAAATGGTTGCGTTGGAGGGGTTGATGCGTGAGGTTGCGAGATGGCCGCAAAAGAGACCGCGACATGATGATCTATGGATTGAACACCTGCGCGATTTGCCAGAAGGCCCGAAAGGCGTTGGAGGCAGAAGGCAAGGAAGTTACTTTCCGCGATGTCAGGGCGGAACCTCTGACCGAAGCGGAGCTGGCTGAGCTGATTGCAGAATTCGGGGACTTGCTGGTGGACCGAAAATCGAACGATTACCGAGCGCTTAATGACTGGCTAAAAAATTCGGAAGTAGAGGCACAGATTTCAGCCCAACCCAAGGTGATGGCGCGCCCGGTAATACGCGATCGGGATGTGTTGTATCTTGGCTGGGATGAGACGATTCAAGTCGCTTTGCTACAGAGCTGAGTTTTTAAACAAAAAATGCATAATTAGCTGAACGAAACCCGCTGAAATGCTGCACAGGGCCGAATGCCCGCTTTCGGAGTGCCGTTCGGTAGATCGTGGTAGCTGCAGAACGTCTGCAATGGGCGGAGAGCCTTTTTGCATCAGGCATCGGTCATATGCTGGACCAGTGAGGTCAGCTGTCTGTCGCCATGGCCATCGTCCCAAGCCGTCTTGGTTCGGTCATGCATCAACCGGATGAAATCAGCGGGAGCATTAAGTGAGAGATAGGTCTTCAACGCATCCTCTTGCGCCATCGCGTAAACCTTCAGAGAGGCTTCTGCATTGTCGTAATCCTCGGTCGGAACGGTTCTGGCAAAGAGATCATGGTAGTCCTTGACCAATTTGATCGTGGCAGGAAGTTGGTCGGCATAAACTTGCATCGGGATGCCCGCTTTCTGACAAACAAGTGCACCGTATATCATTCCGAACATAAACCCCTGCCGAACCGTGAAGAGGCCGGCGAAGAGCGCGGCAAGCGCCGCTGGCTTCTCTCCAACATGGGCGGACTTTCCACCCAAGTTTCCGATGACGCTGCCATAACGGTCCCAGGTTCCGGCACTGCCGACCGTCAGGATTGTGGTTTCGTCACCGCCAATGCCAGAAGGGTAGGCATTGATCATGCCAAGCATGTAGCCAGCCCCCTGTTTCTCCAGGATGGCGACCAGTCTATCGGCATCCAAGGTTTCGCCGGTGCTCATGTCGCAGATAGTCTTACCCTCTAGCGAAACACTCAGCCCGTTGACTAGTTCAACT
Source organism: Ruegeria sp. CDSC081 (assembly GCF_059610485.1). Lineage (NCBI taxonomy): Bacteria > Pseudomonadati > Pseudomonadota > Alphaproteobacteria > Rhodobacterales > Roseobacteraceae > Ruegeria > Ruegeria sp. CDSC081. The sequence goes on along the minus strand of NZ_JBXWNS010000002.1, from coordinate 365,093 downwards.
GTTTCCGTGTGGCTCTTGATACAAATGATGACAAAATCAGACGCCGCGATGGCATCATTCGGTGAGGAGCAGATGGTGGCGCCAACCTCAGCGAAAACCTCTGCCTTTTCCGGCGTGCGGTTCCAAACGCTGACATCGTGACCTGACTTGAGCAGGCAATGCGCCAGCGCTGACCCCATGTTGCCCAGTCCCAATACAGCAAGTTTCATGATCTTAGCCTCCTGTGTCCGCCAATGAGTTCCAGCACCAGCATGCGCCGGCATGGGGAGATGACATAGTTGTATATTTTTCTATATTGTTAGATGGTCTAACTTATGGATTGGCGCACGCTTCCCTCGTTGACATCTCTCAGAGCTTTCGCCGCCGCCGCCGAGTTTCAAAATCTGACCCGGGCGGCAGAGGCACTGAACGTGACCCATTCCGCAGTCAGCCAGCAAATCCGCGGGCTAGAACAACAACTCGGCACCCGGCTTATCACTCGTACCCGGCACGGTATTTCTCTGACATCGCAAGGCGAATTCCTGTCGGCTGGTTTGCTTGAAGCCTTCGCTGAAATGGCCTCTGTGACCGAGAGGGTGACAAGTGCAGAGTCGGTTCGACCGTTGGTGGTCAGCGCGACTCCGATGTTTTCAAGCGCGTTCCTCATGGCGCGGCTGTCGACGTTCATTGATGAATTCCCCAATATCGAATTGAGGATCGATTCAACGATCCAGGCTGTCGATCTCAAGCCGGGCGGAATTGATATGGCGATCCGATACGGAACAGGTCGCTGGCCAGGGCTTGTCTCGCAGATACTGCTACCTGGTTGTCTGACGGTCGTCGCGTCCCGCGAACTGATCGGAAACAGGGTGCTCAAAAACCCTGTAGAATTGCTTGATTTCACACTTCTTCAGGAACAGGCGTCGGTCGAGTTTGATCTGTGGCTGGAAAAGGCTGGCATCCCGCCCGAAGCGGAACGGAAAGTGATCCGCATGCCGGGCAACATGCTGTTGGATGGCATCCGCCGAGGTGACGGTATCGGGGCGACAGTACCGGCCTTTGTCTCTGACGAGTTGAAGTCAGGACAACTCGTGGCGCTGTTTGATGATCCAATACCACGGATCGGCTATTACCTTGTCACGCTGTCTGGTCCGGTTCGGCCAGTGGCAAAACTGTTCATACAGTGGCTTTCAAAATCAATTACCGAATATGAAAAAAGCCTGTTCCGATGGCCGCCCGCTCACCTGTTGTAGACGATAAAGAGCACCGGTTAGAGTCAAATAGGGTCTGGCTTACAAGGTAACGACCCGACAATGCTGCGCTACGACTGAAGGTCCGCTCTGTGGATGCCGCACCGCTGCGTTAATGGCAGGGGCGAAGGTCCGGTGTGGGCCGGTGCGCGACAGTCAGGTTTTGTCTGAGAAAGGTGAAGTTGTACTGCCTGTCGATGACCGATCTAAGCCCAAAGCGGAACCCTTTTTTCTCGATGTTTTCACGTTAAGTTCTATTGTTCTCGATGCCCGCACCGGCTCCTTCGCCGTATCTTTGAACAGCTGACTCCCACGACCGTCAACCCGAGTGATTAGACGTTTTGCACAGATAATCCCTGGTTACAGGCACAACCATCTGACCTCGGCTTAACTGAAACTGAAATACAACCAAGCCCTGTTCCGAAAAGGCCATCTCGGATACGATCAGATAGTATCGCCACATTCGCAGAAACCGATCATCGTAGAGGTCGCGGATCGATTCCAGATTGGCCTCGAACTTTTCCTGCCAACATTGAAGCGTTCGCGCGTAGTGGCCGCGCCAGACTTCAACATCTGTGGTCACCAAGTCCTGCTTTTCAATCTCCTTCATGGCTTCGGACATTGATGGTGCATATCCGCCGGGAAAAATGTATTTGTGAATCCATGGTGACGTTCGACCGGGTGGGGTGGATCGACCGATTGTATGCACCAATGCGACGCCATCCGGTTTCAGATTCTCACGCAGCTTGCGAAAGAAAGTTGGATATTGGGGCCGACCAACGTGCTCCATCATTCCGACCACAACGATACGATCAAATTCTTCGTTGACGTCCCGATAGTCGATCAGGCGGAATTCGACCATATTCCCGACACCTGCCGCTTCGGCTCTTCTTTTTGCATATTCCAACTGCACTTTGGACAAGGTCACACCAACCACCTTCGCTCCATAGTCTCGCGCCAAGGTAATTGACATGCCGCCCCAACCACAGCCGATATCCATCACTGTCATTCCTGGTTCGATTAAGAGCTTCTTGGCTATGTGCACCTTCTTTGCTACCTGGGCCTCTTCGATGCTTTGCCCCGGGTCTGAGAAAAAGGCGCAGGTATATTGAAGGTCCTGGTCGAGAAAAAGTTCATAGAGATCAGCGGAAAGGTCATAATGATGTTCGACATTTCTGCGCGCGATATGAACGGGATTATACTGTGCGATACGTCTAAGTGACTTGCGCAGCCCTGTAACCGACGTGCCGTAACGCCCACCACCATAGTTGTTTGCATTGCGCACAATTAGCGAAACAAAGCCGCGTAAATCGTTTTGCGAAATTGTTAGAGTCTCATCCATATAGGCTTCGCCCAAGGCGAGATCGCCGTTCATTACCAATTTGCGCGGAAGCGCTTTGTCGTGGAGGGTTATGGCTGAACTGGGTCCTTTTCCGCGGCCATAGGTGCTACAACGCCCATCCGGCCAAGTCACCGCAAGCTCACCTTCCTGGATGATCTTGGTCAAAAGGCGGTCAAGCAACGACACCCACAATGTGACATCCTCCAATGCTCCCAAGATTAGACTACACTCCATGGCGATGGCACAAGTTGAAGGAGCATATTATGTCCGCTTAGCCCGCAGAGCAGTCGGTCATGCGCGTAGATCATGCCACATTGATTAGGTATGTTCCCAAATACTCGCCGATGATCGCCGCGCGAGCATAATCGAAAAAGCGCCCTGCGCTGAATTCCTGCCGCATGGACTAAACATATCTGTGTGTTCCGCGCATGTGTGTGTTCGGATCCTTCGCATCCGCACCCGCTAAGCCGGATGGCATCGAAGTCGTCCATATGATCTGAATGAAGCAGTTCTCTAGCGCTACAACTTCGGGCTTTCGGTTGTTTGCTGTGATCGCTGGACAAATGTGTCCAGCATGTCGCTAACTCTGGCCGTTTTAAAAGTTTGCAAACAACCGTTCAGCACCCGAAAGAGCGACGATTGCAGATAGTTTTCGAATGAGAGGCCTGTTTTCGCTTGTTTTTATTGAGTACTCTAAGTGCGATGAAAATTTCATAAGAAAATTCGCCGTGAAGCTGCTTTCAATCAGTCCAACATGCAGAAAATTCTGCAACGATGTTTGAATTCATCGGGCCCAATTCTGATCCTGATGAATTCACGCAACAGGAACCGCCCATGATGTCTGACCCAACAGAGTTTGCAGGAATGGCGGCACTCTCGACCAGCGAGGCACCGTCGCTCTCCTTGAATAATCAAAAAATTGCTTCCGGAACGCCATGTCGCGAGGGTATTACGCGCCGCGGCGACGGCTCACGAAAACGCTCCAACAATAGGATTGGAAACAAAATGCCATCAGGCCGTTGCTGACTTGATTAACGCGATCATAGTCACCAAAAACACGGTTCGATGTTTGTGACACCGCGCGGTAGTGGTTTGGCTCCCGACCTTTGAAGTGGACCCGAAAAAGAAATCGCCACCGCTCCCGCCCGAATGAAACTCACTCGATCAGCACGCCTCCGTCCAGTGCTGTTCTGCTCGGCAAACCTTAAAAAGGAGTGCTTCGAGGCCATTCACTCGACGTCGCCTTTTCGACGAAGACGAAAAGACCATGGACCAGTCGGTCTTTTCCGACGCTGCAGACCATCATCCAATCCTTGTCTCAGGGAGTTCCCGACATGTCCGCCAATGACGTCAAATTCAGTGCTGATGCGCGCAACCGAATCCTAACAGGGATCAACATGCTGGCGAACACCGTCAGGATAACTCTTGGTCCCAAAGGTCGTAACGTCATTTTGGACAGATCCCACGGTGCCCCGCGTATCACCAAGGATGGCGTTACTGTTGCCAAAGAATTCGAGCTTCCGGATCACTTTGAAAACATGGGAGCCCAGATGGTGAAGGAAGTCGCGTCCCGCACCAACGAAGAGGCTGGCGATGGCACAACCACTGCTACCGTTCTGGCTCAGGCAATCGTCAAGGAAGGGATGAAGGCCGTTTCCGCTGGCATGAATCCGATGGATCTGAAGCGAGGTATTGAACAAGCCGTCCGGGTCGTCGTCGCAAAGATCAAGGACCTGTCCCGACCGGTTGGCGACAGTGCTGAAATTGCGAAGGTAGGGGCTATTTCCGCCAACGGAGATGTAGCGATTGGCCGTCAGATCGCCCATGCGATGGCTGCGGTCGGCATTGAAGGCGTAATCACGGTTGAAGAGAGCAAGGGATTGGAGACCGAAACCGAAGTGGTCGAAGGTATGAATTTCGATCGCGGTTACCTTAGCCCATATTTCATAACAAATGTGGTCAAGATGTGCGTAGAGCTGGAAGACTGCGTTATCCTGTTCCACGAGAGCAAGTTGTCGTCTCTTGCCGACATGGTGCCGTTGCTCGAAGCAGTCATGGAAGCCGAAAAGCAGCTTCTGGTTCTTGCCGAGGACGTGGAGGGCGATGCGCTGGCCATGCTTGTGGTCAACAAGCTTCGAGGCGGATTGAAAGTAGCCGCCGTGAAGGCGCCTGGGTTTGGGGATAGCCGCAGGGAGATGCTGGAGGATCTCGCGATCCTGACGGGTGGCCAAGTGATCTCGACCGATTTGGGGACCAAGCTTGAAACCGTCACGCTGGGCATGCTCGGTGCCGCAAAAAAAGTCGTCATCTCCAAGGACGATACGACCGTCATTGATGGCGCGGGCGACAAATCAGCAATCTCTTCACGGGTCGCCCGGATTCGCTCCCAAATCGAAGATACGACGTCCGACTACGAACGGGAAAAGCTGCAGAATCGTCTTGCTAAACTGGCAGGCGGGGTCGCCATCATCCGGGTCGGAGGGGCCACGGAGATTGAGGTTACGGAACGCAAAGACCGGGTTGACGACGCGTTGAACGCCACTCGCGCAGCGGTTCAGGAAGGTGTTGTTCCAGGCGGTGGTGTTGCGCTGCTCCATTCAGACAAAGCGCTTGCGACCCTTAAAGGTGCCAACTCCGACCAGGATGCCGGCATCAGGATCGTCCGGCGATCAATCCAGGCACCGCTGCGCCAGATTGTCGAAAATGCCGGCGTGGACGGATCGGTCGTCGCGGCAAAGATCATCGAAAGCGAAAACCCATCCTTCGGGTTCGACGCTCAAACGGAAACTTATGTCGACATGTTGAAAGCGGGGATCATTGACCCCACCAAAGTTGTCCGGGTTGCTCTGGAAGATGCGGCGTCGATTGCAAGCCTTCTGATCACAACCGAGGCGATGGTCGCACAATAACCCTACAGGTCTGGAACTGCGTCAGATTTGGGATCCTTGAGGGCGTGACGCAGGTCTTTTGACCCAACTACGGGACCACCACAATGCAGTCGGTTGGTCTGTGACATGCAAACGTATTGAGAGAATCCAAACTGAAAGGAACTCAGATGTCAAAAGGTGACAAGAGGCGCGGCAACCGCGAAGTTAAAAAACCAAAGAAAGCAAAGGAAAAAATCGTGGCGACGGCCGATTTCTCAAAGGGTCAGAAGCCGGTCAAGATAGGGAGTAAGAAAAAGTAATTTCCATTGTCGCAAGACGAAGATTGCAACCAAGGCGGTGCGTGCAGGATTCCCGTCGTCAGGAAGGGATGGAGACATGGGCAATAGCCGCAACTCCGGCCCATGGTGTCCGAAGGCCATTGGAGCGCCGCTTTTGGCATGCTTCGCAATTTGGTTTCTGAAGTTTCTGATCTATACCCGGATTGATTCATAACTCACTATAACGATGCGTTAGGATTCCTCCCAGAGCGCGAGGCTTGTGAAGCGCAAGCTATCGCGGAGAGTGTTGCGCCGGGTGTTGGCAAGGACGTCATGACCTCGAAGGACCTCGAGAAGACGATAGAACGGGATACGGCTGGCCAGATTATGAACATGGTGAACTCAGACTTTCCCGGTGATCTAGCTCAGCATTCCGGGCAGTGCTTAGTTTGAACTACCTTCAAGCGCCGCATTCTGAACGTTCCAATCATGCTCCCGCTGCCAACTGGTTTTTTCGAACTGGTGTTGCATGTGAAAGAACCACATGCCGGCAATTGCAGCGAGGAGCATCGTCGGTAGAAACACGAACAACAGGACGTCCAAGTACCCGGCCGCGTGATCTAAGATCGGCGCGAAAAGTTACCGCTGATAATAATCTCGTTGATCAATTTGGCGACTGCCGAATGGGTTTCTAGCTCTAATTCCGAACCATTGGCACACTCGTGGGTCACGGCAGCATCGCGCAAAACCCCGACGATCTCACGTTCCTGAAGAAGATTGAGATCGTTCAAGGCAAGTAGAAGAGCCTCGCAGATCGAGAGTGCAGCCATGCCTGCGGGATCTTGGTGGTCTGACATTGGGGTCATTCCTTTTAAAGTCATTGGATTCGTGACCAGGCGAGGTGGTGATGGTTTTTCTATTGTCACATGAGTTTTGGTATTTTGGACTGATCGAAAGTAGCCTCAATACCAAATTCTTCGTAGAGTCTTTGCAGGCTCGGGGAAATCCAACGATGAACACCAACACCAGCCCGCTAACACAGAAACTCTCGGCATTTGTTGCCTTGGCAGAGGCGGAACTGGCCGTTTTGGAACAATTGCACCAGCGGAGGAGAACCTTTGAGGCTGGCCGAGATCTTGTTCATCAGGGACAATCGGAACAGGCTGCCTATATCCTCGCCGCTGGCTGGGTTGTTTCATATAAGATTCAGCCTGACGGATCACGCCAAATCGTCGATTTCCAGATTCCAGGGGATTTCCTTGGGCTGCGCAGCGTTTTGTTGCACACGTCAGACCATGGCATTGAGCCGATTGTTGATATCGAAGCCGCCGAGGTTCTGGTGAGTGATCTTTTGCAAACCTTCGCAGAGACACCTCGGCTGGCCACTGCAATTTTATGGGCCGTGTCACGCGACGAAGCGATGGTTGTCGAACATCTTGTCGGGCTTGGACGGCGTGATGCGGATGCGCGCATGGCACATTTCCTACTGGAACTAGGAGTCAGGCTGTCGCTTGTAGGGATGGGCAGCAAGAAAGGTTATGCCTGCCCGCTCACACAGTACCATCTTGCCGATGCACTGGGATTGAGCGCCATTCACGTCAACCGCGTCCTGCGCAAACTCAGGGAGGACGAGTTGGTTACATTTCGGGATGGGTTTGTGACGTTCAATAACTATGAGGGTCTGGTTAAACTGGCGGATTTCGATCCAGCGTATCTGGATCAGAAGCGGCCACTTCTGGCCTGATTGGGTCCCACAATCTGGTTTTGGACGATCCTGCTTACATCTCCAACGGGTGACGTTACATCAGCGCCCGACTGGCTTCCTTGAGTTTCTTGTGAGCCTCTTCGTCATTTTCGGCTTCATGGGCACTTTCAGCGGCCTGATAGTGTTTCAATGCCGTCGCCTTTTTGGGGCCTTCAGGCGCTTGGTCCCAGGCGGCCTTGACGGAGGCCATGTGTTTGACGGTGTGGTTTTCCTGACTCTGGTCTTCATCATTCATTGGAATGTCCTTTCCTGGACGGTCCGAGAATAAGAAGCACGAGACTCATACAGCTCTTTTGGGGAACTCCATGTTCCCCGCGCCCCTCAGATACTCAAAAAAAATGCCAACCAAATACACAGCGGACACATGTTACCTAACGGGTTTCGGAGCGCCTTCGTACTGACGCAGGTTAGCCCGCTTGAGCCAGATAAAAGATCCGCGCAAGTATCAGAGCGCCCATGAGTGAAATTAGCATCCAATAGATCGGGATCCGGGGGCCGGTATACTTTATTGTCTCAGGCAATTTCGAAACGCGATGCGACACGCGCTTAGGTAACAAGGCCACCAACTTTGTCGCCACACTGCCGCTCGCATGATCAAGCGTGGGTACATCCCTGACTGTTGAAAGATGTGCTTTCAGCCGGGCATGCGCTGCATCGCGGCCCAGAAGTGCAAGCTCACGAGCCTCGGTCCAAGGCTCGAGCCCGAGACGCGCAAGGGCTGACAAAACCGTGACTGTTGCACCGGTTTTGTCTTCACCCACTTCTGCAAGCAGGAAAGGGTCGTAGTCGGAGCCATCCGGGCGAAGAACATCTGATACAGACATGATTTTTCCTTTCGGACTAGGGGAGCGGCGCTCGACAAAAATCGTTGGGACAAAGATACCGACCAACGCGTTGGATACCGCATTCAATATTGCTTGATTGCTGCAAGGCGCACAGACTTGCATCTACCTGAATGCGCCACCTTCAAGCCCCGGTTGTTGGGGGTGAGGCTGTTGCTCACATCCTGACAGTAAAGAACCTGATGGGTGCTAACTTCGATCAGCATAAAGCCCATGGGTTGGGAATAATATAGCCCTAAGTGCTGTGACTTGACGGGGCATCTGGACTGATGCGGCCGACCATGGTCGGTACCGGAAATCCAGCGATCAATTCAACGGAGATATGGGATGCTCACGCGTTCGATCAGGTCAAAGGTGACGTTCACCAATGCCTTCAGGTTGGGAAACAGCGACATCGTGTTTCCGGCTGGCGCGTATGAAATTCTCTTCGAGGAGGAGTTGCTGCAGGGCCTCAGCTTTGAGGCTTACCGACGCACTGCGACCTACTTAATGGTCAGGGGTCGAGGGAGTCATGTCGGTCAAACAACGATGCACATGACAACACAAAAGGATCTGGAGCACGCCATTGCCTGCGACTAGGTCCGTTGTGAAACAATTCAACATAGCGAAGCGGCGCTTTCTCCGCTGGAGGACTTGATATGACCAATCCTGAATGGCTGAAACCCGGTATGTATGGCGCACTGCTCGGCGCGGTGTTTGTCGGCGTCGTTGGATTCTCTTGGGGCGGCTGGATGACCGGCGGAAGCGCGAACAAGTTGGCAAGCGAAATGGCGCGGGACCAGGTGATCGCGGCGCTCGTGCCAATTTGCCACGACATGTCCCGCACGGATAATCAGCGTTTAGCAAAGCTCGCGACGATCCAGGCTGCCACGTCGTACAAGCGACGCGACGCCGTGATGGATGCGGGTTGGGCGACCATGCCTGGTTCCGATTCCCCGAACCGCGATCTCGCCAAAGCGTGCATTGAAGGACTGAACCTTGATGCATCTTAGTATGATTGCGTTAATGCCGCCCTCATCAATTTACACTGGTTTGCTACGGTCAGTGGGATGCTTAGATTGCAACTGGAAAGTGACCATGGAACCTGTTCGACCCTTGATGTTAGAAAGCGGGATACCGATGCAAGCAGTCTGAAATTTCCCTCAGGTACAATCTATCGCAGCGCAACAAGCGATCACACCGGCTCAGCCAAACCAACCGGGCCCGTCAGGTCCGAAATGAAAATAGGCATGAACTACAGCGCTCTTATTGGGGAAACAAACGCGCCGGATGTCGCGAGAATTCGATTATGCAAGGAAAACTTGCCAAAACTAACGGGGATAGCGAAGCCTGCCTAAATTTGAAGTTGTTGTAACTTCTCAAATAGCGCTCCTTGGTCCGATACCGAGCCTCGTGTGCTGATTTGCTTGGCAACGCGCCGTAGTAAATCGGCACTTCAAACCCCATATACTGATAGGCTACGTGCGAATTTTCGGGTCTGACCGACGCACCGAGGTCTCAGTGGAAAATCCGAAATCGATTGGGATCAAGTCTTTCAATGACCTGGCTATTAGGTCTGCCGTCCTGCTGAACCGTCGAATAAGGAAACCGACAATCAGGGCGGCAAAGGCCGGTTCAGCCAATCTCGAAAAATCCCGAGAGTCGCGCCGGAGCGGGCTGACGAGCCCTACCTGGCCCTTAATCGAAAGGACCACCGCAATGGATGACCAATTCAGCAAGACCATCGCAGTTTTCGACGGGCCATTCACAGTGCCCGGTTTCGCAGAAACGCTCCCCGCCGGCGAGTATGAAATCGAGACCGAACTCGCCTCGCCTCCGGATCACCAAAACCCGGAAGCTTGGAAGGCTTCGGTTGTTGTCCACCTGCATCCACGCTTTTCCCATCCGGGATTAACCCGGAGCCTAACCGTTTCATTGATTGATCTCGACAATGCCCGCGCGAAGGACAAGCTTTCAGGAAGAGAGCTGTCTGATGTTTTTCTGGAAGAAATGCTGGCAGACCCAATGGTGCAGCTTGTGATGCAGGCCGACGGGGTATCCGAGGCCCAATTGCGCCATCTTTACTCGGGATCGCGGACAACACGGGAGAATATCGATCTCGTTGACCAAAGTTCCAAAGACGATACCCCGCAAGTTTTTTCGCAGGACAGCTCTGAAATTCAGAACGCCGAAAATGAAGGGATGCCATGCCAACAGTCCACTTCGCCTATGCCCGAATGAGGTTGAAGAAGCGAATGCCTGAATCAACGATACGCGAGGAACTGATGCAAAAGAAGAAGGAATTCATCGTCTCGGAACCGCCAAAGCGTGCGCTTGCAGATGCGCCCAAGGAACGGTTCTGCTTGCGCTGCAAATCCTCTTTCTGGAGTGAAGGTTTTGGCGAGCGCATCTGTTCCCGCTGCAAGGGCACCTCAGCTTGGCGCGCGGCTGTGCCGGAAGGCGTCGGTCAAGGTCGCCGCCGCTCTGGCGGCCGGTCGTGATAGATCCCTTGATTGTTTTTAGGGCTGCCTGGCGTCGTTGTCCGAGATAATGCGAAAGCCCCCTTCGTCCGCGGTGCTTACCTATCACAACGCACGGATCTCGCCCGCGCAGCGAATGGCCGGTTTGATGAAGCTGCGTTGCGGCGTGGCCTGACCCGATGAATGGCAGCTTTGGGCCGTCTAGGAAAACGACCCTGTGGCTCTAAATTTCAAAAGCTTCCGCGATGGCCAATGTGTCCTCCAACTCTAGGCCAGGATACCGTACCGTCCTATCCAATTTTGTATGTCCAGGCAGAAGTCGCTTATTGCGCAGATTGTCAATGTTTCCGCAGATCTGAGTAACCTTGGTTCACCTCTTAGAATGCGTTCCGTTGGTGCTCGCCTCAAGGTCCATGGGCTTCACCCATTCCCGGACAATCCGCACATACAGGCGGGTCGAGACGAGCGGGCGCTCATGAATAGCCGTAATTTACATGCCCGTCGTTTGCTAATGTCACTAAAACTCTTAAGGTGAATGGAGCCTTAGGAGGCCTTAATGAAGAACCTAATTTTGATCTCGGTCTTGGCCGCTACTAGTACTGCGACCAGTGCCGAGGAGCGACGCATCGAGCTTAATAATTTCTATCCGCTTTCTCAGGAAAACTTTGACCTTGGTGATCATATTTTCCACATCGCCGACAACAAAGGAGGATTTGAAGTTATCGAAGGTCCTGTTGACGGCGGGCTTGCTCGATGCCTTGGATCGGGGTTCGGTTACCAAGATGGGACCAACTCAATCTCCGGAATATGCATTTTTGGTGAGGGCGAAGACACTTTCACGATGCGTTGGAAAGCAGGTGAAAAAGGCGCGGCTAACTCTTGGGAAATTATCGTCGGAACCGGGCGCTATGATGGAATGACTGGCGAGGGCATAGCCACGACGGACATTGTGTCGATGTACCAAGCACTACCTTTGAGGCGAACCCACATAGTAGGAACCGTGGAAATCCCTGAGTGAAATGTTGTCCCTGAGTTTATGACGGGTAGGGTCGTTGGATTGATCGTGGGAAGCAGGCCATGGGAAAACGTTACTGTTGCTCCAATGTTCGGTAGGCGATGGCGTCAGACATCATACACATCACAGAGAGCAGCATTTCGCGGTTGCCGACGCAATGTAAGCCGTCCCAACAAAGCGCTCTTACTTCGAGGCCTTGAGTTGTTCGTCCAGATCAGAGAACGATGCGGCCCAGAATTCTGCCAGGAACGCTGAAACCTCCTGTTCTGAGATTTCCGACCTATTGCCCTCGGCATCCGTCGCTTGACCCATTGTGTATCGCAAGTCGGTGCCAGAGTTCGTTTGCGTCAGCTGATATGTCTCGGGCAGGCTTACTCCAGTGCGCGCCGGATCCTGGATGCAGGTCGAGAAATAATCGAACGGTTCCCAATCAGTGATGCGATAGAAAAAGTCCGCCAATTCGTGAGAGCAATGATAGCCCGACCCATTGCCGAGACGCCCTTGTGGGCTGTCGACGGTGATTTCCTGTACACGGTTCATCCATTTCAGCTTTAGTTCCGGCGCGACCAACGCCTCCCAGACAACTGCAATTGGGGCATCGAAATGATGGAGGAACGTCCAAACTCCGTCTTCCTTGGTCAAGAAATGGCGTTCGCGGTTGGCACGCAAACGTTCCCAAGATTTAGCCAAATCGTAGACCTTCATCGAAACCTCGCCAAAATGTTCGATGTCCTGTGAAAACGGTTCCACTATGCCTTTGATATCCATGGCGTTTGCAGCGGCCTCGCTAAACAGCGCGTAACTGCGTACACCGGTGGCTTCAACAACGTTCGTCTTGGCCATTCGGTGGACCAGAACAACGTCGGCGCCGGAAAAGTCTTTTACCGGGCCAAGTTGCATTTCTTCGAACTGGCCATGATGGGTGATAACCTTCAAATCCAGCCCTCCGACATTGGCACACGCGTTGCAGGTACAGGTTGTGTTGGCAATTATGTCCTGCCGACGAAGAGCAAATGCGTTGTAGAGATTCTCGCAGATGGTCAGGAAGGTCTCGCCGGAGGGGAAATCCTGCCGCGTCGAATATGCCAGAACGGCATCGCCTTCGGTTTTCCAGAAATGGAGCGGATCACCCACCTGTTCGATCAGAACGCCCAGCAAGGAATGCAAAATCGGATTAGCGTGATCCATTTCCGAAGTGGTCAAAAATTGTGTGTAGCCGGAAATGTCGGCGATCAACAGATATCCAGTTTGTGTTGACATGGCACGCTCCCCAAAAGAGTGTTTGGCGCGGTTATTTTGACCTACAAAGGGTTTAAAACCACTTTGGGTCCAAATGCGCCATAGACGGTCATCATGGTATGTAGGCTGGAACTCAGACGCAAAGTTGCCGGTGAGAGCCCGAAGTGGTTACCAAGTTCTCGCAGAACAGCCCCTAAATGGCGCCGCCGCTATAGCGACGTCACTACGCCCATCCGAGTTGTTTTAGAGAGTGCCCATCATTCCAGATTTTGGTCATTCGGGCGATCTTATCACCTTCAAATTCCATAACGTAGGCATAGTTGGTTGCGATTTCTTTGCCGGTGGCAGGAACTGGTCCACCTTCACCGGATTGTTTGCCTCTGAATACTGCTGTGGCCGTTACGATGTTCCGTTCGTGATCAGTCGAGAATGAGGTGATGTCGTAATTGCCATCTGGGATTGGGGTCAAAATTCCGGCGGTCCAAGCTGTATAACCTTCGATTGTCGAGATATCGGCCAATGCGTCGGCTTCACATGTAAAAGCGGCACCGTCCTGACAGTATGACTTGCAGACGTTCCAGCCTTTGCCTGTTTCGCATGCATCAAAGAAGGCCATAGCCGTTTCGGAAATACTCATCGTGTTTCTCCTATCCCTGTTTCACTACGTCCAGCACGTCGTTGCCTTCAATTCCGGCTGGATGGGATAGTTTTAGAACATTTATTTTAAAAAATCAATTTTAAAATAAATAAGGGATGAAATTCACTCGCGAATTTCCCTCATGATCAAGTCGTAAAAGTTTGGTATCGCATGCTTTTTTTCGTCGTGCCGCCCATACAAGACGGTCCCGTGAACGCAAAAAACCACAAAGCTCGCAAGCTGCGCCGTGTCCTTCTCCGCCCCGATATCTCCATCCGCCTGGGCATTACGAAGAGCAGTTTCAACCAATGACTCGACTTCTGCGCAGAACGCGCCCACTTGCTTTGCGGCTTCAGGACTTATCACATGCTTTTGTGCAAGGTGGTTCATCATCAGGCAGCCCTTGTATTCCGACTTGGCGGCCCCCAAAAAAACGTTTCGGAGAAACATTTCGACGCCTTCTAAGTTAGGGTTGTCGATCAAAATACGATAGCGCGGTCCGATAACATGATCGCGGTAATGATCCAAAGCTGCTGAGAACAATCCTTCCTTGTCTCCAAACTCCTTGTACATGCTGGCCGTGTTCAGCCCGGTTTCGCGGACAACGTCACTTATCGATGCAGCTTTGTAGCCGTTTTGCCAAAAAACACCCATGGCTTTTTCAACTACAGCTTCGCGTGAATATGATCTTGGTCTACCCATCGGAGTATATTAAAATGATCATTTAAAAATCGCAACACGTACCGTCTGAGCAAGATCAGGAAAAACCGTTACGAGGGTAGAATCTTCGTGAACTACCACGTTTTGCATGGTGCGCTCTTAAATTCCAACTCGCAGGCAAGTAGTTGATTTATCGTTGCTCCGTGTAGCGAGAATGCTCCCGCGTTTTCTCAAATTGACGTCAGGATTGACCGCCATTCTAATTGTTCAAACCAACCGCAGAAAATGCGCGGCTCAATATTCGCATTCCAGCGCGGCCTTCAATGACCAGTTCGATGAAATTCGCTGAGAGGCAAAGTTCCGATGGTCGAACGAGCCTGCCCTGACCTAGACCATTTGCACTAGCAATGCTGCATGATTTACAGCCTGGTCGCGTATCCCCGAAAATGTGAATCCTGGCGCGTTTAGGTATCTCTGTAACGAGCGTCGGCTCACTCCCATTTCATCTGCCACGCATTGGACCGTTGCCCTACCGTCTCGGGCCAAATCGAGCCTTGGTTCGGGACCAATAGACCACTCGTGGCGCGCTGATGTTCGCGTAATCTCCAACGTGGAAATTCGACCTATTTGAGTGCAAGGTAATTACGGGCTGCATTTGGAGGAATACGTTTTGATGGAATCGAATTCTGACTCTGGGACTTCCTCAGAATACTCCATAGCGGTGGAGGGCTTTGATCTGGACCTCGCAAAGTCTGTCTTTCTCGGCAATTTCAGCGGCGGGATCAATGCATGTGTAGAATGCTGTGACGCCCATTTGCAGGGCAATCCCATGGCTTTGAACTGGATTGCATTGGACGGGCACCATGAGACCCGCGACTTTAAGCAGTTGCGCGACGAAGCTGCGCGTTTTGCCAATTTGCTTAAGGAACAAGGCATCCAACCCGGCGACATCGTGGCGGGTCTGTTGCCGCGCACCCCGGATCTTGTGACAGTTGTTCTAGGCGCCCTCCGGGCCGGTGCGGCCTATCAACCTTTGTTTACAGCCTTTGGGCCCAAGGCCATTCAAGACCGTTTGACCATGAGCGGGGCGAAGCTGGTTGTGACCGACGCCGCGAACCGCGAAAAACTCAGCGGAGTGGAAGGTTGCCCGCCTGTCGCGATGATTGTGGATACGCAACAAGGGGTAGTTGGGGGAGACATTGATTTCCGCCGGGCAATGGCCTCGCAATCGCCTGAGTTCGTCCCGGTATTGCGGAACGGCGATGACCTGATGTTCATGATGGCGACATCTGGAACTACAGGTCCCGCAAAAGGAGTTCCCGTGCCCCTAAAGGCGCTGCCTGCCTTTAGATCTTACATGGTCGAAGGGATCGGTCTGCGGCATGAGGATGTTTTCTGGAACATTGCCGATCCGGGCTGGGCCTATGGTCTATACTATGCGTTGATCGGCCCGCTACTGTTGGGTCATGCAACCACTCTGGTCGAGGGACCATTCACAGTGGACAGTACATATGACGTGATTTCGAGATTGAATGTGACTAACTTTGCAGGCGCGCCTACTGCGTTTCGACTAATCATCGCCGCCGGAACCGAGCGCGCGGCACAGCTGCGCGATCAGATCCGGTGCATCAGCAGCGCAGGCGAGCCGCTAAACCCCGAAGTCATCCGCTGGTTCGAGACCGAACTGAATGCGCCGATCAAAGATCACTATGGGCAGACCGAAACGGGTATGCTGGTGAATAATCATCACGGGCTCGAACATCCGGTTCGTCCGGGATCGGCCGGCTTTGTTATGCCGGGATACAGGGTCGAGGTTCTGGCCGATGATGGCAGCATCGCCGATTTCAATGAGCCTGGTCAATTGGCCGTCAACATCGCGGATTCACCTCTCTTGTTTTTTAGCGGCTACCTGAACAAGGGCGACAAATCGATCGAGAACGGATACTATCTTACCGGGGACACGGTGGAGCGGGACGAACACGGATGTATCACTTTCGTAGGGCGGAACGACGACGTCATCACCTCTTCGGGGTATCGCATCGGACCGTTTGACGTTGAAAGCGCTCTGATTGAACACCCTTCTGTGACGGAGGCGGCAGTTGTAGGCGTGCCGGACAAGGAACGGACCGAAATAGTGAAAGCGGTGGTCGTACTGGCGGAAGGCACAGAAGGTAATGAGGCGTTGGCTGCAGTGCTGAAGGATTATGTCAAACAGCGCCTTTCTGCACACGCCTATCCTCGGCTTATCGAATTCGTTAGAGAACTGCCAAAGACACCCAGCGGCAAAATTCAAAGGTTCCTGCTTCGACAAGCGAGTGTCGGCGCCACTTGATCTAGCCTCTCGAAGGCAAGCTTCGTCGTTCAACTACATGGCAATTCTGCTGGGCAGCAACCGGCGACTTAGGGTCAGGACCCATTGATTTTCACCGCTCTGCATGATTCACGGGTGGAAAATCAAGCGGTGACATGAGAGATCTTTATTGGCTAAATGACGTGCAGATGGCACGTTTCGAGCCCTACTTTCCAAAGTCACATGGCAAGCCACGTGTCGATGATCGACGCGTGCTGAGTGGTATTATCTTCATCAACCGCAACGGTTTACGCTGGCGAGATGCACCCAAAGAGTATGGACCGCATAAGACGCTGTACAACCGCTGGAAGCGATGGAGTGAGAAAGGTATTTTTGCCCGGATCATAATGGGATTGGCCACCGAGCACGGCGAAGAAAAGACTGTCATGATCGACGCCACCTATTTGAAGGCCCACCGGACTGCGACCAGCATGGGCGTCAAAAAGGGGGGCGTGGACGCCTGATTGGACGGACCAAAGGCGGTTTGAACACCAAGCTGCATGCTGTCTGCGACAGTCAGGGACGCCCCATTAGCTTCTTTGTAACGGCTGGACAGGTCAGCGATTACATTGGTGCGAAGGCACTATTGAGCAGCCTGCCGAGCGTCGAATGGCTGCTTGGTGATCGCGGCTATGATGCTGATTGGTTCGGAAAAGCCCTGCAAAATAAGGGTATACGGCCATGTATCCCTGATAGAAAGTCGCGTGCCAAAGCCGTGCGCTATGACAAGCGCCGGTACAAACGGCGCAATCGCATCGAGATCATGTTCGGCAGATTGAAAGACTGGCGGCGGGGCGCAACCCGCTATGACCGATGTCCAAAGGTCTTCCTCTCAGCAATCGCTCTCGCAGCAACCGTCATCTATTGGTTATGAGTCCTGACCCTAAACAATGCGGCATCAAAATACGCTCCCGATACTCAAACTTGGTGCTGTAAACAGGCTTGGCGGTTCAAAACCCACCGGTGCAGAAAACCAATGCTCGTTGAATTTTCTTGCAGAACCAACAGTACAGTGTTGAGATTGCTTCTGTCATTGGGAGGCTGGTCGGATGTTGATCTGGCCAACGCAATTAGATCAACTAGCGACTTAGAGCGACCGCCACTAACGACGAATTGACGAGTATCGCGCTGGGAATTTCGGCACGACACATAGGGGAGGAAAGAAATTGAAAAATCTGACGACGACGCTGGCGGGATCGCTGATAGCATTTGCGGCTTCGCTAACTGCGGCCCAAGCTGAGAAGCTGACGTTTTACTGCTCGGCACAGGAAGATTGGTGTCAACTCATGGCGCGCAGTTTCGAGGATGCCACCGGTATAGACGTCAATATGACCCGCAAGTCCTCGGGCGAGACGTTTGCACAAATTCGCGCGGAAAGTTCTAACCCTAAAGGCGATGTATGGTGGGGCGGTACCGGTGATCCCCATTTGCAAGCCGCCGAAGAAGGCTTGACGATGGAGTACGTGTCGCCGATGCGTGACCAGCTTCACGACTGGGCGATCTCGCAGGCTGAAAGTGCAGGAAACAAGACCATCGGAATTTATTCAGGCGCACTCGGCTACGGCTATAACTCCGACCTCTTGGCCGCGAACAGCTTGCCCGAGCCCGCATGTTGGAAAGACTTGCTGAAGCCCGAGTATAAAGGGCACGTGCAAATGGCGAACCCGAATTCCTCGGGCACCGCTTATACGACGCTTGCCTCGATGGTTCAGATATTTGGCGAAGACGACGGCTTTGAGTTCATGAAGGGCCTACATTCGAATATCAACCAATACACCAAGTCGGGTTCAGCCCCAATCAAGGCCGCCGGTCGGGGTGAGAACACCATCGGTATCGTCTTCATGCATGATGCGGTCAAGCAGGCCGTATCAGGTTTTCCGGTCAAGGTCGTGGCCCCATGCGAGGGCACAGGCTATGAGATCGGCTCGATGTCGATCATTGATGGCGCTCGAAATGAAGAAGAAGCCAAAAAGTTCTATGACTGGGCTCTCAGCCCCGAGGCCCAGAACCTTGCGCTTGAGGTTAACGCCTTCCAGGTTCCGTCCAACAAAAATTCGGAGACCTCTGAAAGCGCACCTGACATGAGCCAGATCAAGCTTATTGACTATGACTTCAAAAAGTACGGCTCGTCTGACGAACGCAAGCGTCTCTTGCAGAAATGGGACGAAGAGGTCTCAGTACTGCCTCAGTAAGTGACTGACACCACACCAAAAACGAACCACCCGGTTCTGATCTTCTGGATTGTTGCCGGGTGGGTCGGTTTCTGTCTGCTGCCATGGTTCATGGTGGAGGATGGCATTTGGTCATTCGTATGGCTGGTCGATGGATATCCGTTCGATGAAGATTATGCGCCCGCCGCTTTCCTGATCGGACAGGGCGAAAAGCTGTGGCTTACGCCGCTTTTGGTCCCGCTTACCTTGCCTTTGTTGATACTCGGCAAACCGAAGTCCGATCCACAATACGCACGTATCCTGATTTTGGCTGGTGCCTTGGGTTTTGGCTGGCTGATTGCGCAAGGGTTCTCAATTGGCATTCGCGGGTTCAATTTCGACTGGATGAAGGCGCTGTTCGGAGAGCCGAAGATCCGCCAGTTCGGCATGGGATACGGCGCGATGATCTGCGCCACTGCGTTCCTGTTCCTTTTAACTCAGGGTATTGCGGCGCGCGGTGCCATCAACGGCGACGTTTTCGTCGTCAGCGCAATTGGCGGCGTAATCACCATTGTTACAATTTTCGTTTTCTTTCCAATTGCGAAGATGTTGTTTGCCGCCTTCGTTACCGAAGATGGTGCCTATTCAGTTTCGGTATTTGCCTCGAAATTCTTTGATGACCGACTTTGGGGATTGGGCTGTTTTGCCGGTGCCAAATGTGGGGCCGCGTGGAACTCTCTGTTTCTTGCAGTTCTTGTGGGCTTCATCACAACCGCGCTTGGCCTTTGTTTCGCGCTTGTCGTCACACGGTCAGGTTTTCGTTTTAAACGCGGGATGCGCGCGCTGACAGTTTTGCCGATTATCACACCGCCCTTCGTGATTGGTCTTGCACTGATCTTGCTGTTTGGGCTTTCCGGTTCGGTCACCAAATTCGTTGCCGAGATCTTTGGCGTGCAGCCTACGCGCTGGCTTTATGGCATGCCCGGGGTGCTAATCGCTCAGACTCTGGCATTTACGCCGATCGCCTTTCTGGTTTTGATCGGGGTGGTCGAAGGGGTGTCACCTTCGATGGAAGAGGCTGCCCAAACTCTGCGGGCAAATCGTTGGCAAACATTCAAAACCGTATCCCTGCCTCTGATGCGTCCCGGCCTGGCCAATGCCTTCCTGCTTGGGTTCATCGAATCCATGGCCGATTTTGGCAACCCGCTTGTTTTGGGCGGGAATTTCGATGTGCTGTCGACCGAGATTTTCTTCGCCATCGTCGGAGCGCAGTACGATCAGGGCCGTGCTGCTGTTCTGGCCATGGTGCTCTTGTTCTTCACACTTTCCGCCTTCTATGCGCAGCGCGCGTGGCTGGGGAAAAAGAGTTATACCACCGTTTCCGGCAAGGGCGACGCGGGTGTGCACCCCTTGATGCCGCGCGGCCTTGCCATACCGGTTCTGGGCATCGCAATTGCCTGGGCAGTTTTCACTGCCGTGGTTTACGGGATGATCATCTATGGAAGTATCGTCGAACTGTGGGGCGTCGATAACTCGCTGACGTTCAAGCACTACGTCACAGCCTTTTCGGTTCGCTTCGAAGAAGAAGGTATTCGCTGGACCGGAGCCGCCTGGGACAGTTTCTGGACCACAATCACCATTGCTGCCATTGCCGCACCGTTGACGGCCGCCGTGGGGTTGGTCACTGCCTATCTGCTGACACGGCAAAGTTTTGCGGGAAAGAATGCGTTTGAGTTTGGCACGATGCTCTCTTTCGCTATTCCCGGCACGGTTATTGGCGTCAGCTATATCCTGGCATTCAACGTGCCGCCGATCGAGATCACTGGCACGGGCGTTATCCTTGTGGTCAGCTTTATCTTCCGCAATATGCCGGTTGGGGTTCGCGCGGGTATTGCGTCTATGTCACAATTAGACAAGTCGCTTGACGAGTCTTCGCTGACGCTCGGTGCAAATTCCTGGCAGACTTTCAGGCGGGTAATTCTTCCTCTTTTACGGCCCGCTATCCTAGCTGCGCTGGTTTACAGTTTTGTCCGGGCCATGACGGCGATTTCGGCGGTGATATTTCTTGTTTCAGCAGAGTATGACATGGCTACCAGCTACATTATCGGTCGGGTCGAAAACAACGATTACGGTCTTGCAATCGCATATTCCACAACGCTGATCTTCGTGATGTTGGCGGCAGTCGGGATGTTACAAATCCTCGTGGGCCGTGTTCAGATCGGGCGACGTACACAACTCGGGACAGAGAAAACGACATGACCGAAACGACTATAGCAAGTAAGGCCGCGCCTGTTCGTTTCGACGGTGTTTCGAAAGTGTTCGGCAAGGATGTGGTGGCCGTCGACAGCATCGATCTGCACGTCCAAGCGGGCAAACTGGTGACGCTTTTAGGCCCCTCGGGCTGCGGTAAAACGACGACGTTGCGCATGATCGCAGGACTGGAAATGGCGACCTCGGGTCGAATTCTGATCGGCGACCGGGACGTGACCAAATTACCCGCTACCGATCGTGACGTGTCGATGGTCTTCCAATCCTACGCGCTTTTTCCGCATATGAGCGTGCTAGAAAACGTCATGTATGGGTTGACCTTTTCCGGCTTTGACAAGCGCGAGTCCCGTTCGCGCGCGCTGCATGGGTTAGACTTGGTTGGCCTGAAGGGCTTCGACAATCGTTTGCCAAGCGAACTTTCCGGCGGGCAGCAACAGCGTGTTGCTGTCGCTCGTGCATTGGTTTTGGAGCCACAGGTTTTGCTCTTTGACGAACCTCTCTCAAACCTCGATGCGAAACTGCGTCGCCAAGTGCGCGAAGATATCCGTGCCATTCAGCAAGATCTCGGTTTGACCGTCGTCTATGTGACTCACGATCAGGAAGAAGCCCTTGCCGTTTCAGATGAGATTGTCGTCATGCGCAACGCTGCCATCGCACAGATCGGCACGCCGCGTAAACTATATGATGCGCCGGTTGACCGGTTCGTGGCCGATTTCATTGGTGAGGCTAACCTGATCAGTTGCACTATTCTTTCCGTCGAAGGCGATTTAGCCACGATCGAAATCGAGGGCTATCAACATACGCTCCCTTCTCGTGGCCTAACGCCTGGTCCCGCAACGCTGGCCGTGCGCCCGTCACGGATATTGATTGGATCTGATACCGGCATCCCGGCCAAGGTTGCCAAGGCGACCTATGTTGGCGTGCGGATGGAGTACACTCTGGCCGGTGCCTTCGGGCAGGTATTTGCTGTGCAGGACGACGTGGACGAGCCACTGGAAATCGGCTCGGAAGTCAAAATGTCTTTTGCCGAACGTGGCCCCGTTCTGTTGCCGGAAGGGTGACGTGGGTAATCTTTTAGTCGTCTCTCACCCGGAGGTCGTCCTTGAGCCAGAGACACCGGTCACCGAATAGGGTCTGAGTGAAATTGGCCGCGCCCGAGCCGACACATTTTCACAAAGTAAGACCATGTCTAGCGTGACAGATATCTGGTCCAGTACCGAGCGAAAAGCGTCCGAAACAGACGCTATCCTCGCAAAGCCTTTGGGGCTGGTCGCGAATTCCGAGCCTGGATTGAGTGAGAACGACCGAAGCACTACCGGCTCCCTTCGTCCCTCGATATTCGAGGTCCGCCGCTGACACCTTCTTCAAGGCACCCAAGTCCAGCTTCTGCAGTTGGGAAACAGCCCATGCCGCGCAACTGCATATCGTTCGAACAGTCCTGTCAATCGTCAAAAACCGCGACAGAAGAGACTTGGCCATTTTAACCCACGGCGCGGTCGGAACACTGCTTTGATGCCATCTTGCAGGGCAGAAAATCGATCGTCGGATTGTTCAACCTGGTCTGGGCCACTTCTGGCGTGCGGATATTAAAACTCTTCAACCTGAATTCGGGTCGAGCCCGATTGCCTGAACGACGTTATTCGTTCCAAGCGTCGTCGCAGATCATTTTCAAGGTCTCGAACACGGCCGGTGTGCCAGCGATTACGCGACCACCGTCCCGGATCATCCCGTCGGCGTCTTGATCCTCGATCTCGCCACCTGCTTCGGCAATCATCAACTGACCGGCGAGGCAATCCCAGGCGTTCATGTGTTCTTCAATGTACCCCAATAGACGTCCCGCCGCGACATAGGCCAGCGAAAGCGCACCGCTTGCATTGCGATGATAAAGAGCGCCACGTTCGATAAGGGCCGCAATCACCGGAATGACCTTTGATGCTTCGACCCGGTTCGAATAGCCAATTGAGACGGTCCCACTTGCAAGTTCCACGCTTGAGGCAACCTGCATGGCGTGTCCATTCAAAGTGGCACCTTCGCCTCGGACCGCCACGTAAGTTTCACCAACGTTTGGCTCGAAAATTACGCCGACCTGCGTCTGACTGTCTGAGACGCCCGCTAAGACAATCGTCCAGGCCGGAATACCATTGACGAAGTTCGTTGTCCCATCAATCGGATCGATCACCCAGTCAAAACCGCTGGAGCCAGCTTTTTCCGCGTGTTCTTCGCCATAAATCCCATCATCGGGAAAAGAGTTCATAATCTTTTGACGAATGAAGGTTTCGACGTTGCGATCCGCCTCGCTGACCCAGTCTTGCGCGCCTTTTTGATCAATGACCAAGGTATCTCTGGAAGCAAAATACTCTAGTGCAAGCGCGCCTGCCTCTTCTGCTACCGCAACGGCGAAGTTTCTTCGTGCAATGATGTTATGCATAGGTCGGCTCACTTCCTGCTAAATGCAACACCATCCCTAGTGGATGGGGTGTCAGAACACAAAACAGTGTTTGCCAGACAAAAATCCACTTTCTTCGAGTCGCCCGAGTTTCTGTCGAAAGAATATGCCAATTAAAGCACTCATTCACTTCCGTGCAGTGAAGTCGCATATTGCTCGTGACCCTCGCCGGATTTTGAGAACACTGCATCGCAGCACTTGAAGTTGCGATGATGGTCCGCTTCGGGTTGCCAGCGAGAGCGGCCCAGAGATGTTATATTTCAATGGCTTCAGAGATAGCCAAGGCATCTTCAAGTTCAACGCCAAGATACCTGACCGTGCTGCCCATCTTTGTGTGCCCCAACAGAAGCTGGAAGGTGCGAAGCACAAAGTTCCATATGCTGCGACCTGCATCATAGTCCGCTTTCGTTCAGTCGATCCAATGAGCCAAATCACATAATCACAATTGTTCCCTTCATATGTGGATGAAACGCACAGAAATATTTTGTTTCCATACCTTTAGTAACCTCAACTTTGGCGCTGACACCGTTTGGGATCTCCCCAGTGTCCCATCCGAACTCATCGGCCGTGGCCGTATGTGGTGCCAGATCTTCATTGGTCCATTGAATGGTATCACCAACAGACACGTTCAGAAGCTTTGGCGTGAATGCAAATGCTTTGATCTTGACTTCGTGGACTACGGGTTCTGCCGCCCGGGCCCGCGTTCGGGTTAAAGCGAGAGCGGCCGCCGATGCGACCGCTCCAACCATTACGCGACGGCGTGAATGGGCTTTTCCCATCACTGCAGTGCCTCGACCATCATTTCGGCGTGACCTTCATGGGCTTTAAAGATCTCAAGGCCCTGCTCGAACAGAGCCTTCACCTCGGCATTGTCGATATTGGGGATCATCGTGTTCTCCACCAGATCATTCACCGCCTGGTGATAGGCCAATTCATTGGCTGCATAAGCGGCATCAAACTCTGCTCCACGCAGCTTGACGAAGCCATCGATGATCTCTTCGGCATTGGCATTCAGCGTTTGGCTGAACGCATTGTCCTGCGCTGACGCGCCCAGTTTTTCGAGCAGGCCCAAGGCCGCTGCGTTCACGGCAGTATGGTCGCGGATCATCGTGTTTGCGAATTCATGGATGTCGGGGTTCGAAGACAAAGCCAGCGCCAGATAGGCATACCGAATGTCGATGTTGTCGGCCGTATAGGCAATGTGAGCGTATTCGAGATCGCTCATCTCGGCGACGTCCTGCGCAGAGGCTTGAGCGCCAGTCATGGCAAGTGCCACAGCAAATGCGGAAATCAGTTTCTTCATTTTGGAGACTCCACTGAGTGTTACGATGGCAATAGGAGTAATCCGAACCGGGAAGTGAGATATATGCGGGAACGTTCGATTTTCTGTGCAGATCGTTCAAGCTGCTGTACAAAAACGCCAAATACTGCCATGAAAATGCATGCTTGATTTGCTTAGCGATATTCTTACGAAACTGTCTGTTCAAGGCGCGCTCTATTTTCGAACTTCGTTGACCACCCCTTGGGGGATTGAAGTTCCCAAGTTCAAAAACGTCGCCCGATTTCATTTTGCTCATAGGGGCAATTGCCTGATCGAAGTTGAAGGATATGAAAAAGTGGTGGCGCTGGAGCAGGGCGATCTGTTGATTGTTCCGCATGGCGCGTCACACAAGTTGTACTGCGCGGCTGAAACAAGAAATGCAGTTTTGCCGCTGGACACGGTCATCGAACGGTCGGGATACACTGGGACTGGGGTTCTGGTTTACGGCGGCGACGGCGATGAACGTGACACGCAACTTATCTGCGGCCATTTTTCATTCGACCCTCATGCAAAACATATACTGTTGGAACGCCTTCCACCGTTCATTCACCTCAGGAATTACGGGGAATCCGCTGGAAAATGGATGGAGGCGACACTGCGCATGATCGGAGATGAGGCCGGGGGTCTTCGCCTCGGTGGCGATCTCATTGCTTTGAAAATGTCAGAAGCCATTCTTGCGCAGGCCATACGTTCGTTTGTGGAAAGTGACGAATCCTCGAGGTGGGGCTTGAACGGATTCTCTGATCACCATCTGGCCCGGGCTCTTGACGCGTTTCACAAGGATCCAAGCGCATCCTGGACGATAGAAACAATGGCGCGCATTGCAGGCATGTCACGAACAAACTTTGCGGTTCAGTTTCAGAAAAAGATGGCGATGTCGCCAATGCAATACGTAACAGCTTGGCGGCTGGAGATCGCCAAACGCTGTCTTACTGACCCATCAAGTTCTGTTTCGGATGCGGCAGAACGTGCTGGATACGCATCGGATTCTGCTTTTGCACGCGTTTTCAAGAGGGAAATCGGCCTCTCACCTGCCGGCTTCCGTCGGCAAATCACGTTATCATCGGCGCAATAAACCGGACGGGATCTGTTGCGAAGTTTTAACTTGCCACAGTGATATCTTTGTACCGGCGGACTAAGCCGCCAGCTCCGCAAATTGCCGAAACGGACAGACACCGGGCGTGATTTGTCCTTTGCGGATTATGTGCACCACTTCTATTCCGTCGAGCGTTTTGCCGTGGTTGTCGACGGCTGGGTAAAGATAGACCCACGCGCCTTTCCCCTTGATGTAGGTCGTACCATGCGCACTATAATAGGTATTGACAATACCTATTATAGTGCGCAGATAGTGAGGCGTATCGTTAAGGTAGATCCGATGACTCGTACCATGCCAATTCGGCCACATATGTTTGACATCACAGCGGATGAAATCGCGACTTTGGTCAACCGGTTCTATGCGCGCATCAGAGTGCATCCTGATCTGGGGCCGGTATTTGGCAGGGCAATCGAAGATTGGCCGGAACACGAAGAAAAGATCGCAGCCTTTTGGCGCGGCGCCATTCTTCGAGAGACAGGCTATTCGGGTAACCCGATGCAGGTTCACCTGGCGAACTCTGAAATCCAGCCAGAACATTTTCGCCTGTGGCTCGACCTGTTCGAAGACACCGCAAAAAAAGCCCTTAAACCTGCAACCGCCGAAGCGTTCTCACATTTGGCCAGGAGGATCGGTAAGGGCTTGTCATTCGGAATTGAGAACTTTCGTCGAGAGGCTGACGCTCCGCCGGTGTTGTCATGACGGTCTCTGTCTATACCAAAGCTCAGGTCATCTCTGATCCTCCCGCACGCGTTGTCAAACGTTGGCTGCAGGCGGGCTGGGGCGACGTGAAACGCAACCCGGGATATTCCTTGCTTTACGGTGGTTCACTCGTAGTTCTGGGGTGGATTTGCGTTGCGGCCCTGATGCTCAACGATCTTGGTTGGGTTTTGTTGCCTTTGCTAGCTGGCGGCGTTTTGGTCGGACCACTTGCAACGATTGGTCTTTATTCCGTAGCAAGCGGTAAAACAGGGCTCAGAGCGGCCACGGGTCAGATTACGTTGGTGGGCGTCATACTGATGGTTTTTGCCCTAATCTGGATTCGCGCGGCCACAGTTATGTTCGCCATAGTCTACGGGCTGCGCCCATTCTCAAGCTTCGCAGATACGCTGCTTTTGCTGATTACTACGTCATCAGGATGGGCGCTGTTGATCGCAGGATCATTCGTTGGCGGGCTGTTTGCGGCATTAGGGTTTGCGGTGTCAGCGTTTTCATTGCCAATGCTGATCGACCGCCAGATCGATGGCTTCTCGGCTATGGGGCTCAGCTTTAACGCCACCACTCACAACTTCAAGCTTTGCTTGTGCTGGGGAGCCATCATCACTCTTTTGACTTTGGTTGGAATACTGTCCGGGCTACTGGGTTTGGTCGTGGTGTTCCCATTGCTCGGGTACGCGACCTGGCATGCTTATGCCGAGCTTTTTCATGGAGATGCATAAATGACCGAAGCGCTTCCAAAAGGCGTGGTGCACTATGCGACCTCGCGGTTCACGCATGAGACATTGCCAGAAAAGCTGCGCAAAGATCACAGCACCAAAGCGGGTGTCTGGGGTCAATTGGCTGTGCAACATGGGCAGCTTCTACTGTGCCGGGATGACAAGGATGACCTACTTCTGGGCGCAGGGGATACTGCTGTGTTCGCACCACAGGAAACTCATTCGGTGAATCCGATTGGCGAAGTCGAGTTTGAAGTACGCTTCCACCGGCAGGAGGCGCCCGATGCAGCGTGAGAGTTTTCTTGAGGATGCTGCCGTCCTGTGTGCCCTTGCTTTGATCTTTGTCGGTGGCGTAGCCATACTTGGCTGGGGGGTTCCTACCGCCTACGTGCTGCATGGTTGGTTGATCGCAATAGCCGCTGGTTGGGGGTTGATGTGGATGATCAACCGTTTGAGCGAGGCCCCAAAGGACATCCCTTTAGAATACAATGACAAGGTCATTCGGTTTGGTGTCATCGCCGCGCTGATTTGGGCAATCATAGGGTTCACGGTTGGCGATATCCTCGCCTGGCAGTTGGCGTTTCCAGCACTGAACGGCGATATGTTCTGGTCGAACTTCGGCCGTTTGCGCCCGGTTCATACATCTGCCGTGATTTTTGGTTTTGGCGGCAACGCGTTAATCGCGACGTCGTTTTATGTGGTCCAACGTACCTCGCGCGCCAGATTGGCCAGTGAATCGCTGCCCTGGATGGTGTTCTGGGGGTACAATCTGTTCATGGTCCTTGCGGCGACCGGCTACCCCTTGGGGATCACCCAATCCAAGGAATATGCCGAACCGGAATGGTATATGGATCTGGTTTTGCTGATCGTCTGGGTTGGTTATCTAGGTCTGTACCTAAAGACGCTCTCTCGCCGAGCTGAACCGCATATCTATGTGGCTAACTGGTACTACCTGGCCTTCATCGTCGTCATCGCGATGCTGCATACGGTGAACAACCTCTCGGTTCCGGTTTCCATCGCCTATCCCAAAAGCTACTCGCTGTTTTCCGGCACACAGGATGCAATGACGCAATGGTGGTATGGGCACAATGCTGTTGGCTTCCTGCTGACCGCCGGGTTCCTAGGGATGCTGTATTACTTCTTGCCCAAAGCTGTGAACCGGCCGATCTACTCTTACCGAATGTCAATTGTTGGCTTCTGGGGGATCACCTTCCTGTATCTCTGGGCTGGTTCACATCACCTTCACTACACTGCACTACCGGACTGGGTTCAGTACCTTGGCATGACCATGTCGATCATCCTGCTGGTCCCCAGCTGGGCCTCTGTGTTCAACGGCATCCTTACGATCAACGGGGCCTGGGATAAGGTCCGGACGGATCCGGCGGTCCGGTTTATGATGGTCGCGATTCTGTTCTACGGACTGTCGACATTCGAAGGGTCGTTCATGGCGATCCGTCCGGTCAATTCGCTGAGCCACTACACGGATTGGACCGTCGGCCATGTACATGCGGGGGCGTTGGGCTGGGTCGCCTTCATCACCTTTGGTGCCATGTATAAAATGGTGCCCTGGATTTGGAAACGAGATGGCGTGTATTCATTGCGGCTGGAGGCATGGCACTTCTGGCTCGCCCTGAGCGGGACGCTGATTTACGTCGGCGCTATGTGGAACAGTGGCATCACACAATCGCTGATGTGGCAGACCTATGATGCGGATGGTGCGTTTCTTTATTCCTTCCTCGACAGTGTGATCGCAATGCATCCTTACTATGTCGCCCGTGCGATCGGGGGGCTGCTGTATCTGATCGGTGCGTGCATCGGTGCATACAACATCTACATGACGGTCAGTGGGCCGCGGCAAACCGAGACCAGGCAATCCGGACCTTTGGTCCAGCCGGCGGAGTAGCAGCCCATGAGTACACAACACCAAAAGCTTGAACGCCACTCACTTGGCTTTGCGATGGCCATCCTGCTGGTTGCATCAATCGGTGGCATTGTTGAAATCGCCCCTTTGTTCACCATCGAAAACACGGTGGAAGAAGTCGACGGCATGCGGCCCTACACTCCGCTGGAACTAGCCGGGCGCGATATCTATGTGCGCGAGGGCTGCTATGCCTGCCACAGTCAAATGATCCGCACCCTACGGTCGGACATCGAACGCTATGGGCACTACAGCCTGGCCGCCGAAAGCATGTATGACCACCCGTTCCAATGGGGCTCGAAACGTACAGGGCCGGACTTGGCGCGAGTTGGCGGTAAATACTCTGACGCGTGGCATGTGGCGCATCTGGAAGCGCCGCGAGAGCTGGTCGAGGGGTCGATCATGCCGGGTTATGCGTTTCTGTCCGAGGCGCGCCTTGGGACAGGACATTTACCTGCCTCGCTGACAGCGCTCAGCCGAGCTGGTGTGCCCTATACGGACGCCCAGATCGAAAACGCCGAAAAGGACGCTGCATGGCAGGCGGATGCTGAGCAGTACTTTGAAGGAGAATTACAAGAAAGTTACGGCGAAAAGGTTCAGGTTCGGGATTATGACGGACAACCGGGCAAGCTGACGGAAATGGATGCTCTTGTGGCTTATCTTCAGGTTCTTGGCACATTGGCCGATCTGGACTCGTTAAACCTTGAGGATGTTCAACGATGACACATGATACGGTTCTCGTTTTCTCCAAGACTTGGGGCGCAATCTACCTGCTGGTCGTCTTTTTAGCTGCAGCTATTTGGACCTATTGGCCCTCGCGCCGGAAGGTTTACGACCATGCCGCCCAATCCCCACTCGACAGCCGGGAGGACCAGCCATGTCGATGAAGGAAAAGGATCCCGTTTCCGGCACCGATCTGACAGGCCATGAATGGGACGGTATCAAAGAGTTGGACACACCCGTTCCCTGGGCTGCCCGATGGGCGCTTTGGATCAGTATCATCATAGCAGCGCTGTATTGGGTGTTTTATCCATCTTTCCCGAGTGTGCGTAACTACGCGAAGGGAATGCTTGGCTATTCCTCGCGCGCAGAAGTTACGACGGCACTTCTGCAAGCTGATGCAGATCGAGAGATGACCTTCGCGCCCTTCGCTTCCGGGGATATCGAGGAACTGGCCGCCGACCCCGCGCTTGAGGCGCGGTATAGCGCTTCGATTTCCAAGCTTTATGCTGACAACTGTGCGGCTTGTCACAGGAGTGATCTTAAAGGACAGGTTGGCTTTCCCAATCTGGTGGACGGTCATTGGCTGTGGTCAGGCTCGCCGGAAGAGATAGAGGCTACCATTCGATATGGGATTAATGCGCAGCATGACGATACACGGGTCGCAAAGATGCTTGCTTTCGGTGCGGATGGCATGATCGATAAGCAGCAGGTCAAAGAGGTCACGGAATTTGTCTTGTCTCTGTCTGGACGGCAGCATGATGCGACAGCGGCCGAAAAAGGAAGATTGGTTTTCGAAGAAAACTGCGTGGCATGTCATGGCGATGACGGGCGCGGGGGCTATGAAATCGGCGCGCCCGATCTGGGTGATGAACGCTGGATCTATGGAGGCGACCGGGATGAGATTTACCATAGCATTTATCACGGTCGGCAAGGTGTAATGCCTGCGTGGGAAGGACGTCTGAGCGACGCCCAGATTCGAATGCTCACGTTGTATCTACTGTGGAATGCAGAAGATGCACCAAGTTGAAGAAAATCCACGATTCCGAAGGGCAATGTATCTGATGATACTGGTCCTTCTGGTCGGCTACATCGGGTTCAAGGCATGGCACCTGTCCATGGCTTTCGAGGCATGGGAAGGGCAGGCGATTGTAAAGGCTGTGCCTGGCGCGGCCAAGTAACAATCAAATTATTATAGGACTACAGTTTGCGTATTAATCGCTTGATGCCAGCGCATGACTGACTTCCAACGCTCGGATCAGGTTTTTCATGCCACGGTTTCCTTCCAATACGTCCTGTAAAGTCTTGGTGTCCAAGGCAGCAAAAAACGCCTCCTGAGCTTCGTTCAGAATTGGCAACAATCCACAAGCGGGCGTCATTACACAACAGCCGCCGTCTTCCTTCATGCATTCCACCAAAGGTGTGCCGCGTTCGGATTTTCGTAGTAGGCCGCCAATCGATATCGCATTGGGAGGTAGGGCCATACGCATACCCCCGTTTCGTCCACGCACAGATTCCACATAGCCCTCGTGTGTAAGCCACTGAGAGATCTTGGCTAGGTGATTAAAGGGCAAGTTTTGCATAGCCGCGATCTCACGCGTCGACATCAACCCTTCTTCGTGGGTGGCAAGATGGATCAGGATGCGCAGGGCATAGTCGGAGAACTTGGTAATTTGCATGGTTATTCTTCCCATAAATAATAGGCTTTGAAAATGCCTATTTTATTGACATCTTTTTCTTACCTTTATATTGGGTATTTAGAATACCTAATATAGGAGATGACTCATGCAGCCCGTTGTGTTATTGATCTCGCTGATCCTGATGGCAGTGCTGTCACTTGTCTTCTGGTTGGCCGTGCGGGCTTCTGATGGGTCGGAACCCGGACCCAAGGCCAACTCGAAACGTTCGGGCTTGATCTGGGCAATGACGATTGTCGGCGTAATTGTTGCGGTTGGCACATTGCGACCGTGGCCGCATGCCGTAGCCAGCACAGACGACGCCTTGACCGTCTCTATCACCAGCGGGCAGTGGTGGTGGGATATCGACACAGTCGAGATCCCCGCTGGAATACCCATAAATTTTAGCGCCACGACCGAAGACGTTACCCACGGATTGGGCATTTACACTTCAGACCTTCGCCTTCTGACGCAGGTCCAGGTGATCCCGGGCTACACAACCGAAGTCACGTATACGTTCGATGATCCGGGCTCCTACCAAATCCTGTGCATGGAGTTCTGCGGAGTGGCGCATCAGGACATGGTCAACGAATTCGAAGTCGTCGCGGTGGAGGACTGAATGAGCACTGCATCTGAACCTTTTGCGGGGAAATCAATCGCCGCTGAACCTCAAACCGGAGCGGTCAAGCTCACGATGATCCTTTCAGGCGTGGTTTTTGCCTTGATGATGGTCTTTGGCCTGATCATGCGCGCCGCGCAGGGTCAATGGATCGAAGTGGATCCTGCATTGTTCTATCAGCTCCTGACGGCCCATGGTGCCGGAATGGTCGGTACAGCGGCGCTGTCTGGCGCCGCGATCATGTGGTATTTTTGCGGACGTCACATAGTTCTGACGCCAAGAATTTTTTGGGCATTCCTTGCCCTGTTTTTGTTGGGCGTGGCCTTGATCTTGGGCTCGATCTTCATCGGCGGATATGGCGGCGCATGGACATTCCTGTATCCGTTACCGGCAATGTCCGGCGGAGCGTGGGAGGCAGGTGCAGCGGCTGCGTTTATGCTTGGATATATTTCGATCGGCGTAGGATTTTTGTTGTACTATCTGGAGCTCGGTCGCCAGATTCATGCCCGCTATGGTAGCCTTGTACGGGCCTTGGGCTGGAACCTGATCCTTGGGCGTGAGGACAAGAACCCTCCACCGCCAACCATCGTCGCAGCAGCTGCAGTGACCGTATTCAATTCGATCGGGATCATCCTGGGCGCAGCGGTTTTGGTGGCAAGCCTTGTCCATCTGCTGGTACCGGGATTTGAAGTTAATGCGCTGCTGGCCAAGAACCTGATCTATTTCTTTGGCCACGTTTTCATCAATGCCTCGATCTATATGGCAGTGACTGCGGTTTATGAAATCCTGCCGGAATACACCGGCAAGCCTTGGAAATCGAACCGACTGTTTGCGATAGCCTGGAATGCCGTACTGATATTCGTGATGGCTGTTTACTGGCACCATCTGCTGCAAGATGTTGTCATGCCACCCTGGATGCTGGTGATCGGGCAACTGGTTTCGTACTTCAGCGGCATTCCCCTTATCGCGGTCACGGCGTTTTCCACATTCCTCTACGTGCGCGGCTCAAAAATGACCTGGGATCTGACGTCTTCGCTGCTGGTTCTGTCCGTGGCAGGCTGGGCGGTTGGCTCAATCCCCGCGTCGATCGATGGAATGATCAGCGTGAACAAGGTGATGCACAACACTATGTGGGTCCCCGGGCATTTCCACACCTATCTATTGCTGGGTGAAGTGGCGATGGCTTTTGGTTTCATGGCCTGGTTGGTCCGTGGCAAAACCATCGCCCAGATGAGCGGGCTGGACCGTGCCACCTTTGTGACCTACCTCGCGGGTGCTGCTGGGTTTGTGACAGTGTTTCTGTTCTCTGGCGCGGCTTCGATTCCCCGCCGTTGGGCGGTGCACTACGAAGAATGGCTGACCCATGACCGTATTGGCACTTTGTTCAGCGTGCTTGTTGTGTTGGGAACGTTGCTCTTTGTTCTGCGCTTTGTGCTGCGTCTTGGGCGGAGCAACGGCTGATGATGGCCGACGCTCTTCCCTCGGTTCTTGTCGCAAGCATAGGCTTGGGAACACTCTGGCATGCCACTGACGGAGTGCAGGCATTCACTAGCGAAGCCGCGCGGAGACTGGATGTGGAACGCGCTCCACGTCCAGTTCCAGCCCTACAACTGGAAGATATGTCAGGTCAGTTGCTGCCTCTGTCACCGCAAGGGCAAGAGGTGGTTCTGGTCGAGTTCATCTACACTGTCTGTGGCGACATCTGTCAGATTTCTGCAGCGGATTTTGCCGAGATCCGGGATCAACTGGAGCTGCGTGAAGTGCCCGTCCGGATGATCTCGGTCAGCTTCGATCCTGAGCGGGATACACCAGAGCAAATGGCGACTTACGGAGAGGTTCATGAAGCGGACGGCAAAATGTGGACCGTCGCGCGGCCGAGGTCAGAAGATTTACCGGCATTGTTGAAGCTGTTTGACGTGACCGTCATCCCGGATGAATGGGGTGGGTTTCAGCACAATGCCGCAATCCATGTGATTGACAGAGACGGCCGCTTTTCGGCGGTCTTTGACACTGATGCGATTGACGCTGTTCTGACCCATTTGGAGGAGCACAGCTCATGAAGTTTCTTGGCCTTGCATTACTCGCGGCTGCCGAAGCTGTCGCACTTCGTTATGCGGTCATTGAAAGCCCGATCCAGCATGTCTTGGTTCAGATGCCATTGCTGGTTCTTGCCGGGGTCTTGATCGTTTGGAACAGGCAAGTCCGGCGTGAATGGGCGGTTCCATTGCTCCTTGTCGCCTTAACCGTCTTTCTGTTCTGGATGCTTCCGCGAAATGTCGATTGGGCGCTGACATCGACGGGCGAAATTGCCAAATACCTAAGCTTGCCACTGTTGTTGGGCGTTCCTCTAAGGGTGTCCTGGCCCTGGCTGGGTCCGGTCCTGAGGGGGTTTTTGAAGGCGAACGCGCTGTCGATGCTGGGCGTGTTGGGATTTCTGTACACGCATGCACCTGTCAGGATCTGCAACTCCTACCTGGTCTCGGCTCAGAAGGATCTGGGCATGGCCTTTCTCTACCTCGCTGCTGGCTTGGCCTGTCTCTGGGCTATCCCGATCCTGTTTGGAATTCCAAACGGCCAAAGGTCGAATGCGACCAGCTGCGCAAGCTGTGGAGTGTAATACGAAATGACCTATGCTGACACAGTCATTGGGTTTGCAGAACTGGCGCAAAAGAAAAGCGTCAACCTGCGAGCAGATCCAATCGCCTTTCTGATCCTCGCTGTAAAGGCAGGTGCGTTTGTTGGGGCGGGCATCCTGCTGATCTTTTCCGTGGGGCAGGGCGCGGATCCATCCATCCGTCCCATCGTCATGGGGGCTAGCTTCGGTATCGCCTTGACCCTTGTGGTCTTTGCAGGGGCCGAGCTGTTCACCGGTCACACCATGTACATGACGCACGGATTGCTTGCCAAAAGTATTGCGTGGTCGGATGTGCTGCGCTGTTGGTTTGTCAGTTGGGCAGGAAATCTGATCGGGGCCATATTGTTGACGTTGCTGTTCGTCGTAGGCGGTGGCGGACTTATCCTGGGAGCAGGAGAAGACGCTTTGCTTTACAAGGTGGCCACCAAGAAGATGCACGGCACCGAGTTGGAGCTGTTCGCCAAAGCGATCCTGTGCAATTGGCTGGTTTGTCTCGCCTTGTGGTGTTCGGCGCGCGCAAAAGACGATGTTACCAAATGCATCGTCATCTTCTGGTGCCTGTATGCATTTATCGCCGCCGGGTTTGAACACAGTGTTGCGAACATGACTGTGTTTTCACTGGCGCTACTCTCAGATCATCCCGACAGCATCACCCTGGCCGGAGCCGCCCACAATTTGATGTATGTCACCTTGGGCAACGCACTCGCCGGTGCCGGGATCATGGGCTACGGCTATTGGCGAGCGGCGTCGAAACCCACGGTCAAGGGTGTCGCGACGCCCGCGTCAACCAGACATCCTGTCTAGTGGGGGCGTGATCATGAGCGTGATACAACTTGCCAATATCCTCGTCTCCAAAGACCGATAAGCAAATGCCGGGCCTGTGTCTGGGGCCGAGCAACTCAAAAAGGTAGGATCACTCACAATCTCCAACTGGATGTATTCGCTGGAAATCGCATACTTTCTTGTTAGGGTGCAGCCGGCGCAGAATTCAATCTGCAGCCGTTTGCACAGCGTTTATTGGAGCTGCCATTTGATCATTCCATTTCATGTGCGGGAGATGCTGCGGCGCATCAAAATGCGATATGATGTTGAACGCACGCCACAGCAGATGGCCCCAAGTGACGAAGTGTTTTCGCCTATACGCCCCTCTCGCAAGGCTGACCGTAAGACAGTTGCGCGGTTCTGGGATCATCTAAAGCCCAAGGCAAGCGGCGCAGATCAGGCATTGATTGCGGATCCTGCAACAGTCGAGGCATCTGAAACCTACAGCGCCAATATTGAAAACTTCATTGGAACTGTGAAAGTGCCAGTTGGCATCGTCGGGCCTTTGCGCTTGAACGGTATGAACGCCAACGGGGATTTTTATGTGCCTCTGGCGACGACTGAGGCCGCGCTTGTTGCCTCTTATGCGCGGGGGGCCTTTGCAGCTGGTCGGTCTGGTGGGGTCAGCACGGCTGTATTGTATGAAGGTGTTTTGCGCACGCCGGCCTTTGTGTTCGAAAGCCTTTTGCAGGCCGGTCAGTTCGTGGATTGGGTGGTCAGCAATGTCGATGAACTCCAGGCGGCGGCTGATGCCACAACCGGGCATGGAAAACTTGTCTCGCTGGAGCCTTTCATAGACACAAACATCGTCTTTCTGATTTGCCGCTACACCACAGGTGATGCGGCCGGTCAGAACATGGTAACCATTGCAACGGATGCGCTGTGTTGCACCATCACCAAAGACTGTCCAGTTCCAATTGAGAACTGGTATATTGAGGGAAATTTTTCAGGCGACAAAAAAGCCTCGGCGCTTGGATTGGTAACGGGTCGTGGCCGAAAGGTTAGCGCGTCGGTAACCTTGCCTGCGGACATCGTGGAAAAGACGCTTGGCACCACCGTGGATGCCATGCTGGCTTATGGTCGGGTCGCCAATCTTGGGTCACATCTGTCGGGTCAGCTTGGAGCTCAGGCCCATTATGCCAATGGGCTTGCGGCCTTTTACATAGCAACTGGGCAGGACGCGGCCTGTGTCGCCGAAAGCGCGATGGGGGTGACGCGGATGGAGCCCAGAGGGGATGATCTTTTCTGCTCGGTGACGCTCCCGAACATCCTTGTCGGCTCCGTGGGCGGTGGTACCGGTTTGCCCAGCCAGACTGCGGCACTGAACATTCTGGGATTGAAAGGCGCCGGCCACGGCACGGCGCTGGCCGAAGTGGCTGCCGCCATATGCCTGTGCGGAGAAATATCGATTGTCGCTGCAATCGCTGCGGGGCATTTCACGCGAGCCCATGAAAGTTTGGCCCGCCAAAGATGACTTTGCTGGCTCGACTGTGGATATATCAATCCGAACGCTTCCCACTGAAGAAAACTGTTCCGCTTTTGCTGGTGTTTTCAGCAGCAAGTATCTGCGTATCGGCCCGGCTTGGTGATCGACCATTGCCCGAGTGGTCTGCCTTTGTGGTGGGGTTCGTACTGGCGATGGCGCTGTTTTTCCAGATGCGCGTTTGCGACGAATTCAAGGATGCCGAGGACGACCGCCGCTACCGGCCCGAGCGACCGATACCCCGAGGGCTGGTGTCCCCGGCTGAGGTGCTTGTCCTTGGCTTGCTGACCCTACCCATGGCCGCCGCCGCTGCATGGTTTTGGTACCTCCCGGTTCTGTGGTGCCTTTTTTTGGTTTGGGTATGGCTGGCGGCAATGACGGCCGAGTTCGGGGTGCCAACCTGGTTAAAGGCGCGCCCAGTTCTATATCTCGTCAGTCATATGGCGATCATGCCGCTGATCGACTTGCTGCTGACCAGCATCGAATGGCTTCCGGTCGGAGGGGCCGCATCAAAGCTGTGGTTATTTCTAGCGTTGTCTTTCGTGAATGGCTGCGTTCTTGAGATCGGTCGCAAGCTATGGTCGCCCGAAAACGAAATTGACGGGGTGGACACCTATTCCGGTCTTTGGGGGTATCGCCGCGCCGCTATCATTTGGCTGTGCTGCGTTGTGCTGTCATTCGTGTTTCTGGTTGGCACGGGGTTTGCGTCTGGAGCTGGTTGGTTAACCGTATTGGTCGGGGCCGCTGCTTTCGTGCCTTGTGGTCTTGCGGCACGCAGCTATGTGAAGGCTCCAACACCCAAGGCACAGGACAAGATGGACGCAATCGCGGGACTATGGGTGTTTTTCTGCTATGCCACTGCGGGCTTTCTGCCGTTCCTGATTGGAGGCTTTAGATGACCCTTATCATCAATCAATCCGATGCGACTGACCCAACAGTGGTCGGAGGAAAAGCCGCTGCGCTATCAAACCTCGCTCGTCGCGGATTCAATCCACCTGCGTTTTTTGTTATCACCGATGCCGCATTCCGTGCAGGTAAGACAGGGCCTGTCGCAGCACGTGGGTTGAGTAAGGCGCTTGGCGCTGCATTGGATGCGTTGGGTCCGGGGTATTATGCAGTGCGTAGTTCCGGTCGGGCCGAAGATGGTGTCGAACACAGCCATGCAGGTCAGTTTGATACGGTTTTGAATGTCACCGGTAGCAAGGTCATACAGGCGGCAAAACAGGTTTGGCAATCGGGGTTTGCGGATACAATCGCCACTTATCGCTCGGTCAAATCCGGTGGCGAGGCAGAAGCGCCCGCGATAATCGTACAGCGCATGATTGATGCGACGACCGCGGGTGTTGCTTTTTCGGCCGATCCAGTGACCGGGCAGCGAAACACCGTTGTCGTGTCTGCCATCAAAGGTTTAGGCGATGCGCTGGTAGCAGGTGAGGTTGATGGTGAGGATTGGATTATTGATCAAGCCAAACAGCCCGAGTGCGCGCAAACCACGCCTCAGGTTTTGACACCGGAACAGGTGCTGCAGGTTGCGATGCTGGCGCGCAAAGCGGAAGAGGCTTTTGGCGTCCCCCAAGACATCGAGTGGGCGTTCGATGCGGATGGGCTGCACATTCTTCAGGCTCGGCCGATTACGACCGAGCTGCGACCAGTGGCGGTGCCGGATGATGTACTTACCATTTTTGACAATTCGAACATCGTCGAAAGCTATCCGGGCATGGTCAGTCCACTGACCTATTCTTTTGCCCTGCACGTCTACTCACGGGTTTATCGCGCTTTTGTGCGGCTTCTGGGCGTTTCGAATAAAACTGTCGCGCAGAACTCAGCCATATTCGACAATTTTCTTGGGCGTATTGATGGGCGTGTCTACTACAATCTGGTCAACTGGTATCGGGCGCTGGCGTTGCTGCCGGGGTTCTCGCTGAATCGCGATTACATGGAAACGATGATGGGTGTGTCCGAACCCATGCCCCGCGAGATCACAGATAGCATTGGACCTGCTCCTGCCAGAGGTGTGCGCAAGATACTGGAATACGCCAAACTAGCGACGGTAGCGGGCAGTCTGATCTGGCAGGCCGTGCGTTTGCCGCGTACGCGGTGTAAATTCTATGTCAGGCTGAACGATGTTCTGGACCGTGGTCTGGACATAGAAGCTGCGAATGCGACCGAACTGGCCGCCGAGTATCGTCAGATCGAAAGCACCCTACTGGATCGCTGGGATGCGCCGCTTATCAATGATTTCCTTTGCATGGTTGCGTTTGGTGCATCGCGCAACTTGCTGCACAGGTGGTTGGGTGAAGACGGGCTGTTGTTGCATAACGATGTCATGATTGGTCAGGGTGAAATAACCTCGGCTGAACCGGCGCAGCGTATTGCCCGCATGGCTCGTTTGGTCCGCGAGGCCGGGATTGCTGATCAGCTAGGCGCGAAATGCCGGTTGGAAACCCTTGCTCCTTACCCTGAGATTGAAGCCGAGGTTCGGTCATATCTCGATAAATTCGGGGATCGATGCACTGAGGAGTTGAAGCTGGAGAGCATTCCGCTGCGCGATGATCCCACCAGCCTGTTGATGGCCGTCGCAGCCAGTGCCGCCCGTCCCGAGGGTAAGCGACACATCGGCACCGAGCCGGATTGGAAAACCCTGTTTCCCGGCAATCCGCTGAAACGCTACCTATCCAAATGGTTCGTAGGCTGGGCCAAGGGCCGCGTACGTGACCGTGAAAACCTGCGCTTTGAACGCACACGTATCTTTGGCCATGCCAGACGTGTTTTTCTGGGAATTGGTCGAGAGTTTTCGGCAAGGGGGCTGCTTGCAGAACCCCGCGACGTATTTCATCTGACGACGTATGAAGTCTTGGGAGCCGTCGAAGGGTTCAGCCTATCGCCTGATCTGAAAACCATAGTCGCGCAGCGTCAGCGCGAAGAATCCGCTGCGTCCCAGCGTCCGGATCCGCCAGAACGTATAGAAATTCGAGGTCCCGCCATTGCTCCGATTTGGGCGGAAATAGAAGAGGTAGACAGCGATCCGGAGCGGATTAAATCCGGTACCGGCTGTTCAGCTGGACAAGTTATTGCAAAGGCCCGTGTGATCCGTGACCCGCGGACTGAGGCGCTGCAACCTGGTGACATCCTCGTGGCGCGTCACACCGATCCGGGCTGGATCGCAGTATTTTCGAACGCCTCGGCCATTGTTGTGGAACGGGGGTCACTTTTGTCGCATTCCGCAATAGTGGCGCGAGAGTTGGGAATCCCATGTGTGGTCGGTCTGAAAGGGGCCACTCATTGGATCAAGGATGGCGAAACCCTGTCGGTCGACGGGGCAAGTGGCAAGGTGGAACGGTGCGATGGGGCATAGTGAAATCGAAGGCAAGGCTGATTTTGATCACATCCGCTATGCACAGCTGTGGGAAGATGCAGACGTTTTGACCGACGCGCTGGGCGATTGTGCGGGAGGAACGCTGGTATCCATCTGCTCGGCCGGGGATAATGCGCTGGCTATGTTGACACTCGATCCAGCGAAAGTTGTGGTTGTCGATTTGTCGCCAGCACAAATCGCCTGCCTAAAGCTACGAATTGGCGCTTTCCAGACCCTGACACATCCCGAGTTTCTGGAGCTGACGGGATCGCAGCCCAGCAAGAGGAGAGCAGCCCTGCTGGCGCGAGCTTTGCAGGATACCGACCCTGAAACCCGAACCTTCTGGAGTGGTTTTGTCCCTGACGTTGAAAGATACGGGGCAGGCGGGGTTGGCAAGTTCGAGCGGTATTTTCGCATCTTCCGTACCCGGCTTTTGCCGTTTGTGCATTCCCGACGTACGATTGATGACGTTTTTACGCCCCGGTCACCTGAGGCGCGCGAGGTTTTTTTCGATACGCGCTTTGACACCTTCAGATGGCGGCTGTTGTTGAATGTGTTCTTTTCCCGCTTTGTGATGGGGCGCATGGGCCGCGATAAGGCGTTTTTCGATCACGTCGAGGGCAGCCCGGCCCAGCATGTGGCTCGTCGCATTCGCCATGCGGGCGTTGATACCGACCCGTCACAGAACCCCTATTTGCACTGGATTCTGAAAGGCACGCACGGAGACGCGTTGCCGATGGCATGGCGGCCCGAGCATTTTGATACGATCCGCACCCGCCTGGATCGTCTCGATATCCGTCCGGGATCATTAGAGGCTTTTGTCTCGACCGGTGAAAAAGCCAACGGGTTCAACCTGTCTGACATTTTCGAATACATGTCGCCCGATGTATTTGAGCAAGTCTATGGCTCGATCCTGTCAGCTGCCGCGCCCAAGGCACGTCTCGTGTATTGGAACATGATGGCACCGCGCCGCGTGCCTGCGCGATACAGGAGCGAAGTTGAAACACATCGCACGACTGAGGATCGACTGAAGTCACGCGACATGGCGTTTTTCTACTCGGATTTCGTCGTGGAAGAGGTGCTTTCGTGAGCATCCAGGCCCAGATTTTACTGGCCTTGGCGTCTGTTGCGGCCCTGTTGGGATTGATGGCAGTTGTCCGATGGCTGGCGCAAAAGGTCGGCTTGAGCGCAGAAGTGCAACGTAAACTGATGCATGTTGGAACCGGACTCTTTACACTGGTTCTGCCGTGGATTTTTCCGGAACGCTGGCCAATATACATGCTAATCGGGGTAACGCTGATCGTCATGCTGATCTTGCGCCTGCCCCGGTTCTCACAAGGTCTGGGCGCAACCCTACACAGCGTCGAGCGCACGTCATACGGCGATTTCCTGTTGGCGCTATCCGTTGGGCTTTGCTTGTTGTTGGCCGGGGAAAACACCCTGTATTACGTGCTTCCGATCGCCGTTTTAACACTGGCTGATGCCGCAGCCGCGCTTGCCGG
This sequence comes from Ruegeria sp. CDSC081, assembly GCF_059610485.1. NCBI lineage: Bacteria > Pseudomonadati > Pseudomonadota > Alphaproteobacteria > Rhodobacterales > Roseobacteraceae > Ruegeria > Ruegeria sp. CDSC081. Next base: position 322,966 of record NZ_JBXWNS010000002.1, on the reverse strand, counting down.
GACCACGTACGGGACCAAACGCTATGTGGTCGAAGATGGCGAAAAAAGCCTAGAAGGGTCAGTGGTGTTTTTTGTCGTAACGCTATTGGTTGCGATCATCTGCTTCTTGTTTTCGTCGAAACTCCCACCGTCCAACATCATGATGCTGTGCCTTATGGTTGCGGCCTTTGGCACATTGGTCGAGGCACAAAGCTGGCGGGGGTTTGACAACTTGTTCCTGCCGCTTGGCTTGCTGATTTTTTTGAAAGTTCACTACTACAGCTCCTTGGCAGAGCTGGCTTTGCTGGCCATTTTGTTCTTTGCCGCACTTGCCAGTTTTGGGGTGGTGGGAACCAAGCTGGGCCTGACCAAACATACGACCCGTGTGTATGTTGTTGCGGTTTTTCTACTGCTGGCGACCGCGAAACTGCAAAATACAGTACTGCCGATCATGGTTCTCGCGGCACACGGCTGGGCGCGTACTGCTTCTCCTTGTGACAGTAAGTTCCCCGATTTGGACATCGTAGCCGCCTTGGGGCTAATAGGGTTCGGCTGGCTTGCAGCGGGAAATGCAACGGGATGGGATGCAATATCCTTTTTTGGAATGAGTGCAATGGGGTTGGCCATGGGGCTCACAGCTGTGGCGCTGCGTGCCATTCCTATTGCGATACCGCTTGCTGCCGCTGTTCTGTTTCTAATCCGTACCTGGGCGGTTTCCCTGAATTCTGACCAATCAAACTGGGCCGAGCCTTTGACCGCGCTCTCACTTGTATCACTCGCATTTATGGCGATTGTGCCCTTGGTGCTTCCGCATTTGCTCCAAAAGAACCGCGTTTCGAGGCTCACGCTTTTGGCGCTGTTACCTCCGCTTGCCTATTACATCTGGTCCATAGCAGGGTCTATTGACGGCGGGATTGTTGCCGGAGTTGTATCATGACGAAAGAAAACATTCAGACCAAAGGCGCCAAACTATCTGTTTATCTGCAGGGCCCTGATTGGGATGGTGCCCCAGCGGCAACAATAGGCGACTTCTCGTGCGAGACCCCAGAGGCCGGTCTGGAGGTACTGCAAACGGCTATTGGACGGGTCCGGTACGCTGGGGTTGATCGGATTATTGGACCTATGTCCGGTGATACATGGCACAGTTATCGGTTTGTATCGGACAGTGATGGATCAGCACCCTTTTTAATGGAGCCGACGCACAAATCACATGAGCCCGATGTGTTTAGGGCGGCAGGATTTGCCGCCATCAGCAAGTATTTCTCGGCGCGAGTATCATTGGCGCAAACGGCCAATTCGTCTCTAGCTGCAGTTGATGGGTTCGACGTAGAACCCTGGGACGGAACCAACCCTGAGGAGTTGTTCCGGCAAGTGTATCAACTATCTGTCGAGGCTTTTTCCCGAAACGCTTTCTATAAACCTATTTCTGAGCGCGATTTTCTTGCAATGTATATGCCTGTCGTTCCGATGTTGAAGCGCGAGCTTATCTTTTTTGCCCGCCGTCCCGACAGCTCATTAGCGGGCTTTCTGTTTGGTATTCCGAACTATGCTGAAGGCCCAAACCCAACAGCCGCGATCCTGAAAACTTATGCAAGCCTTGAGCGTGGTGCGGGTCGCCATTTGGCCAGTCATTTCCACAAGTCTGCTCTGAAGCTAGGCTTTGATTCCGCTATCCACGCGCTGATCCATGATGACAACCAATCCGCGGATCGCAGTGTTGTTGAAGGGGCCACCGTATTTCGACGGTACAACCTGTTAGGACTGCGCCTGGATGACTAACTTGTTGGATCAATTTGCCGTAGCGGTTGATAGACACCCGGACCGGACGGCCATTGTTGAAGGCAGCGGTCGCGAAGTCACCTTTCGTGATGTGCAGATACGCGCGCAGCAAATAGCTAGAAAGTGGAGACGTAAGGGGATTGGGCGTGGCGACCGCGTTCTTCTGGCGATGCCGGTCAACGCTGATCTCTACGCTAGTCTTGCGGCCTTGTGGTCGTTGGGCGCAACGGTGGTTTTGCCTGAACCCGCGATGGGACTCGCGGGGCTGCGTCATGCAGCGAGAACGACCCGGCCCAAGGCTTTTTGCGCGTCGGGTTATTTTGCGTTGCTCAGGTTTGTTGTGCCGGAACTCTTGAGGCTGCGCCTTTTGCTACCGGGCACCGCCCGGGGTGACCTGAGCGTCGCGCCCGTTCAAGACAGTGACACGGCGCTCATTTCCTTTACATCCGGCACTACAGGTCAGGCCAAGGCCATCCCCCGCAGCCACGCGTTTCTGATGGCACAACATGATGCCATTGCGCCGCTTCTGGACAGTGATGCAGTTGAACGGGATCTGGTAGCGTTTCCGGTGTTCACCCTGATCAACCTTGCGGCTGGGCGCACGACAGTTCTGCCGAATTGGAGAATGAGCAATCTGGATCGACTATCCTCCGAACAGTTTGCGGGCTGGATATCGAAGCAGCAAGTGACCCGTCTTTTGATCCCTCCGTCGTTGTGCGAAAAACTTGCACAGCGTAAAGATACGGGCCGGCTGCACACAGTCTTCACCGGCGGCGGTCCGGTATTCCCTGACCTGATTGAAAGGCTTCTCGCTAATTCCGGTCTGGACGTGGTCTGTGTCTATGGGTCAACCGAAGCTGAACCGATTGCGCATCTTGATGCGCGGGAAATCACCGAAGTTGATCAACTTGAAATGGCGGCGGGCAAGGGGCTTCTTGTTGGGCATCCGGTTTCGCAAATCAAACTCCGAATTCAGGACGATGAAGTTCAGGTGGCGGGCGATCATGTAAATGATGGCTATCTTGATCTCGCATACTCCAAGGAAAACAAAATCAAAGACGGCACCACGATTTGGCATCGAACCGGCGACGCGGGTCGGTTAGATGATCAGGGGCGTTTGTGGCTGTGGGGCAGACTGGGGAGCGATGTGACAACCCCGGCTGGTCAAACCTTTCCTTTTGCAATCGAAGTAGCTGCCCGGCAATGGCCGAGCGTGACGAACAGCGCGCTCATGAGCTTCGATGGGCGTCCGATTTTATGCATTGAAGGCGACGCGGATCAGCTTTCAAACTGGAATAGCCTGGCGCAGGAATTCGGTGTTGCCAATGTGACCCATGTGAAAAAAATGCCTATGGACAAACGGCACAGGTCCAAAGTTGATCGGAAAAAACTCACCCAATTATTGGGTTATTAAATCACAGAATTTTCACCTTAAGAGCTCCAACGGAAAACCGTGGTCGAGCACACTTTTTGCCTTCCAACCGAAAGGCAGGAAAGTCCGGGTGCTTATGAAAAACCAGTGCCAGCATAGCTGCTCGCCGCATGAATGACTATTTCTCCCACTGCAAGTTGGCTGTGAAAAAGCGCAAGGGACAGGTCGGGCTCATTTGAGACATTTATCGCAGCGTCGATGAGGGGTTGTTGTTCGTTCTGGGTTAGAAATGCTTGATGTTTCGGTCAGAATTGAATGAACCTGAACCAACCGTCACAGTTGGGCTAGAAATGTGATGAACGTTCGACGTCAGAAGGCGCCTCAATGTAGGGCATCAGCCGAATTTGATCTTTGGGTGGCTTTGTTGATGGCTTAAAAAACATCACATTGGCACGTTGCGATTTCGTCAGGAGGAGGCACCCACGTCATCAGCAAAGCCTATCCCAACCTTGGCTGGTCTCGTTCTAGGTATTTCCGTTCAAATATCGCGTCATATCCGGAGCGGCCATAAGCGTCTGAATGAAAGTCCCGAAATGTTCAAGCGACCCTGCGCGCGGGTCGCTGTCGCGCCATGCCAATCTGATAGAACGGCCAAAGATCCCATCAGCAATGGGATGTGTCGTTGCCAAGCCGCCGAAACGATCAGGGCCACTCACAGACAATGCCGGAAACAGCGCACAACCCTCTCCGAGTGCGACCATTTGCCGGAGCATTTCAAGGCTGCTCGCCACCCTCTGTCCAGGTCGGTCAATCCGGTCGCAGAATGCTACGGTCTGATCTCTTAGGCAGTGCTCTTGAGAAAGCAGAACGAGCTGAGAGGACAGAACCTTGGACCAGCGAACTTTCTCATTGGGTCTGAAGTTCAGATCCTTGGGGCAGGCAAAAACAAATGGTTCGTGAAACAACGGAAGCGCTCTCAGTACAAGCTGTTTCGGGGCCGTCGCAATCAGTGCAGCGTCCAGCGTCCTCCTGACGAGCATCTCTTCAAGAACGTGAGTGGGTTCTTCGAACAATGACAACTGGAGATTGGGGTACGCATTTTTGAGAGACTTGAGGATAAGCGGCAGCAAGTAAGGCCCAAGTGTTGGAAGTACCCCAAATTTCAACTCTCCCTCCAGATTGTCACTTAGGCTCAGCGACAATTCCAGCAGTTCACGGGCCTCTGTCAGAAGGATTTCTGCTTTTTGCAGAACTATCTGGCCATTTTGCGTCAACGAAATATGCCGTCCGTGGCGTTCGAATATCGAAAAGCCAAGACGCGCCTCCAGCTTGGATACCTGTTGGCTGATTGCAGGTTGTGAAACCCCACAGATATCAGCCGCCCGGCCAAAATGACCTTCTTCGGCAATGCTTTGAATGTACTCAAGATCTCTGAGTGAAAGGCCGGCGACTGAGGTTCTTCTAACCATGCATCACCTCTGATTATCGATCGGATAATTTATATAAGTTGGAGTAATTTGGCGGTTTTCGGTTTTGTCCTGCCAATACCAACTCAGGAGATTGACATGACCAGTAAATCGAAGCTGACCACCGCATTTGGCGCGCCAGTGCCTGACAACCAACACACACTGACGGCAGGGCCGCGTGGACCTGCGCTGCTTCAAGATGTTTGGTTTCTCGAGAAGATGGCCCACTTTGATCGCGAGGTGATCCCCGAACGTCGGATGCATGCCAAAGGATCCGGCGCTTACGGCACATTCAAAGTGACCCATGACATCACCCAGTATACGCGTGCCAAAATGTTCTCTGATGTTGGCAAGAAGACGGATCTCTTCCTGCGGTTCTCGACCGTTGCAGGGGAACGCGGCGCAGCGGATGCAGAACGGGATATCCGCGGCTTCGCTATCAAGTTTTATACGGAAGAGGGCAACTGGGATCTTGTGGGCAACAACACCCCTGTGTTCTTCCTTCGCGATCCACTGAAGTTTCCCGATCTCAACCATGCCGTCAAACGCGATCCGCGGACGAACATGCGCAGTGCGGATAACAATTGGGATTTCTGGACCAGCCTTCCCGAAGCCTTGCTTCAGGTGACGATTGTTATGTCTGATCGGGGGATTCCGGCCACCTACAGACACATGCACGGCTTTGGCAGCCACACGTTCAGTTTTATCAACTCGGACAACGAGCGGTTCTGGGTCAAATTCCATTTCAAAACGCAACAGGGGATAAAAAACCTCACCGACGAGGAAGCAGCACAGATCATCTCCGGTGACCGTGAAAGCCACCAGCGTGATCTTTTTGACGCAATTGAAAACGGCGATTTTCCTAAATGGACGCTTTATGTCCAAGTCATGCCAGAGAAGGATGCGGGTACATATCACCTCAACCCGTTTGATCTGACCAAGGTTTGGCCACATGGGGATTATCCGTTGATTGAGGTTGGCGAGCTGGAATTGAACCGGAACCCTGAGAACTACTTTGCCGAGGTTGAACAAGCAGCCTTCGCCCCCTCTACAATCGTGCCTGGTATCAGCTTTTCGCCGGACAAGATGTTGCAAGGACGTCTGTTTTCTTATGGTGACACTCAGCGGTATCGGTTGGGTGTCAACCATTCCCAGATCCCTGTGAATGCGCCTCGTTGCCCGTATCATTCCTACCATCGTGATGGCGCGATGAGGGTCGACGGCAATGCCGGATCTCGGATTGGCTATGAGCCCAACATGCATGGCGAATGGTCCGAGCAACCGGATTTCTCTGAACCACCTTTGTCCATCGAAGGTGCTGCGGATCATTGGAACCACCGCGAGGTTGATGACTACTTCTCGCAGCCCGGTGATTTGTTCCGCCTGATGACGCCAGAGCAGCAAGAAGTACTGTTCGAAAACACTGCCCGCGCAATCGGGGCTGCACAAAGAGAAATTCAGATCCGCCACATATCGAACTGTCTCGAGGCAGATCCTGCATATGGTGCCGGTGTAGCAAGGGCTCTTGGTTTGACCGATGAAAGTGGGTTCCCCGCGTAAAGACAATTGGCAAGCCCCCGATCTTCGGGGGCCTGCCTGATACTGCGGGGTATTCGACGGCGGGCACCGTTTGGTGTGATCGGGTATTCCGTCGCTGCGTGTGGCTAAACTGCCTTTTGGCGATGACCTGGGGGAAAGACGGTTTCCATACGCGGGCGCATTGGCCGGCTCACACATTGCAGCTACCTGATGCGCCTTCGTTTTGATTGACGGTGGCGGGATTGCTTGTGATCGATGCGGCCCCTCGTGTCAGAAGACTGCCAATCTCAGACCCCAACTGCAGTTCTGAGACCTGTCCAAGGTGATGCACAACGATCCGTCCCGACTGATCCAACAAGACAAGGCTTGGTGTACCGCGCATGCCAAAGCGGGACATCGTGTTTGGCAACTGCCCCACCCCCTGCCTGTCCACGCCGACAGGGAAGGTGATGCGATATTCATGCAGGAAGGCTTTCAGAGACACCGGTGTCATGGCGTCGTGATGCTCGAACACAGTGTGCAAGCCAATCACGACTACCTTTTCTTCAGGAAACGTCTTCTGAATCGATTGCGCCAAGGGAATACCGTGCAGGACGCATCCCGGGCACAACATTTGAAATGCCTCAATAACAACAACCCGTCCCCTTAGACCGCCTAAGGTTAGGGGTGTGTCTGTGTTAAACCATTCCGAAACGTCTAGTTCTGGTGTTTGCATTTTCATTGCCCTCAATAACACGCAGCCGTCTTGGGTTCGGCGGCTGCGTAGTCGAATGTCAGTGAAGCTTCCCCGGCAGGCTCAGGTCGCCGGATGCGACGTCGAAAACATCTGTGACGCACAGCAAGGGCGCATGGATGTTAGCGTTCACTCGCAATGCAGAAGTGACACCATCGTAAGCGACACCATCCAGTTCTACGTCGCTGGCAAAGCCTGCGTTCACCACAATTTCGGGCCCATCAAACAGCGGTGTAAACCCTGGGCTGTCCAGAAAGATCGGGAACCCAGGCCATGTTGCAGGTAGCTTCGGCGAGGAACCCTCGGGGATGTCACGTACGGCAAGCGCGTCGGGTCCGCACGCTTCGGTCGGGGTCAACACAACCCAGTGGCTGTGCCATTCGATGCCGTCATTCGCCGGATCTCCGTCGCCGTTCTCGTCAAAAAGCGGTGTGTCATCAAAATCTGGATGACTGGTTGCGGCCATTGCAAGGATGCCTGTGCCGCCTTCGAACCCAACGACCGAAGGGTCCAAAGAAGTAGGCCAGACATATGACCAGACATCTGATCCACCGACCTCTCCGGTTGCCACCGGAACCGAGGCGCCAGCCGCTCCATTCGTTGTCATGTGAAAAGTGACCGTGTTTCCATTGCGATGCGCATGCGCTGCCAGAATGTCAAAGTCCGCGACTTTACTGGCGTCCGGCGAAGATATGATGGCGCCATCTTGATGGATGGCATGGTTCCCATCTGCAAGAGCCGTGCCTCCGATGACCAGCGCCAAAGTGGAAGTGAGCATTGAGAGTTTCATGAGTGTCTCCAATCAAATAATATCGAGTCGCTACTATAGTGAGAAATGCATTGCAACTATAATTTCGACTCGCTACTAAAAGTGTTATGAACACAGACCACCGCATACGCACGCTAATCAACCGTTTGGCCCGTATTGATGCTTCCGAAGGATGGGCGGGAGATTTGAACCCGACTCAGAGGATGGCGCTGGAATACCTCGCAGAGGCGAACATGTTTTCGCGCTCGCCGTCGCAAGTTGCGGAGTATATCGGAACAACCCGTGGAACGATGTCGCAAACGCTCAAGGCTTTGGCGCGCAAGGGCTATGTAGAAGAGCAACGCAAAGAGCTTGATCAACGGTCGATCTCTTATGACCTGACCAAGGAGGGGGTCAAAATTGTACGTCAGCCGAACCCTGTTGCACAGGCAATTGGAGATATGCCCGTAGAAAACCAAGCCATGCTTGAACAGGGCCTGATGCAAAGCCTCAGTCTGGCTTTGGCCGCAAATGGAGGCCGATCGTTCGGCCAATGCAAATCCTGCACATACCATGATACCACGACGGAAAACGGTTTCTGCAAACTGTTGGGTGTATCATTGGACGTCGGTGAAAAAGACAAGATCTGTATCGAGCACGAGAAAGCCAGATGAACCATTTTGATTTATCGGCGAACATCGACGGCATATTTGTCGGAGCGGTCAAAGATTGTTGGGAAGGCAAACCGCCATCGGCCATTCAAAAAGACAGGGTGGACGGGCGGCAGTTGATTACCTCGCTCGGATTTTCCGAGGATGCACAGGCAGATTTGACCGTGCATGGAGGCGAAGACAAAGCCATCCATCATTATGCTTTTGATCACTACTCGGCTTGGCAAGCAGAGGGCCTAATGGCACCCGGCACAGTGCCAGCGGCGTTTGGCGAGAACATTTCTACGACGGGACTGACCGAGGAAAACCTCTGCATCGGCGACATCCTGTCACTCGGGACGGCGGTAGTTCAAATTAGCCAGGGACGGCAACCGTGCTGGAAACTTGGGCTACATACGGGACGCAAGGAAATGCCTTACCAGTTTCAGAAGACGGGCCGAACCGGATGGTACTACCGTGTCCTGGAACCGGGTGAAGTTGGCGCCGGTGATCGGATCACCTTGGTTGAAAGGTTAAATCCCAATTGGTCTGTATTGGCCGTCACACGTGCAAGGTTGACTCGTCGCATTCTGCCAGAAGATGCAGAGGTGTTGTCTCAGATGAAAGAACTGGCTCAAGGTTGGCGACAAGCGTTCTGCCGAATGGCGGAAGGCAACGCCATAGAGGATACATCGGCGAGGCTAGGTGCCTGAGGCATCGTATGAAGCATTTAAGCCGTGGTCGGCGATAACGCACCTTCCTCGAGCCGAAAACAATCGAGAACACGAAAGCAGCTAACCGCCTACTATCAGTCCTTTGGCAAACCGAACTCATTTGAGACATAAGCCTCAGCCTCGATGAAAGTTAGTAGCCTTGGGGCTGAAATACTTGACGTTAGGGTCAGAATTGAATGACGCAAACTGCTCATTGCTTGAGGACACCCTCTGATGGGCATGTTTTCATATCACGTCTCCGCGAAGTCACCCGCCGCTTGCGCAAGAATCCAGTCAACCCCCCGCAGAAAATCGTCTATTGTCAGGGGATTGTCTTCTCCGCTCGAGGCTGAGAGCACAAACCCATGTGCATAGTCGATCAGCACGTGAACAAGAACATCACCGCCATCGCTGTATTCGAGTTGGTCCGTGCTGACCTTTAATTCCTCGGCCACGTTCATGAGGTCCGCGCTCATGAGCGTTACATCGTCTAGGATTGCACGGAGTAGATTGGCGTTCTTCAAAGCGCAACCATAGTAAGCCGCCATAATGCAGCGGGCGCGTTTGACCGGGTTGCCACCATTCACTCCATCCAAGACGCCTGCAAAGGCAAGTTCCACCAGATCGGACAATAGTTGCTTCTTGCTACCTGCGTGATAGGTCACGGCCATCGGAGTGACGTCAAGCTGATCGGCAAGTATGCGAAACGATAGCGCATCAACACCTTTGCTTTGGACGATCGGCAATGCGGCCTGCAGGATCACTTGCTTCGAAAGGCGCTGTGCAGCCTTTGACGGTCGCCCTGGTGGAGAAGCTTTCGTCACCTGGTTTTCAGTCTGTAATCGAGATCTACCAGACCGGAGGAAAAGCTGCTAACCGAAACCAATTCCAGATCAACGTCACCTTCTGTTTCACCAAAGATCCGAATGCCTTCACCAATCAGAATGGGAACCAAGGTAATCCGCATGTCCTCAATCAGCCCGGCTTTGAGGAAGGATTGGATGATTGCACCGCCATCCACATAAACTCGATTGTAACCACGCGCGCCAAAGTCCTCCATCAAATCGGTGGGTGTTTTGTCTGAAACTTCAACTCTTTCGCGCAGCTCATCTGGAATGCCTGAGGGCTTCATTGAGCGACTGAGAACCACCACCGGTTTCTTGTAAGGCCACTCCCCGAATCCCAGAACTGTCCGGTACGATCCGGACCCCATCACGATCACGTCGACGCTACTCTGAAACGCGACAAACCCGTGATCTTCGTCTGCAGTGGGTTGCTTTTCCAACCAGTCCAGCCTGTGATCTGGCCTTGCGACAAAACCGTCTAGGCTCATTGCCATCATGATATGTCCTGTGGGCATCCTCTGGGTCCCTGTATTTTATTTATATGCCGTATAATAACGGCTCTGAGGATACTCAAGGGGAATGACTGCTACGATTGACCCAGAATCCAGTCCGAGAAGGACTGTACTGCGCCGGTTGGAGCGGAGCTATACGGTTGAACCAAAAAATACCCATAGTCGGGCAGATCGGTTTCCGACAACCGAAACAGTCTTTCAGCATTTAGATCGTCCCGAACCTGATCATCCATCAAAGCTATTCCCTGTCCGTCGATGACTGCTTGCACCCGGACATTTGGGTCAGGAACGATTAGCGCATCTCTCCTTGATTGTCGGGGAAGCTTTGCGACGTTCAGCCAATCAGACCAGGCGTTGCTGTCATCACGATCTCTCAGTAGCGTAAGATGCGATATTGCCTCTTTCATTCCTAACTCTATTACTAGGTCAGCTGCCGCCCGGTCACCCACAGGATAGGGCGGCATGGGCATGAACGGAGTAACGGTGCCGCCGATCCAATTCCCGTTACCCCACCTGATTGCAAGATCCACATCCTGCATCTCAGCTTGTGAAAACTCGATCATCGGTTGAATGCGAATCTGTACGTCCGGGTGGCTTTGCATGAATGACATCAGGCGTGGCGACAGCCAGCGCGCAGCGAAATAGGTCGAGACCCCAACGGTTAGAGAACGCGTTGAAATCCCCTTTAACGCATGAATTTCAGCTTCGATTTCTTCGTATCGGGTCTGACAGATCGCGAGCAGTTTTAATCCTTCATCAGTGAGTGTGACACCACGCGATGTGCGCTGGAACAGGATCATTCCAAGATCGGCTTCAAGCGTTTTGATCTGATAGCTGATGGCGCCCTTTGTCATGTTGAGCGCCGATGCTGCCGTCGAGAAGCTGGAATAACGAGCAATCTCAGCAAATAGCCTGAGTAAGTCATGGTGATGAAATCGGGTACTCATATTCTTAGTGTACAAATTTTCTAAACGCTAAGAGTAGTTTTTTTCGATTTTCAAACATGTTTTTAAGGTCGACAACCGCATTCAAGCTCGTGGAGCGATGAAATGACGTTGGACTCGTTGAACGCAATAGCAGAAACACCGACACCGGCGAGGCACCGCGGCCGCGCGCGCAGACGCCGCTTGGCCCGTAGTATTGCCCCTTCTGAGAGCACACCGTTCACGGGTCGCAGGATACCTGCATACAATCTACTAAGTGAAACGGTATTGGCCCGGATCGAAGATCAAGCCGACTGGATTCTAAGCAATATTGGCGTCGAGTTTCGGGGGGATCGAACGGCACTGGATCACTTCGCCCAAACGGGTGCCCGCCTCGATGGCGAACGCGTGCGGTTTGAACCGGGTCATGTCCGTGCGCTTTGTGCTACGGCCCCAGGTGAATTTCAGTTGCATGGCCGAGACCCGGTCAGAACGGTGACACTTGGCGGTGACAACGTTGTGCTGATGCCGGGATACGGCTCTCCCTTTGTCAGCGATCTGGTGAAGGGCCGACGATATTCGACGCTGAAGGATTTCCGCAATTTCGTCAAACTGGCCTACAGTGCGGCTGCCTTGCATCATTCCGGCGGCACGGTTGTCGAGCCGACAGATGTGCCGGTGAATAAACGGCATCTGGACATGATGCTGGCGCATCTGACACTCTCAACCAAGCCCTTTATGGGCTCTGTTACGGCACCCGAGCGCGTGCGTGACAGTATCGAGATGGCACGCCTCGTCTTTGGACGCGACTTCATGGAGCACCACGCGGTGATGCAGGCAAATATCAACGTCAATTCGCCGCTGGTTTATGATGATACCATGTCGTCGGCTCTGCGTATCTATGCGGAGGCAGGCCAATGTGTCTGCGTCTCCCCTGCGATTTTCGCGGGTGCCATGGGGCCGCTTTCGCCGGCGGCGGTGGCGGCGCAAACTCTGGCAGAAGCGATGGTTGGCATTGCGCTTGCGCAACTGGTGCGCCCCGGTTGTCCGGTGGTGTTCGGCTCGTTCCACTCCACAATGAACTTGCGCACGGGCGCTCTGACCTTTGGATCGCCCGAAGCGAACATGACCACGATGGCGCTGACACAATTGGGACGAAGGCTTGGCGTACCTGTGCGCTCTGGCGGTGGGCAGATCACCGCCTCCAATGCGCCAGACGGGCACGCTATGCAGGACAGCACAGGTGCCATGTGGTCCACGCTTTTGTCCGGAGCCCATCAGGTCTGGCATGCGGCAGGCTGGCTCGAAGGTGGGCTTGTGATGTCCTACGAGAAATTCATCATGGATCTAGACCACTGTGGCGCGATGCTGAAACTGTTGCAGGGCTTCGAAACGGATGAAGAGGCATTTGGCCGTGATGCCTATTTTGAAACGGGCCCGGGCGAAAATTTCCTGTCGACCAAACACACGCTGCGCCACTATGCGGCAGCAAATTATGAGCCACAAATTTCTGATGCAGGGCCATTCGAGACCTGGTCTGAAAATGGTGCTCTCACGTCAGATCAACGCGCCACCGCGCGGTGGCATCAGATGTTGAACGATTACCAGCGTCCTGAAATGAAACCCGGCATACAAGCCGCGCTTGAAGACTTCGTGTCAGAACGCAAAGCGCGAATGCCGGATGAATGGTACTAGAACGGAATACCCAATACCTAAGAACTCTGCCGGGATTGCCAACTTGCTTGAGCAAGATTGAAGAACGTCGGCGCCTATGTCGTCAGGAGGACATTTCGCGGGCATAGCTGATCCAAAACTGGAAGGCATCTGATCGGGCATGGTGGTATAAAGCTGAAGTAAGTTGATAGCGGGGAGACGGGAGCTGATGGTGATCTGGTTATGGGCAACCAGAAATCTCTGAGTCTGCCAGAGTGACTTGTCGGGACCGATGATCTTTTCGCGTTTTCGGGTTGATTGGTGGGATCCTTCAATCCGGTTACTTAGACCCTTGTGCACTGCGCAGTGCTGGGCTCAGGTTTTGGAAGACACTGAACAATTTCAAAATTTGATTTCGAGAACGAACTCACTTCGGTGTTTCCAGTCGCCTTTGTTCTCGCTCTTTTCTTGTCTTCGCATTGAGACCGGCTCGGGCCTATTCAGCAATTTCGTTGATCAATCGTGTCTCTAGAAGTTGACCGTTCTGGTAAAGGACCGGGTAAGCAATCGATGCAATATGACTGTTGAACTCCCGGAAAGCCCGCAAAGTCTCTAGATGAATATCACTGGTTTCGAAGCTTTCCGTTGTTCCATGCTGCAACCGGCGCAGGTGACGCTTGCGGCTTTCACGTTCCACGCGTTTGATTTCGGTTTTCTCAAGGCTGAGAAGCCGGGCGCTTTCCAGATCGTCTGAAACAAGTACATTTGATGCCAGTTTCATGTTTGCAAGAATACCTTCATGCATCTGAACAAGTTCAGACCAGCCATCTTGCGAAAAGCTAGAGCCTTTGGCCCGCATTTCACCGGCCAATACAGTCAGGCGTTTGGCGACAACGTCACCCGCCGTTTCAAGCCTGATCGCAAACTCCATAAGGTCGCGCGCGGTTTTAGCATCGTGTTTTTCATATAGGTCAGGGGGTATCGCGGCGACAAAGGCTCGAATACCCGAGAGGCACCGGTTTACGTCCTCGTCAATGGCCTGAACTGCCCGGATCTGTTCTTTGTCTCCGCTGCGGTAAAGTTCAAGAGCAGGACGGAACATGGTTTCGAGAAGATCGCTCATCCGCAGCAGCTCACGCTTGAGGCTCGGCAAGGCCTGATTGGGATTTGCCACGTCTTCCATGTCCAATGCGCTGACCGGTTGTGCGGGTTGCGACTTCTGTACTTTCTGCTGGTCTGGCAAGAGCCTTTCGAGCAAGTTCTGCCAGTGTCCACAAAACGGAAGGGCTAAAACCAAAAGCGACAGGTTGAAAGCAAGATGCACGTTGACTAGCATTTGCCCCCCTTGCGGGTCGCCCAAAAGCCCGGTTCGTAGGGCAAAATTAGCTGCAAACAAACTAGCCAACGCCCAACTGCCTCGCAGCGCCAAATTTGCATAGGGTATTCGTCGGGCAGTCACTGGCATTCCTCGGGTTAGCCATACCGGAATGAAGGCCGAGCCAAAGTTCGCGCCAAAAACCAAAGACATTCCGGCGGCAAATGGGATCGCTCCAATTTGCACAAGTGTTACACACATAAGGATGGCCGCAACCGAGGAATGCATGACGAAGGCTAAGGCACTCCCGACAAGAAATGCAGTGATATAGTCGCGCGACAAGTAATCCGCGACTGTGGGTAAAAATGCACTGTCCCGAATTGGGTCCATCGCCTCACGAAGGAACCGAAGTGAGATCAGGATAAAGGCAACGCCCATCAGAATGCGCCCTAGTTGTCGGGCTTTTTTGGCTTCGGTCTTGACGAATAGATAGCCTCCAATCGCCAGCAGCATTGGAATAAGCCAGTCCAACCGGAACGTAAGAATCTGGATGATCAGTGCTGAACCTAGATCGCCTCCGAGCACAATCGCCAGACCGGCAGGAAAACTCAACATTCCACTGGCAGCAAACCCAGAGGTCAACAGCGCCACTGCCGCCGAACTTTGCAGTACAACCGCCATCATCAGACCCACAAGTGAGGCCTGCAGGTAACTGTGCTGTCGCGTCAAAACGCGCTGGAACGACGCTCCATAGCTGCGCTCAATTCCAGTGCGTACCATTCGAACTGCAAAAAGCAGCAACATCGTCGCGCCAGCAAGGCTGATTAAAAAGCTGACTATCGCCATGCTCTACCTCACTCCCACGGTTTGCTTGGAATAACAGGGTGCGCTGCAATCCTGCCAACCAACGACCGGAGACCGACCCGGTGATTTTGCGGCCGAGTAATTTCGATAAAACGCTCAGCGCCCGAGTTTGCTGAAAAAAATCGGACGCGCCTGTTCCACCGGGAAAACGCATTCACTTTCTTGGTGGTAGGCAGTGGCCCTTGGCGCCATAATTGAGAATTGATCTCCACGTCCATTGACCACTGTTTTCCTGGAAGCAGAGAGAGCAACGGCGTGTTTTGCTCTAAAGGTATGGCCACAAAGATTAACATTCGTCCTTAATCGCGTTGACAACAATGTCGATTGCACAGTCGAGATCCTTGCGCGTGATCGTTAGCGGCGGTGACAATGTAAGCACACACCCCTGACTGATTTTGTAGCTTAGGCCAGCTTCCAAACAAGCATAATAGATCCGCTCGGCTCGTGCATTTCCAGGTGTCTTGTCGGCACGGTCATCGACAATTTCGACACCAAACATCAGACCACGGCCGCGAATGTCACCGACGATCGGGATATTCTGAAGCTCACCCATCAGACGATCCATAGCGTGCTCGCCCAACTCAGCCGCCCGGTCAACCAACCCCTCATCTTCGATGATTTGTATTGTGGTAAGCGCGGCGCGTGCAGTCACCGGGTTTTTTTCGTGTGTATAATGTCCAATAGCAAAGTCTCCGCAGACGTCCAGTTTGGTTCGCGCGATACAAGCTGCAATCGGCAGGATGCCTCCGCCAAGTGCCTTACCCAAGGTGACGATGTCAGGGATAATCTCGTCATGCTCAAAGGCAAACATCTTGCCGGTCTTTCCAAGCCCCGTGGGAATCTCGTCCATGATCAAGAGAGCCCCGTGACGATTACACGCCTCCCGCACAGCTTTCCAGAAGCCCGGTGGCGGCACATAAGGCACCGCGCGCATAGGCTCAGCGATGACCGCAGCTACGTCTCCCTCGCGTTCTAGAACGAACTCGACCATTTTTGCACAAGCCAACCCACAGGTATCTGGGCCGGCGTGATTGTACGGGCATCGGTAACAGGCAAAAGGTGCCACGTGCTCTGCACCCGGGAGAAGCGGGCCGGCTATATGGCTGCGAAATGTCGCCTCGCCGCCGACGCTTGCGGCGCCAAAACCGGCACCGTGGAAGGCATCCCAGAAGCTAATTGTTTTGAACCGACCGGTGGCAGCGCGCGCTATCTTGAGAGCGACCTCGTTTGCATCAGAGCCGCCGGTCGTAAACAGCATTTTCCCAAGGTCGTCTGGCGCGATTTCGGCGAGCTTTTCGGCCAATTCAACCGCGGGATCATTAGTGAAGCGACGGGGTGCGAAAGACAGGTCATCCAGTTGCGCCTTGATCGCGGTGATCAAACGGGGATGTCCGTAACCGATATGATGCACTGAATTGCCATGGAAATCCATGTAACGGCGGCCGTCCAGGTCTTCGACCCAAATCCCCTCAGCTTTGGCAATGGTGCTAACGCATGGCGAGGACAGTGACTGGTGGAGAAACGCGTTAGCGTCGCGTTTCAGCAAGGGTGAAGATTTAGGCCCTATAGATTCCTTCATCCATGCTTTTCGCGCGCTGGAAGTATTGGATTCGCCTTCCGTGTGGACGATTTGTGACATGCTTTTTCCTCAACGCCGCTTGTGAAAAAATGCGGACCTCGCAAAGTCCGCCAGTACCAGGGAGGAACTTGTGGTGCCCCGACCCGGGTCGGGACGGGGCACAAAAACTAGCGTGGCCAGGGCAGCGAGTAAGTTTTTACGTTAGTAAAAAACTTCATTGCCTCGATGACACCTTCTTTAACCCCATTACCGCTGTCCTTGATGCCTCCGAAGGGGGACATTTCGATACGGTATCCGGGTTGTTCCCAAATGTTGCAGGTGCCCACGTTCAGACCGTTGATAAAGGCAATCGCACGGTTCAAGTCGTTCGTACAGACGCCTGAGCTGAGGCCGAATTCGGTACCGTTCGAAATACGCATCACCTCGTCGTCATTGTCCGGAACCCGAACGATGGGCACAATGGGGCCAAAGGTTTCTTCCATCACCAGCTCGCTGTCATGGGGGACCTTATCGACCACGATGGGCGGCAGTAGTGCACCCTGACGGCCCGGATGATAGAGGATTTCTGCGCCGTCGGCCTCGGCCATGTAAACGCGTTTTTCGAACAGTTCAGCTGCCTTGTCATGGATGACACAGCCCAGTTCGGTCTCGGGGTCTTGTGGGTCGCCGAACTTGATCTTCTTCGCCTTTTCCAGAACCAATGGCACAAACTTGTCGGCCACGCTTTCTTGCACCAGAATACGTTTGATCGCAGTGCAGCGCTGACCCGAATTGCCGGTGGCGCCTGCCACAGCAATGGTCGCGGCCTTCTCAAGGTCCGCGTCAGAAAGATCGTTCAAAACGATCAGAGGGTCATTGCCCCCCAGTTCCAGAGCTTGCCGCTTGTAAACGCCTTTTTCGGCGATCATCTTACCCACCGGCACGCCGCCGGTGAATGTGATGATGTCGATGTTGTCATTGGTGATCATCTCATCGCCAATGTCACCTGGCCAGCCGGTAACCACTTGGAACATCTCGGGTGGTAGACCCGCGTCGTAGAGGATGTCAGCTAATGTCAGCGCCGTCAGTGGCGTCAGCTCCGTCGGCTTACACACCATGCAGTTGTTGGTCGCGATTGATGGCGCGATCTTGTGGCTGACCATGTTAAGTGGATGATTGAATGGTGTGATTGCCGAAATCGCATTCACCGGCTCGCGCATGGTGAATATTTTTCGATCTTTGCCATTATGGGTCAGGTCGCATGAAAAGATCTCGCCATCATCCTTCATCGCCTCAGCGGCGGCGAACTGATAGACATCTTGCGCACGCTTGGTCTCATAAATCGCATGCTGGTGACAGATACCCAGTTCCAACGTCAGCCATTTGGCAAGGTATTCACGACGTTCACCAATCAACTCGCCCGCACGCTGCAGGATCTGGCTGCGCTCATACCGTGTGAGCTTTGGAGTGTAATTCGCCGCGACTTCGAACGCTTTGCGCGCATGTTCTGCCTTGCCGGCGGGTACATGCCCGACAATCTCGTTTGTGTATGGGTACAGAACCGGCACCGTTTCGTCGGTAAAGACGATCTCGCCCCCGATGCGCATTCCTTCATTGCGGATTTCGATTTTCGACATGGTTTGATCTTTCATGGATTACTGCGCCGCCGCTGTGGTTGCATAGAAAAACGCATCAAAATTGCGCAACTCGGGCGCAGTCCCCAAGTCGATAACCCGGTTTACGATGAAAGGAACTTCCTGCTCGGTCAGTCCGCCGTGGCTGCGCAGCGGCTCGTTGAGAGCGGCCAGATCGTGGCGGTCTTCAGAGGTACCGATACAGATGTTCTCACCCGAGACCATCACAATATCACCAATGCGGTCACCGGGCAGTTCAAAACGCTTGATCGCTTCTTCCTTGGTCAACACGTGGGTGATGCCGGCTGTGGCTTTCAGTTTGCCGATGATGTCGCTGCGATCCGCGTCTTCGGGCAGATAGCAGGTGGCAAACGACCCGAGTGCGCCGTGGTGCACCACATAGGGGTCCGTGATCGGCAAGATGACACGGGCCGCGTCCTTGCCCAGCCATTCATCCACCAGATCCTGCACATATACTACGCTGGGCGAGCCATCGGCGTGGTGCTTGGGCTTCATGCCGTGGTCGGCGGTGACCACGATGGCAGCGCCCATGGCGTCCAGTTCGGTCAGATATTTGTCAAACATCTCATAGAATGCCTTGGCCTCGGCTTGATCGGGTGCGTATTTGTGCTGCACATAGTCGGTGGTGGTCAGATACATCACATCTGGTTTCCACTCTTTCAGCAACTTGACACCCGCAGCAAAGACAAACTCGGACAACTCTGCCGAATAAACCTCGGGTTGGGCCATGCCCAACCATGCGCTTGCTTTCTCCTGACCATGCTCAGCCTGTGTCGACGTGTCGGACTTTTCCGCAGAGAAGCATTTGGCCCGGTCGTCGTCGAACTTCAGACCCGCCCCCAACAACGCGCGCAGCTTGTCCTTCGCGGTGACTATGGCCACCTTGGCGCCAGCGTCATAGAACTGTTTGAACACGGTCGGTGCACGCAAAAAGCGCACATCGTTCATCATCACTTCTTCACCACTGTCCGGATCAATCAGATAGTTTCCACAGATGCCGTGCACGATAGGCGGACGGCCTGTCGCAATGCTGAGGTTGTTAGGGTTAGTAAACGACGGGATCACCGAATGGGCCAGCCGGTCAGTGCCGGTTTCGCGCATCCGCTTGAGCGTCGGCATCAGACCGTCAGCAATAGCTTTGTCCAGGTATTCTGGCTCACAACCGTCAAGGCAGATGGCAATGGCGGGCACTTTGGGCATCGGGTAGACACGCTCGTTGGCTTCAACAGGGGTGTGGATGGTCATTTGGTTTGTTCCTTGATCCTTAAGCGGCCAGTTTGGCGCGTTCTTCTAAAGCTTGGAGAGGAGGTGTGGCACTCGACACACCCATTTTTTCCAAAGTTTCCTTGGCGGCAATTACAACTTTCCGCATAACCTTGTCGTCCATCTGACCGATGCACCCAACGCGGAAGCTGTCGACGACGGTCAACTTGCCCGGGTAAATGATGAACCCTTTTTCTTTCATCAGATTGTAGAACTGATCAAAGACAAAGTTTTCATCGGCCGGGCAGAAGAATGTTACGATGATTGGGCTCAGCCAGCGATTGTCGAGCAGAGTTTCGAAACCCAGCTCACGCATGCCGGCGACCACAACATCCCTGTTGCTGGTGTATCGGGCTCCGCGACCGGAAACGCCGCCCTCAGCCGCATGTGCCCTGAGGGCTTCGATGAAAGCGGCAACCACATGGGTGGGCGGCGTAAATCGCCATTGACCGGTTTTGTTCATATGCGCCCACTGCGCGTGAACGTCCAGAGACAGCGAATGACTGTTACCCTTGGCATCCTCAAGCTCGTTCTTGCGCGCGATTATGAACCCAAACCCCGGAACACCCTCAATACACTTGTTGGCGGACGAAACCATTGCCTCATAGCGGACTTCCGTAGGCTTCAACTCGATCGCACCAAAGGCTGACATTGAGTCGACAAGAAGTTTGCGACCAGCGGCGTAAACCGCCTCCGATATTTCCTCTACCGGATTCAGAATGCCCGAGCTTGTTTCGCAGTGGATAGCAACGACATGGGTGATCGCGGAATCATTCGCCAGAATCTCGGCAACTTCTGAACCACGCGGCGGCAGATAGTCGCCCTTGTCCAAGACAACATGATCGCGTTCCAGATACTCGAGCGTTTGCGCCGAGCGTTGACCGTAAGCGCCATTGGCCAGCACCAATGCCTTGCCATCGCGCGGAATGAACGAAGCCAGCATCGCCTCTACTGAAAACGATCCGCTCCCCTGCATCGGTACGCAGTCAAACTCATCGGCGCCCTCGCCAAGCAATGCCAAAAGACTGGAGCGCAACTCCTGGGTCATACCCCGAAAGTCATCATCCCAGCTTCCCCAATCCCTCAACATGGCTTCTTTCACGGCGTATGACGTGGTCAAGGGGCCAGGAGTTAGTAGATAGGGCTCGCCGAGACGCGGTTGTTCAATTTGAGGAAAAGAAGACGTCATAACCAAGCTCCAGATCAACGTTTCAAAGACACAGTTGCAGCAACCGCAGCTATATGTGAAATTGCAAATATCAATCTAATTATAAGCTCAGCCTATGCTCGAACCTTCAGGAGTTTGAAATGCGACATAGCCAGCTCAAAGCCTTTCATTTCGTGGCCAAATATGGTGGGTTTTCGCGTGCTGCAGAGGCGCTTTTTTTGACGCAGCCAGCAATTTCAGAGCAGGTTCGCAAACTTGAGCAGGATCATGATTTGTTGTTGTTCAAGCGTGAGCGAAAAAGAGTGAACCTAACCCCGGAGGGGACGCAGCTTTACCGGTACACCAAGCAGTATTTTGAGATCGAGGATCAGATCGAGGACTATCTGTCTGAAACGAGGGCTGCGATCGACGGCGAGCTGCGGATCCTTGCCGATTCCGCGCACCACTTGACCGACTTTCTGGGGCCATTCCGAGAAAAATATTCAAACATTACGATTACCGTCCGCGCTGGCAACACCGAGGACATTTTGGAGGAACTCAGATCTTACAACGCAGAAATTGGTGTTGTTGGCAGCGTGTCTCCCGGCAAGGACATGAGCGTTCTTAGTCTCGGTTCGACCGAGATCGTGGCATTCACGGCCCGCAGTTTGCTTCTCGCCTCAAAACCTACATTGTCCCTCGCAGAGCTGGCGGAGTTGCCTCTCATCTTCAGGGAACAGGGATCAAAAACACGCCAAAAGCTCGAAGATGAAGCCAGTAAACGGGGGGTGCCGCTGAAACCGGCGATTGTGGCCGAAGGAAGAGAGGCCGTCAGAGAGTTGGTGGCATCAGGTGCAGGTATCGGGTTCGTGTCCCAGGCAGAATACGGTCACGACGACCGTCTCAGACAAATCAAGCTGCAAGACGTCGACCTGCAAATGGGAGAAAGCATGATCTATCTCTCCCAACGGCGTGAGGTGAAGACCATTCGCGCCTTCATGAAATTCGCCAATTCTGTTCTAGAAGAAAAACAAAACCCCACCAATCAGTGATCGGTGGGGAGATGCCTAAATGGGCTTTCTTGTTAGCGAGTTCGCCAGGCTTGCGTGCGACCGAGGACGCCTTTGGAAGCAATCAGGTGGATGATCCGCGCTGCGGCGTTTGTGTAGAAGATCATCATCCCCATTGCGGCAGCCGGCGCAATATCGCCCGCATCGTCCATGTTTAGCACTGCAATAGATGCCAACGTGGTTTTGGGCGAGTATAGGAACACAACCGCAGATACCGTCGTCATTGCGTTTACGAACAGATAGATTGATATGTCCAGCACGGCTGGCAGGCAAACAGGGACCGTGACACGGGCAAACAACTTCATCGTCGGTTGCTTGAGCGAGGCTGATACCGACTCGAATTCTCTGTCCATCTGCTTGAGTGCTGTCACTGCCGTCAGGTGCGACACAGTATAGAAGTGTGTCACCGTACAGATCACCAAAATTGCCATTGTTCCGTAGATACCGTTCAGCGGATTAGACGGGCTATTGAAGAAGAAGATGTATGACAGGCCCAGTACCATGCCCGGGATCGCCATTGGCAGCATCGCGAACATCTGAAAGATCGATCGACCTGTTCTGAACCCGTTCGACTTTTCAACCAGATAGGCACCAAAGAAGACGACTGAAGTACCGATCACCGCCGTCAAAAGCGCCAGCTTGATCGAGTTAATGTAGGAGCCCCAACCGCCACCATCCATCTTGTTGAAATCGTAGTTCTTCAGGCTCAGGCTCAGGTCGTAGGGCCAAAACTTGATGAGCGCCGCGAATTGGCACACAGCCAGCAGCCCAACGATGAACAAACCGATCAGACAGCAATAGATTAGAAAGAACCGATCTGCCTTTCGATTTGGGGTTGGCTGGTACGGGACCGACCGGGCCGACAATAAGGCAACCTGCTTTGATTGCACCATGCGGTCGATGGCGAACGCCAGGATTGCCGGGATAACCAGAACGACCGAGACTACGGCACCCATTTCAAAGTTCTGCTGGCCGATCACCTGCTTGTAGATATCAACCGCCAGAACGTTGAACTGACCTCCAATAACTTTTGGCAGACCAAAATCAGTTATGACCAGATTAAATACAACGAAAGCGGCCGAGATCAGACCATATCGCGCGCCGGGAACGGTGACCGTCCAAAAAGTACGCCACGGCGTTGAACGCAGGCTGACCGCAGCTTCGTATAGTCGTGCATCAGAGATCGCCAGTGCCGTTGAAATGATTAGGAAGGCGTGCGGGAAGGTGAAGAACACCGAGCCTATCACGATGCCAATCGGACCATAGATACTGGCGCCGAACAGCAACTCTTTTATCATGCCCTGATTGCCGAACAGATAGACCAGCGCGATCCCGGGCAACAGCGAAGGCACCAGGATCGGAGCCATCGCAATCAGACGAAACACACCCTTGAACCGCATGCAACTCCGGTTCAGCGCATAAGCGAACCAGAACGCCAAAGTTACTGTGACAATGGTGCTAATTACAGAAATCCAAAGGGAGTTCTTGATAGAATTGAACAGTGCCGGGGTTGAGAAGTAGTTGACGAAATTTTCCAAGCCTCGCGATTGAACTGGCCTCAGCTGAACCCGCCGGAACTGATTGGAATCGAGCGTGACCCAATCCGTATTGTCTTGCAGCGTAGAACCGACAAGAAACCGCCCGGTGTCGCTTGTGTTACGGATTTGGTACATGACCGGACTGCGAAAGCTGAAATCGGGAAAAAGCTCGGTTACCGATAGCCGCCCGTCTGAGCCGGTAGACAGATCGGTGCCTGAAAAAGCCCCGATTTGTTCGTTCAGTGTGTCGGCTGACAGGATGGTTCCGTCAAATTGCCCCGCTTCGTCACTGACCTGAAACTCGTATTGTGACAACTCCATCCGATAGGTCGAGAATGACTTGGAAAGCATCGTGTAAAGCGGCAGGACCAACGTCGCGACCAGATAGAGTGCGATCACGAACATGCTGCCGCGCATCAGGATGTCATCCCTGCTGAGCTTGGGTTTGATGTCAGGCCCGGCTGGAAGAGTCCCCGGGTTGGTTGAAATCTCGCTCATGCTGCCGTCTCCGGAACATCAAAGGCCATTAGTCGGTTTTCGGGCAGTTCAATCACCATGGTCCTACCCTCTTCCAGTTCTAGGCGGCGCACGGCATTGATCGAAAAATCTGCGATCAGTTCCGAAGATCCAAATCGCTCGTTGCTCAAGCGGCATCGCCAGAATGAACCGAGGAATTCCATTTCATCGAGAGTGACGTCGATGCAATTCCTGTTGCCGCCGGTATCGAGATAACCAGCCTCATGCGGGATGATATCCTCGGGTCGGATCGCCGCAATCGCTGGCATTCCGTCGTTGAACGTGTGGCTGAGGCACGCAAAGGTCTTTTCGCCGACGCTCAGTCGACCACCCTTGGTGACCTGAGACTGGATCTGGTTCATTTCTCCGATGAAGTCGGCGACGAACAAGTTTGCGGGTTCTCGGTAAATTTCTGTAGGTGACCCCACCTGCTCGATAACCCCATGATTCATGACCACTATCCGGTCCGCCATCGCCAGCGCTTCTTCCTGATCATGCGTAACCATCACAGTAGTCACACCCAGTTTGCGCTGCAGCTCTTTGATTTCGTGACGTAGATGGACGCGCACCTTTGCGTCCAATGCCGAAAGCGGCTCATCCAGCAACAAGAGACCGGGGTTGGTCGCAATGGCGCGGGCCAACGCAATCCGCTGCTGCTGGCCACCGGACAATTGCGCAGGATACTTTTTTCCCTGTTCAGGCAACCCGACCAAATGAAGCAGTTCGCTGACACGAACGGCAATATCCGATTTGCTGCGACCAGTGTTTTCCAAGCCGAAAGCAATGTTCTTTTCGATCGTCAGGTTCGGGAACAAGGCGTAAGACTGAAAC
Organism: Ruegeria sp. CDSC081; assembly: GCF_059610485.1. Classification (NCBI taxonomy): domain Bacteria; kingdom Pseudomonadati; phylum Pseudomonadota; class Alphaproteobacteria; order Rhodobacterales; family Roseobacteraceae; genus Ruegeria; species Ruegeria sp. CDSC081. The sequence continues at coordinate 298,297 of NZ_JBXWNS010000002.1, read as the reverse complement.
ACAATCCCGAAATCACGCTCTGACGGCGGCAGATTTGACACATCCTTGCCGTCTTGCATGACAGTGCCCTTGGTTTGCAGATCGAGACCCGCAATCGCCCGGAGCAAGGTTGTTTTGCCGCAACCCGAAGGCCCCAGAAAGCAGACAAATTCGCCTTCGTTGATTTCCAGGGATATGTCCTTGAGTGCAAGAAAGCTGCCGAACGCCTTCCACAAATTCTGGATGCTTAGATACAGTTCACCGGGTGGGGTTTTCTGAAGCACGGGAGCGGTCCTCATATCTGCACCTCGGGAACGGCCGATCTGGGCCGGTTGAAGCCGGGCGCGCTGGTCGCGTTGTTTGGAAAAATAGAGTGGTGTGTAGAAGAGGTGCTTACACCTCTTCTACAGGTTGGTTTACTTCGCTTCAGACTTCCCGTCATAGCGAGACTGCCATTCTTTCAGTATCGCCGCGCGGTTGTTGGCGGCAAATTCAAAGTCGTTGTCGATCATCGCATCCAGAAGACCTTCAGGGAAGTGCTCGACCGGTTTTGCGACGCCAGGATAGGCGACAACGGCGTACCCTGTGTTGTACATCTCGTTGGCTTCCTTGGTGACGGTGAAATCAACCAGTTTCTGCGCGGCTTCGAGATTTGCAGTACCGGCAACAATAGCGGTCGCTTCCATGTCCCAGCCGACACCTTCTGACGGGACAATAATCTCAAGCGGCGCACCATCAGCTTTCGACTTAGCACCACGGAAAGCAAAAGAAATGCCAATCGGGATCTCACCTGCAGCAGCCAGTTTGCACGGCTTTGAACCAGAGTGGGTATATCGCGCGATGTTCTCGTGCAATCCGTCCATGTACTCCCAGCCGCCTTCTTCGCCGAACATCTGCAGCCAACTTGAAACATCAAGGAAACCAGTGCCCGACGAGTTCGGATTTGGCATGATCACCTGATCCTTATACATGGGGTCTGTAAGATCCTTCCACGAAGTTGGTGGCTTCAGTCCCGCCTTCTCGGCCTCGACGGTATTGTAGCAAACTGCCGCAACCCAAGCGTCCATGCCAACCCACGCCGGAGGATTGTCGCCATCGACAAATTTCGCGTCTAGGTCGCCAACACCCGCAGGCGCGTAAGGCTCCAGCATACCTTCGGACTTGAGCAACAACAGCGAAGTGGCTGCGAGACCCCACACGACGTCTGCCTGAGGGTTGTCCCTCTCGGCCAACAGTTTGGCGGTGATGATCCCGGTCGAATCCCGCACCCAGTTGATTTTGATGTCCGGATTGCTCGCATTGAACGTCTCAGCGTAGCGCGCCAGGTCTTCAGCTTCGACGGCTGTGTAAACTGTCAATTCGGTTTCAGATAACGCAACTGTAGCAGTCAAGGAGCTTACGGCCAGGGCTGCAAGAAATTTGGTCTTATGTTTCATCGTGATCCTCTGTCGGTTGATTATTCTCGGGAACGCCATTCTTGAGCAGCGCTTATTTGCAGTTCCATGCCCCGGCAGTGTGACAGATAAATAGATCAAGAAAAATCGATTATACCTTCCACATCATAAGCAAAACCTATGTAAGGCAATCCGCCCTAGCGCTCGGAATTGAGTGTCATACCCCATTGATATGAGATAGGAACTCTCCCTGCACCAGTCACCCAAGAGTTTCGTTCAAATCAGCGCGCTTCGGCATTGGCCCATCGAACGGGCGGTGGGCTACGAAATCCGAGGCTACATACTGCTACCCGCAAGCACTATTCAGCGGAAGAGAAGATCTGGATCGTTCTGGGCAAGCGCAAGGGCGAAGGCAGCATTGCGGAGCTGTGCTGCGGGGCAGGCATTGCTCAGAGTCTGTACTATAGCTGGTCCAAAGAACTCCTTGAAGCTGGTAAGAAGCGCCTCGCGGGCTATAAGATACGTGCGGCGACCTTATCCGGAGTTAAAGACCTGCGCCTTGGCCTCGTTATCCCGCAACTTCCTTCTCCCTAGTCCAACTTGTACATCATCTTGTTAGGGCCAGAACCACAATTCCAACTGCCACGATTATCGCCGCCAGGAGCCTGTTGGATTTTGGACCCTCACCAAACCACATCACACCTATTATTGAAGCGAAGATGACCGAGCTTTCTCGGAGCGCTGATACAACACCCAACGGTGCGAAACTCTTAACATAGAGCACCAGACCATAGGCTAAGCCGGAAATGATTCCTCCTGCTAAACCTGACCAGACATATCTCTTTGGAAGTGCGATGAGGCGGTCCCATCGAGTCGAGAAGATGAACCCCGCCACGAAGATCTCGGCCACGAACAATACCGTGATATATCCAAGCGTATTCCCTGACAATCTCACGCCAATACCGTCAACCAAAGAGTAGGAAGCAATCATCAAACCAGTTCCGAATGCCGCCGCGATGCCTACCCAGTTCGTGCCCTTTCCAAGTCCGCCAAAAGACAGGCAACCGATGCCGGCCGAAATGCAGACAATACCGATCCACGCGCCCGGAGGAAGGAATTCACCGGCAAGAAAGACCGCTCCCAACGCCACTAATATGGGCGTTATCCCGCGCGAGATGGGGTACACCACCGATAAATCGCCGTAACGGTAGGCGGTGTTGAGAAACCAGTAGTATCCCCAATGAATCAAGGTGGAACCAATAATGTATGGAATTGCAGCCATTACTGGAAAGCCCGTAAAAGGAAGCACGGCAAGCGCAGGTATGGCATGCCCGATCGAGATTAATCCCAACATAATGGCCTTGTCTGGCGCGCCCTTTACGACCGCATTCCACAGCGCATGAAGGAAAGCCGCAAACAGTACGATGAGGATCGCATGTACTGTCATTGCTCGTCGCAATCAGCGAAAACGCCTTGTAGACACATATGATTTTGCACCTCTATGCGCTCTGCTTCATGAGCTGATCGACTGGTGTTCTACCAAATCTTCGCTTGTATCGCTGCGAAAGCGTCGTACAGGAAACAAATCCACAGGCCAATGCAATTTCTGTCATATACAGGTCAGTGAATTCGGCGATGGCATGAGCCTTCTCCAACCGCTCTGCCATATAGTTTGGCTTTGAGTTCGTCATGGTTCGTAACGAGGTTAGGCATTGATTGGCGGTCAAAACCGTCAGGCTTCAGTGTCTTGAGAGAATTCAATCAGAATTGAAGAAAACGTATTATATGCGAAATGAACGCCGCAGGGCCCTATACCCGCCTCAAGGCCAAATCCGTTAACAACATTCAACACGCCAGCAGGCAGGATATCCGCGATCAGTTCACAGATCACCATGATTGTCGCTGGCGTTGCTTGGCCGGATTCAGAACCACGCAATAGCTAGCAGCTACAGATTGTCTGCCAGCTTTTGCACTATCCGCGTGAGAACATTCGCACGCTCGGTCACGCTGGTCGAACCTCAGGTATCGGCAGCCGAATGCGCTGGGTCCAGCGCGGCCTCAACGACTGAAGCATCAGACCGTGCGATCTGGCCAATGGGCTGGACGGGAATCGGGCTTAGATTGTCAAAATACCGGCCTGCCTTTGGCTTGCAAAAGCCGCCTCCGATCAAATTGTCATAACGGGATGCAGGGGGCGAGATACTCGTTACCGCCTGCAGATTGGTCATCTCATTTATTGATTTTCTCCATAAGTTCACGGTCGGGGCTTTTGATATCCCGCGCATCGGCTGACGCAGCGGTGTGGAACCCGGCCTACCGTTCTTGTTGTACGGCGACTTGGCTAACACGATGAATTTTCAGAATGTATCCGACCATAATAGTATTACTTTGGTCGCTGCTTGGGGTCTTCCTGTCCGCAATCGCCGAGAGCGCCAAAAAATGCGCCTCGAATGTAAGCGCTTGCACGAATCAAATGTAAGCGCTTACAGTGTCGCTCAGAACTGCAACCTTTTCGGATCCTGTTTTATGTTCCTTACCGCCTCGCTGATCGTCTTTGTCATCTACTTCGCCAACGTCGCTCTGGGGGCCTTTGCAGCAAGCGCATTCCTTGGGGACGTGGGCGAAATGCTGGTTCTGTTTGCCGCGTCGATATTGTTTGTCGTCGCCATTCTTCAAAAAGAGGCTGACCGAAACAAAAAGAACGGCAGCTAAGGATTTCTGGGAGGAAACATAATGGACAAAGATCGCAAGGACCTTGCGTCGGCAGCACGCCGAAATTTTCTGAAATTGACGGCAACAGGCGGCTTCACAGCGGCCATGGTAGCTGGTGCTGCGGGGACGTTGTGGTCGACTGAAGCTGCAGCGCAAAGTGCCAGCGAAGAGCGCGACCGCGAGGCTGCAGCGGACCATATCATGGTTCTGGCAACTGCCTATCCGGTCGGTGCGTCGCGTGGTTATCCAATCATGCAGCTGGACCTGAAGGAAAACATCCAGAACGCGACCAATGGCAAGGTCTATGTCAAACTCGCGCCTGGCGGTCAGCTGGGTGCAGGCGGCGCGCTGGTGCAGGCGGTGCAGGGTGGCACAATTCAGGCAGCACAGCATTCGCTTTCGAATTTCGCGCCGTTTGCGTCGACCGTTGACCTGATCAACATGCCGTATCTGTGCGGGTCAAACCAGCGTTTCACAAACCTCGTCAACTCGCAGTTCTGGAAGGACACGGTCGAGCCGAAGGTTGAGGAGAACGGCTTCAAGGCGCTGTTTTATATCAACATCGACCCCCGTGTCGTTGCCATCCGCAAGGGTGGCCCTGGACCGGTCTTGACACCTGGCGACCTGTCCGGCGTCAAGTTCCGCGTTCCCGGCTCGAAGATGCTGCAGCAATACTACCGCATGGTTGGTGCAAATCCGACGCCTGTGGCCTGGGGAGAAACCCCGTCTGCGATCAAACAGGGCGTCGCTGACGCGCTTGACCCGTCCGTGGGTGCGCTCGAAGTCTTTGGTTTCAAAGATATCCTGAGCCATGTGACTTTCACCCAGGCCGTGCCAGACAGCCAAGTTTATTCGTGCAACCTGGAATGGTTTAACTCAATGCCCGCCGACGTGCAGGAAGGGATCATGTGGGGGTCCGAGATGACCTCGCACCAGAACCTTGCCAAAGTGCCATCGGCCCGCGCCTACGCTATGGCCGAACTGATCAAAGCAGGTGTCGAATTCCACTCGCTCAGCGAAGAGCAACTGGCCGAATGGAAAGCCGCTGGTGGCTACCAACGGTCCGAATGGGACGAGTTCAAGATCGATCTGGCCGGGTCCATGGACAACTTCGCCAAGATGGAAGAAGCCGCAGGTACCCAAGGCAAGTACTACGTGCATGACGCTTAACTGTCGGGTCGGGCGTGCCTCCACGCGCGCCCGATCACCAATCTTTCCCGCCTCAGTAAAATCCAAACGCGTCAGCGCGGTGCGTTTTGCTAGGCAAATCAGCAGGTTCTCACATGAGCTTTTTGCGCCGAATTGATAGAGACGCCGAGCGCTGGTTGCTTCTGGTCTTCTACGTGATGCTTGTCATCACCATGGCGATCGAGGTGCTGCGCCGGGAAATATTCTCTTTTTCCTCGATCTGGGGCGAAGAAATTGTGCGGTACTCCTTCATCTATCTCGCATGGATTGGTGCTGCGGCTGCAGTGAAAGAGCGCGCGCATATCCGCATTGACGTGCTGATGCACTACCTTGGGCCGCGTCCGAAGGCTTTGCTGTATATCTTTGGCGACCTGGTGATGTTCGGTGTTGCTGTGATTGCCCTCTATTGGTCCTACGAAGCCGTGCATGTGTCTGCCAAATTCGGGTCGGTCACGGACGGGCTGCGTATTTCCAAAGTATGGTTCCTGATGGCGGTTCCATTGGGGTTCGGCCTGATCATATTGCGGCTGATTCAATCACTACTGCGCGACATCCATTCTCTCAGAACGGGCAAACCCGTTTTTGAGGGCGACACACTCTTTGATTGAGGGATGATTTGAATGCTTTGGCAAACCTTTGATCAAACCGTCGAGCTGGGTTGGGATTTCTATCTGCCCGTTATCATATTCGTCTCGCTGATTGCACTGGCGGTTCCGGTTTGGGCCGCCATCGGGACCTCGGCGATCCTGATGTTGGTCATGTCCGGCGACCTTCCCCTGAGCCTTGTTGGTGAAAAGCTGTTCACCGGCATTGATGCCTTTGCGCTGACCGCGGTGCCGCTGTTTATCCTGACAGGGGACGTGCTGGTCCGAACCGGGCTCAGTCGAAAATTCCTTGATGTTGCCGAGGCATTGACGTGTTTCACCAAGGGTGGTTTCGGGTCTGCCACGGTTCTTGTCTGTGGCATGTTTGCGGCCATTTCGGGATCGGACGCAGCTGGTGCGGCCGCGGTCGGACGTATGACTATCGCACGCTTGGTCGAAAGCGGCTATCCGCGCCCCTATGCCTGCGCTCTGGTGGCGGCGGGCGCCTGTACCGGCATTTTGATCCCACCGTCGATCGCCTATATCATCATCGGCCTTGTTCTGGGGATATCCGCATCGACCTTGTTCCTTGCGGCCTTGATCCCGGGGATCGCGATCCTGTTGTCGATCCTGATCACGAACCTGATCGTGAACCGCATCTACGCCTATGAAGGTGGTGGACAGATGACGATGGCCGAATGGTTGGGTAATTTGGGCCGTGCTCTAAAATCCGGTTGGTATGCGTTTATCGTGCCGGGCATCATCTTTTACGGCATATTCTCGGGCCGCCTGACACCAACAGAAGCGGGTGCAACGGCCGTCGTCGTGACAATCATCATGGGCTTTATTCTGCGGACGCTGTCCCTTGCGGATTTTCCCGCCATGCTGGTCAGTTCGGCAAAGGTGAACGGCGTCATCCTTCCCATAATCGCTTTCTCGGCTCCGCTGGCCGAAGCGCTGGCCATCATGGGCGTGCCGCAAGGTTTTGTGACATCGGTGACCGGGCTGACGGATGAACCATGGTTACTTATCCTGCTGATGATCGGAATCCTAATCGCCGCCGGTTGCGTTATGGAAACCACGCCGAATATCGTGATCCTTGCGCCTATCCTGAAACCACTCGCGGACAACATCGGCATGAACGAGATACAGTTCTGCATCATGATGATCACAGCTCTTGGCGTAGGCTTCATCACGCCGCCATTGGGGCTCAACCTGTTCGTGGTGTCTGGCATAACCGGGGAATCCATCCTCAAGATTGCCGCCCGTGCCGTTCCCTTTGTTCTTTGCATGTTCTTGGTTGTGTTGCTGATTGCTTATATGCCAGCGATTTCGACTACGTTCTTGCCCGAAATCTACAAGTAGGACCTCGCTAAGATGAAACGTGAATACCTGAAAAAAGCGACCCTAACCGCTAAATCGGATGCTTCCGAAGTCCACGAGACGGTCAGGACAATTCTGGCTGATATTGAGGCAGGCGGAGATGCAAAGGCTATGGAATACGCCGCCAAGTTCGATCGGTACGAGGGCAATGTCCTGTTGACCGCCGAAGAAATCGAGGCGGCAGGAGCGCTTGTGCCGGAGAGGCTGAAAGCGGACATCCGGTTTGCGCATGACAACGTCAAACGGTTTGCCGAGGCGCAAAAGGCCACAGTATCCGATGTCGAGGTTGAAATCGTACCGGGCATGATTGCAGGGCAAAAGGCTATCCCTGTTGATGCGGCGGGCTGTTATGTGCCCGGCGGTCGCTATAGCCACATTGCTTCGGCCATCATGACTGTGACAACGGCCAAAGTTGCAGGTTGTCGCCACATTACCGCCTGTTCGCCACCCCGTCCCGGTGTAGGAGTTGCCCCGGCCATCATTTATGCCGCGAACCTATGTGGTGCGGACAAGATTATGGCACTTGGTGGCGTTCAGGGTGTGGCTGCAATGACGTTCGGACTGTTTGGCCTGCCCAAGGCCAACATCCTCGTGGGCCCCGGCAATCAGTTTGTTGCAGAAGCCAAGCGCATTCTTTTTGGCCGTGTCGGGATCGACATGATCGCGGGCCCAACGGACAGTTTGATCCTTGCAGATGCAACAGCTGATCCGCATATCGTGGCAACGGATTTGGTAAGTCAGGCCGAACATGGCTACAACTCGCCTGTTTGGCTGGTCACAGATGACCGGGTGTTGGCCGAAAAGGTGATGGAGCTTGTGCCTGCCCTGATTGATGATCTGCCCGAGGTGAACCGCGACAACGCCTTTGCCGCTTGGCGTGACTATGCCGAAGTGATCGTTTGCTCAGATCGCGAAGAAATGGCAGTTTGCTCCGATGATTACGCACCCGAACACCTGACAGTGCAGGCCGAAGATCTGGATTGGTGGCTTGAGCGGCTCACATGTTACGGCTCGTTGTTCCTTGGGGAAGAGACAACCGTTTCCTATGGCGACAAGGCAACGGGCACCAACCATGTGCTGCCAACGTCAGGGGCCGCGAATTATACCGGCGGTTTGTCGGTCCATAAATACATGAAGATCGTCACTTGGCAGCGCGCCACACGCGAAGGTGCCAAGCAGGTGGCCGAAGCCACAGCGCGCATTTCCCGCCTTGAGGGGATGGAAGGGCACGCCCGTGCTGCGGATGTTCGTCTGGCCAAGTATTTCCCGGATGAAGCGTTCGACCTGACTGCAAATGGCTGATCCACGATCTCTGTTTGACCTGACTGGCCGCGTGGCCTGTGTAACCGGCGCCAGCTCCGGCCTCGGGCGGCGTGCGGTCATCGCACTGGCAAGTGCCGGGGCCCGCGTGGTGGGCGTAGCCCGGCGCGAGGACGCCCTGCAGCGCTTGCAAAACGAGGTCGGCGAAGATGTGGACTACGTTGCAGCGGATGTCGCCGACCGTGATGCACTCCCACACTTGGTAGAAGCGGTCAGCGCACCGTTCGGAGCGCCAGACATCATTGTGCACGCCGCTGGCATCAACACCCGTCAGACGGCGGATGACGTGACACCAGAAGGTTGGGATCAGACCGTGGCGCTAAACATCTCGGCTCCGTTTTTTCTGAGCCAGGCGTTGGTGCCCGCGATGAAGGCCAAGGGGTGGGGGCGGATCGTGAATTTTGCATCGCTCCAAACCACGCGCGCTTTTCCCGGTGGCATCGCCTATGGGACGACCAAGGCGGGCATTGCCCAACTGACCCGCGCTATGGCCGAGGCGTGGTCGACTTATGGCATCACAGCCAATGCGATTGGGCCTGGGTTTTTTCCGACAGAACTGACCGAGGCCGTCTTTGCCGATCCGAACCGAGCCACGCGCAATGCCGCCCAGACCTGCATCGGACGCAATGGCCGTTTGGAAGACATGGACGGCCCCATGCTGTTTCTCTGCTCGGACGCGTCCGGTTACGTGACCGGACAAACCCTGATGGTCGACGGAGGGTTCACAGCAAAATGAAAGCGTTGGTCTACGAAGGTGTCGAAACGCTTGGTGTGCGCGAAGTCCCCAACCCGACAGTCGGTCAGGGCCAGTCGCTGGTTCGTATCGAAGCCTCGGGCATCTGCGGATCGGACATGCATGCCTATCTTGGCCACGACGACAGGCGCCCTGCGCCCCTGATCCTTGGCCATGAGGCCGCAGGTGTGATTGAAGGCGGCGCCCGTGACGGCGAACGGGTCACGATCAACCCGCTGGTCAGTTGTGGCACCTGTCCCGCGTGTCAGACGGGCCGCGATAATCTGTGCCCGGACCGTATGATCATTTCCATGCCGCCGCGCGAAGGGGCTTTTGCCCAATATGTGGCAATGCAAGGCAGCAATCTTATCGCGGTGCCGGATCATGTTTCGTTGCAAAAGGCTGCACTGGCCGAACCTCTGGCCGTCAGTTGGCATTCCATACGGTTGGGGCTGATGGCGCTTGATCCGGGTGCCAGCCGCACGGCGCTTGTGCTGGGTGGCGGGGCCATTGGCCTTGCTGCGGCCCTTGCCCTCAAGGCACAAGGGGTCGATGACGTAACCGTTGCTGAACCAAGCGACAAGCGACGCACATTCCTGGAAGATCAATGCCTAGTGAAATCTGTACCCGCAGGGGCAGGGCAGTACGGCATCGTGGTCGACGCCGTCGGATACGCGGCAACACGCGCGGCAGCTTCTGCCATGGCTGAACCGGGGGGTGTCATTGTCCACATCGGCCTGGGCGAAGACACGGGTGGCCTCGATATCCGGCGGATGACCTTGCAAGAGGTGACGTTCATCGGAACCTATACCTACACACCGGAGGACTTCCGGGATACCTGCACCGCGCTTTTCGATGGTGCGCTTGGCCCGCTAGACTGGGCAGAACATCGCAGCCTGAATGATGGACCGCAGGCATTTGCCGATCTACGATCGGGAGTGGTTGCAGCCCCCAAGATCATCCTCGACCCGTGGGCCTGACACTTATGATCACCAACCAAATGGAGACACTTCATGTACCATAAAATCCTCGTCCCCATGGCGCTGGACCATGGCGTGTCGACTCATACACTTGAGATAGCCAACGCGCTGCGTGCAAAGGATGCCCAGATCTTCGCCCTTCACGTTCATGAGGCGCCCCAAGGCTCTGTCAGTGCGTATCTGGACGAAGAGATGGTTGCCGCCGGGTTTGAAAAAGCGCGTGCTGATCTTGAGGGCAAATTGTCTGGACATCCCGGTGTCACGCCTGTGATTGTAAAAGGACATTCGGCCCGCACTATCATCGACTATTCCGAGGCGCATGGCATCGACTGCATCGTGATTGGATCCCACAAGCCCGGCCTCAGAGACTATTTCCTTGGCTCCACAGCTGCCCGCGTTGTGCGGCACGCTGGCTGTGCCGTCCATGTGCATCGCGCGTCCGCTTGATGACGCTCTCCACCTCTTTCAAGAAAGGCCCTTCTGCAACATGAACATAGACAAGAAGATCACCGATGATCTTGTCGCGAATGACATCTCATTCGTGACCACGGTGCCCTGCAAACAGCTTGCGGGCGTTATCGAGGAAATAGACCAACACCCCGATATCTTCCATATTCCGTCGAACAAGGAAGACGAGGGCATGGGCCTGTGTGCCGGTGCGTGGATGGGTGGAAAACGCCCTGCGATCATCATGCAGAACACAGCCATTGGGGTGACGATCAACACTCTTGCGACGTTGATCCAGTATTACCGGATGCCGCTGCCGATGTTGATCAGCTACCGCGGAGAGCTGCGTGAGCCCGTGGCGTGCCAGGTGGAAATGGCTGTGCATACCAAGGCGCTGTTGGCACAGATGAATATCCCCACCTACCACTTCCATCACCAGAAGGATGTGGAAGAGCTGGATATGATCCTGAAGTATACCTTTATGTGCAACAAACCCGTGGCAATCCTGACCGATGCCAATTTCTGGGGAGGCTATGGCGACCAATGATCCGTTCCGAAATTCTCAAGGAAATTGCACCTCAACTCCGCGTTCAGCTGGTGGTCTGCAACATTGGCATCCCCAGCCAAGAACTGCATGCCATCGACGATCAACCAACGAATTTCTACATGCTCGGCACGATGGGCCTCGCTTCGTCTATCGGCTTGGGTCTGGCGCTGGCGCAGCCAAAAACCGTGATCTCTATCGATGGGGACGGGTCGGTGTTGACCAATCTGGGCACCTTGCCAACCATTGGGAACAATATGCCCCCGAATTTCATCCTGATGGTTATCGACAACGGATCATATGGATCAACCGGTGATCAGCCGACTTATACCGGGCGCAAGACCGATCTGGCGGGCATGGCGCGCGCGGCCGGATGTGACAATGTCGTTGAAGTGCAGGATGTTGATACCGGCAAAGCATTGCAAGAGGCGATGGACGCGCAGGTTGGCACCGTCATGATCGTGAAGTGCGACAGTGGAAATGCCAAGATGCCGGTCATCACGATGGACCCGGTGATCATCAAGGATCGCTTTATGAAAGCGGTGGCTGGTTGATGAACCGCGCCGCGCGAATTCATTCCAGTGAGGATGCGCGGCGTTTGGCCAAGGCACGTCTGCCTTGGATGGTGTTTGACTATATCGATGGGGCGGCAGGGTCAGAAACGGGGGCTGCGCGTAACCACGCTGCTCTGGATGACATTTGCCTTGAACCCCGGATACTGAAAGATGTCAGCCATCGGTCTTTGGACATGCCGCTGTTTGGCAAGATTGCCAAGCGGCCCTTTGGCATTGCGCCGATGGGGATGTGCAACCTGTCCAGACCTGGTGCCGATCTGATGCTAGCGCGGTTGGCCGCGCGCGAATCCGTGCCTTTGGGGGTCTCGACCGTGGCCTCAACCCCGCTGGAAAAAATGATCGAGGTTGCCGAAGGGCACGCGTGGTTCCAGCTTTATTTCAGCGGAGACGGGACGGGGTCGTTCAAACTGGCAAAGCGTGCGCAAGATGCCGGATACGAAACCCTGATCGTCACCGTCGACGTGCCCGAGGTTGGTCGCCGACCGCGTGAGTTGCGCCATGGTTTTACCATGCCATTCCGTATCGGACCCCGCCAATTTCTGGACTTTGCCCTGCACCCGCAATGGTCGCTTATGTCACTTGCCGCAGGTCGTCCGCAGATGGCAAATTTCGAGATGCCGGGCTTTGAGTTCGACCGCACCGAAAGCCGCGCGAGGGCGACTTGGACAACATTGAAGGCTCTGCGCGATTTGTGGCAAGGCAACCTGGTAGTAAAAGGCGTGACCAACGCCGAGGATGCGCTGCAGCTGAAATCCGAAGGCGTTGACGCCATTCAAGTGTCAAATCATGGCGCACGGCAACTTGAAAGCGCACCCGCTGCCGTTCACGCGCTGGGCCGGATACGAGACAGCGTTGGTGCGGATTTTCCGCTATTTTACGACAGTGGCTTACGATCTGGCGAAGATGTTCTGAAAGCCCTCGATCAGAGTGCAAATTACGTGTTCTTTGGCCGCGTATTGCAATTTGCCATCGCCGCGGCCGGCGAAGAAGGTTTGCATAGACTGTGGAATATCCTCAGCGAAGAGTTGTCCAGTGCACTTGCTCAGGTTGGTCGGACGAAACTGACCTGAAGCAACTGAACAAATGTGAATGCCGTCGGTAATGCCTCTAACGCACACGATCCGGATGCCGTTACGAACTATTTTGCCCCGGATGCTGTGTTCGACTACGCCAGCGGCTCGAGGTGTTTGCCCGCAGGTTCGAGAGCACTAAGACCCTGAATTGGGAAGCGTTGGGAAACCTAAGCAGCCCTTCATTTCAGACGCGCATGCGTGCGCTTTGCAGGAATCGAAAGCCGATCACGTTTCTTTCGCCGACCGCGATTTTAGCCAGTTTACGACTTGCATCACCGCGTGTTGGTTTGCGGCCGAACGCTCTATGAGGAGGTAAAAATCGCTACCACCGATGTCTCTTGCCGCACCAACCTCTACCAGGCGTCCTGCCTCAAGATCTCGGGAAACCATGAAACGGCTGACAAGGGCCACACCCTGCCGCGCGATCGCAGCGTCAACTGCAAGCGCTGTCTGGCTTAATCGAAGGCCGCGTTGCGATTTGTCACGAACCCCTAGGTCTGCAAGGTATCGCGGCCAAAGGTCATGCGTGTCATGAATTTTGGGCAGGCGTGCAAGGTCATCTGGTGTTAACGAATTGAATCCGTCGCTGATAAATTCGGGTGCGGCGACGGCAATCACCTCTTGTCTGAAAATAAGCGCCGCCCGAAGCGCGGCGCCAAACGGCGGCGATCCCTGCCGGACGGCAAGGTCGATCCCGTCGCTGTGAAAGCTGGAGACTTTTTCAGTGGCCATGATCCGCAAGTCGATTTCCGGATGGCTCTCAGCAAAGTCCGGCAGATTCGGGATCAACCATCTGGCAGCAAAAGTCGGGGTGACGCTTATTATAACCTTGTCCGGTTCCGGCTTTAGCTCGGCGGTTGCTGATCTAAGGCTCGCAAAGGCAACCGATATACGTGCGTGATAGCTACGGCCAACCGAGGTGAACTCCAATCCTTTGGGCACCCTTTCGAACAATGTGACTTCTAGGTGAGCTTCCAGCAGTCGCACCTGCTGCGCCACCGCCCCTTGTGTTACGCCCAACTCATCGGCAGCGGCGCGGAAACTGAGGCGGCGCCCAGCGACTTCGAAAGCCCGTAAACCGTTGAGGGGAGGAAGATCAGCCATGAGACAATAGTATTTCTACTGTAATGAAACATCAAATCTCAATCGAACGACCCATCGAAACAGGATATTTTCGCAGAATACATAAGGGGAATCGTCAGATGGCAGTAGAAAAAGTAGCTTTGATTACCGCGGGCGGGAGTGGCATGGGGGCTGACGCGGCACGCCGGCTTGCCAAAGATGGCTTCAAAGTTGGGATCCTCTCTTCTTCGGGTAAAGGCGAAGCACTCGGCGCCGAGCTGGGTGGTTTTGGCGTCACTGGTTCTAACCTCAGTGGTGACGATCTGACTGCTTTGGTCACGGGCGCGACGGAGCGTTGGGGCCGCGTCGATGTCTTGGTCAATTCCGCCGGTCATGGCCCGAAAGGGCCCGTATTAGAGATCGGTGACGATGACTGGCATCAAGGGATGGAGGTCTATCTGATGAATGTGATCCGCCCAACACGGCTGGTGACACCCTTGATGCAGCAACAGGGCAGGGGGGTGATTATCAACATCTCTACTTTCGCGGCGTTCGAGCCCGATCCGCTGTTTCCAACATCAGGCGTCTTCCGGGCAGGATTGGCCGCCTTTACCAAACTCTATTCTGATAAATATGCTGCAGAGAATATTCGCATGAATAACATCCTGCCGGGTTTCATCGACAGCCTGCCCGAAACAGAAGACCGCAAAGCCCGGATTCCGATGGGGCGTTACGGTCATGCTGCGGAGGTCTCTTCGCTTGTCTCATGGCTGGCGTCTGAAGGCGGTGGTTATATGACGGGTCAAAACTTGCGCGTTGACGGAGGATTGACCCGCGCTGTCTGAGGCAACGTATCTGTTTGCACAACATCAAGCCTCAATGCATTTGTGCATTGCCTGAGGCAGTACAAAAGGAAGCGGGCCGGTCGGCACAATGCCGATCGGTAGGTTGATGCCGTAAACTTGCTGCATCAGGTCGTCGGTGAGGATATTTGAAGGTGTGCCAGAGCCCCAGACAGTGCCCTGTGACATCACGTAAATACAGTCTGCAAATAACGCGGTGAGGTTCAGATCGTGCATCACCACCACCACACCTCCACCTTGGGCGGCAAATTCGCTTGCGATACCAAGGACCGTAAATTGATGCGCGATATCCAGGCTGGCAACCGGTTCGTCCAGTAAAAGCCAACTGGGATGATCGGCCCGTTGTGCCTGCCAGACCTGCGTCAAAACACGGGCTAACTGTACGCGCTGCTGCTCGCCCCCGGACAGGGTCTGGTAAGACCTCTGCTCGAACCCGGCTAGGTCGACATGTGCCAGGGCGGTAGTGACCGAACCGTCATCTTGTGCGGCCAACCCGTTTGCCAGCCCCAGTCTGACAATTTCGTGCACTTTGAAAGGAAAGGCCACGCTGGTCGATTGTGGCAGCACGCCCCGTTTCGCGGCCAGTTGCCAGGGCTTTAACTCTGAGATGTCGTGGCCGTTCAGGGTGACGGTTCCGGTCGAGGCAATCTCTCCGGCCAATGCCTTTAGTAAGGTCGACTTGCCCGATCCGTTGGGCCCGATGATTGCGGTGACCTGACCGGGATCGGCCTTGAAATTCACGTCGTGCAGGATGTTCTTTCGGCCCAGACTGACGCAGATATTCTTACCTTGCATGATTTACATTCCCATAATGCCGTGGCGGCGCAGGAGGATCCAAAGAAAGACCGGTGCGCCGAGAATTGCCGTGACGATCCCGATTGGCAGTTCCGCCGGGGCCACCACGACCCGGCTGATCATGTCGGCGCATAGCAGCAGACTGGCACCCAGCAGGGCGGAATTCATCAAAAGCCTGTGGTGGTCCGGCCCCGTTGCCAGACGTAGCAAATGGGGGACCACAATTCCGATGAATCCGATGCCGCCGGACACGGCAACAGCGGCCCCTGTTGCACCGGAAACTGCAAGAATGGCGATGTTCTTGCTGCGCTGAACCGGGATGCCCATGTGATGGGCCACCGCCTCTCCCATCGCCAGACCGTTAAGCGCGCGAGCCAGAAATTGTGTGCTTGCAAGGGCAACCAAAATGATTGGCGCAGCCGAGGCGATTTTGGTCCAGGTTGCCCCAGCTAACGATCCCATTCCCCAGAACGTCAGGTCGCGTAATTGCTGATCATCGGCCATGTAGACCAGAACACCCGATGCGGCGCCGGATAAGGCACCCAATGCAATGCCGGCCAGTAGCATGGTTGCGACCGATGTCTGCCCTCCGCTGGTCGAGACACGGTATAGGATCAGAACAGACACCCAGCCACCAAGAAAAGCAGCAATGGCCACTAACCCGTTTCCGGACCAGACCAAAATCGACACTGGCAAGTGGCTGCCAAGGATGATGGCTGAAATTGCGCCCAGACCTGCGCCCGCGCTGACGCCGACAATTCCGGGGTCCGCCAACGGATTTCGGAAAAGCCCTTGCATGACCACCCCTGAAACAGCCAGTGCGGCACCGACCAGTATCCCCATTGCAAGCCGGGGCAACCGTATGTCCCAAAGGACAATCCGATTCAGGTCAGTCAGGGACCGCCCATTGATTAGGTCAATCACCGCCATGTTTAACGACGCATCCGAAGCACCGACTGAAATGCTTGCGGCGCTGGTCAGGCCAAGCAATACCAGTAAGGCCAAAGTAACCCGCCGTGCGGTTGCTCGCCGATTGTACCCAGGTGCCTCGGCGCTCATATGATCCAACGCCAGCGTCATGAGCCACCTTCATCCTGCAGGGCTGCTGACAGATCAGAAATGGCACTGGCGGTTCGAGGGCCAAACCCAAGCAGATATGCACCCTGCATGCGGATCAGCATCTTGTTCTGGCCCGCCGGGGTCAGCTTGACTGCGGGCAGTGAAAAAAGCGCGGCATCCTCGGTATTATGATCACCCCGCCGATCCATCATAAGGATGACATCAGGCGCAGCTGACACCAGCGCTTCGGGCGTCATTGGCTTGTAACCTGACACTTTGGCGGCGGCATTTACACCGCCAGCCAATCGAATGATGCTGTCTGCTTGGGTATCCACACCTCCCACTGTGATCCGGTTATCCTGCACCGACAGAACAAACAGAACCCGTTTCGGGTTGGATCCTGCGGCACTACTAGCCGCCAATTCCGCCTGATTGATCTGGCGTATGGTTTGCGCTGCCAATCCCTCGGCAGCAACGTCAGCTCCCAGCACGGCCCCAACGGTTTGGATTTTTTCGACCACGCCTTCCAGAGAGAACTCATCCTTGATCGTGACGTATTGCACGCCCGCTTCCTGCAGAACCGCAATCGCCTCTGGTGGTCCTGAACCTTCAAGCGCCAGGACCAAGTCTGGTTCTACCGACAAAACGCCTTCGGGCGACAGCGCGCGTCGGTATCCGATATCGGGCAGGTTCATCGCTTCTGTCGGGTAGGTTGATGTTCGGTCGCGACCAACAAGCCTGTCTTGCTGACCCAGAGCGTAGACGATTTCAGTGATGGAACTGCCGATCGCGATGACTCGCTTTGGTTCGTCGTCCGCAGCCTGCGCGACCTGTGTACTTAGCAGCATAGCCAAGGCAGGCCAGATCACTCGCATCCTGTTCATGTCAGCGCGGCCTCGGGTTGTGGTTCAAGTTCGGCAACCAGCGCGTCCCAGACCGGGCGATGGTCGGTTTCGCCAGTGCGCAGACCGAATATCTGGAAGATCAGCCCACCTTCGGCATCGAATGCCTCGACCGAGACGGCGGGGCCGCGCTGAGTCGGTTTGGTGACAGCCCAGACCTCTGCAATATGGTCCGTCCTCAGATGCAGATTGAAACGCGGGTCAAGCACATTGAACCAGGGCCCCATCTGCTTGATCGTTCCGATACGGCCACCGTGAATTTCGATACATCCGCGATTGCCGACAAAGATCATCACCTCGATTTCTTTGTCACGCACCTGATCGAACATCGGCGATATCGCCGCTGGGGTCAGTTCCCGGACAAGCGGCTCACCGGCGATGCGGTAGGCCCCCAAGCGGTTCATCTTGAGCTTTGAGGTCAAGCGCATGAACTGGTGGGTGTCCGTCATCTTGGCCCATTCCGCGCGCAGGATATCCGCCTTTTCCGGGTTGGCCTTGGGGGTCTCAGTCGGTTTTCGTGGTTCGACATCCAGAGTTTGCGATTGGTCCTCAGACGCAAGGGCGCTGACAAGCTGATCCCAATGGTCCAGATCCGATCCTTCGCGCAGGAATATCTTGTGCACCGCATCGCCTGCGGCATCAAAGACCTGAAGCGAGCGTTTCACACCGCTGTCGGTTTTGCGTTCGATCGCAAAGGCATGGACCCAGTGGCTGGGAAACATGCGCAAATCAATCTCATCCGTTAGAACCATCGAGGCATGTGCGCCCGAATGGTAATTGTCGTATTGTCCGACCTTTTCGATCACGCATGAGGTATTGCGCGTCAAAGCGATAACCTCTCCCAGACCGTTAAGCCTTGGAAAAAGGTCATCAAGTTTTGCTGTCAGCCGTGTAACGTCGTTCCCGGCGAAGGCAGCGACCAACTGGCTTTCGGTAAGTCCGATCGATTCCGCCAGATCACGGTCACGTTTGCCGCTGTTTTGCGCATAGGCTGCACGAATTTGAGCCGGGGTGTTAGGCACCTGTTCCGTCATGGGTTTTCCCATCTTCGAGTTGATTTTCAGAGGTGCTGGCCCGGCAGCCGAATTGTTCGGGTGCCCGCTGGCGAGAGTCGGCGATGCGACTGCGATTTATTGTTGACTGTTTTAGTAACCTTTATTAACGAGCACAAGTCACCAAAAAAAGGCGGCTCCAAAAAACAATAAAACAGACTGACCAAAGCCAGCATGGCGCAAGCATTTCAGGTCCTCCTACTGTTTCGAAGGGACAGAGATGCGTGTGCAAATACGGAAGATAGCTTTGCTGGGAACGGCTTCGTGCCTCAGCATGATTGCGGCTGGCGCTATGGCGCAAGAACAAGACGATGGTTTCCTGGGCACCCTGATACTTGGGGAAAGCAAACGTGAGATTCAGACAGACACTGCCGTGCCGGTCACAAATATTGATCAGGAAGAGATCAACGACCGGCAGGCCAATACGGTTGCAGAGCTGATCGACTCGGTTCCGGGGGTAAGCCTGGTGAACGGCTCGACCCCTCAGGGATCGGGCATCAATATTCGCGGCTATGGTGCAAACGGCACGTTCGGAACCGACCAGAAGGTACTGATCCTGGTCGATGGTGCCACAACGGGCGCGGAAGAGCTGTATCGGATCGGCAACCAGCTTTTTACTGACCCCCAGCTTTACAAAAGCGTCTCGGTCATTCGGGGCACTGTCGGTTCATTCGAATATGGGTCCGGGGTTGTTGGTGGTGTCGTTCAGCTGGAAACCAAGGGCGCGTCAGATTTCACCGGTGGAGAGCCGGGTTTCCGTTTCCGTCAAACCTTTGAAGGGTATTCCAACGGTAACGGATTTGCCTCGTCCTCTATCCTGGCTTGGCAGCCGAATACCCAAACGGAATTTCTGTTCAACTACGCCTATCGGGATCAGGACGATCAGGAGGATGGAAACGGCAATACGATCGGCAACAGCGCGTTCACGCTGCCGTCGCTTCTGGCTAAGGGCAAATACAGCTTCGGCAACGATCTCGAACATTCGTTCACCGCATCCTACAACCAGTCCACATCTGAAGAGCGCGACGTCCCTTATGACTCGTTTGGCACCACGTCGGATGCCTTTGGTAATGTAGACCGTGATATCGAAACAAAGATCGGTATCCTGCGGTATCAATATCAACCCACTGGAAATGATCTGGTCGATCTGGATGTGAACCTCAGCTATTCTGAGCAGGCGATCGAAAGCAGCTATGTTTCCGGGTCTTCCAGCCTTGAAGGCACGCCATTCTTCCCCGGCATTCAGGCCCTGGCAGATGCCACACATAACTATGAAACAACAAAGCTGACGATCAAGAACACGTCGTATTTCCAGACCGGCATCGCCTCGCATGATCTGCGGGCCGGGATCGAGTTTATCAACCGCGAACGGTTGGACGCGGCCTCGGCCCCGGGTGGAACTGACCGTCGATTTGCCCTGTTTGCTGTGGACGATGTGCAGATCGGTGACAATCTGACGATTACCCCCGCGGTGCGATATGAGATGCAGGACATCGACGGTGATGATGACGCCGCGGCCCCGTTCAACGAAAGCTATGACAACAACGCGCTTATGGGCGGGTTGTCGGCGCGGTACGCGTTCAACAGCGGTTTCGCGATCTTTGGTGGTGCGGCCTACACGGAAAGCCTGCCGATCATCGATGATCTGGGCACGCCGCTTTACATGACGCAACCCGAGAGATCCCGCACGTGGGAAGCTGGTTTTTCCTATGATCGCGGTGACGTGTTTGCCGAGGGCGACGTGATCCGCGCCAAGGTCAATTTCTATCAAACGACCCTGTGGGATATCACCTCCTACGTTTCTGGCACCCCGTCTCAACCCCTGTCCGAAGTGGAAACAAGAGGCGCCGAGATCGAAGCCTCTTATGCCAATGCGGGTGGGTTATACGTCGATTTCAACTCGAACATCGTGACGGGTACGGAAACCAGCGCCACCGGCGATGACTCGCGTTGGCGGAATGAGCCGTCGGATTCCGCGCGCCTGACATTGGGCAAGCGGTTCGGTCAGACGTTGGACGTCAGCTGGGAAATCTTCGGTGCCCGGGCCGGTACGGACTCGAGCGGAGAAGCGACCGCGGGATACGGAGTAAACTCTCTGCGTGCGACCTACATGCCGCAAGATGGTGTGTTTGAAGGCTTTGAGCTGCGCGCCAGTATCGAGAACATCCTTGATAAGGACTACCGCCCGAACCTGTCGACCCGCAATTCGACGGGCCGGACCTTCAAGCTCGGCCTGGCCAAAACCTTCTGATCCCGAGGAAAGGACCCGTTATGCGAAGTGCGGCAGCAACCAAAGCCAGCGCTGTCCTGTCGACCCTGCTCTCAGTCTTGGGGGCAGGGATTGCCAGCGCAGAAGACGTGCCCAAGACTGGCGGCGTATCAATCGAACTCAGCTCTGCCGAAGCAAGGGGGCAAAACTGTCTGCTCAGCTTTGTCGCCGAAAATATGAATGAGGTCGACATCAACGGTGCGGTCTATGAAACCGTCCTGTTTGGCAAAAACGGTGCGGTCGCGTTAATTACCCTGCTGGATTTCGAAGAACTGCCCGCAGGCCGCCCACGGGTCAGGCAATTTCAATTCACCGACATGGCCTGTGACCAGATCAGCCGGATTCTGTTCAACGGCGTGCAGGAATGCATGACCCAGAGCGGTAACAAAGATGCCTGTATGAATGGCCTCAGTCTAAAAAGCCGCCTTGAAACTGAGGTGATAGGATAAAGCTATGTCCGAAATGCTGCAAAAACTGATGGAAATCCTGCAATTAGGGGGCCCGGTGGTGGCGATCCTGATTGCAGCCTCAATCGCGACCCTCGCCTTGGTCTTTTACAAAATCTGGCAATACAAAGCGGCGGGGGTCGGCCGTCACGTCGAATTGTCCAGGGCGATCGACGCATGGGACCGAGAAGACCCCACGGCCGCCAGAATTTACCTGAACAAAAGCCGTAGTTACCTGGCGCCGGTGATCGCAATGGCATTGTCCGGGAATGATCGCACCTTGTCCGAACGGGTCGATGCCGAGGCTGAGACGCAATTTGCACAGCTGGAACAGGGTCTCAACGTGCTGGATATCGTCTCGCAACTTGCGCCCCTGCTTGGATTGTTCGGCACAGTGCTGGGCATGATCGAAGCCTTCCAGACCCTGCAGGGGGCAGGCAACGCTGTTGACCCATCGTTGCTGGCTGGGGGCATCTGGGTGGCGCTGATGACAACAGCAGCGGGGCTGGCTGTAGCCATGCCGACGTCACTGATCCTGACCTGGTTTGAGGCTCGCGTGAACCGGGAACGCGTCTTTGCCAACCGTGCGCTTAGAACAATCTTTGCCCCAGGCCATGCTGAAGAGGCCGAGCAAACGGCAGGGGCCCCGATTACGGCGCTGGCGCATGGCGCTTGATGTGCAAAGAAAGCGGCGCAAACGCCTGTCGATGACATCGCTCATAGATGTCATCTTTTTGCTACTGCTGTTTTTCATGCTGACATCCACATTCTCGAAATTCGCCGAGATTCAGTTTTCGACGGCCTCTGTCGGAGGTGCCGAACCAGACCAAGCCATCCGGTTTATTAAACTGGATGCAGACCGAATTCTGGTCGATGGTGCGCCTGTACCATTGGCGCAGGTGGCCCCAATGCTGCTCGACGCCAAATCCCAAGTCGCGCTCATCAGCCTCGGACCAAAAGCAACCTCTCAGCAGCTGATTGATCTGCTCATCGTGCTGACGCCTGTCGAGAACTTGCGCACTCAGGTTCTGGGCTGATGCAGTTGAAATCGAAGCCCAGACAAAGCCGAGAGCCCACCATCGCGCTGATCAATGTCGTGTTCCTGATGCTCATATTCTTCATGATCGCGGGCACCCTTGCCCCGCCGCTCAGCGGATCGGTTGAGCTTGTTGAGGCGGCGGATATGGAGGGGCGCGAGCCGCCAGATGCTTTGGTTATTCGCGCCGATGGCACGCTAGAATATCGCGGGGCAGAGCTGACCAATGCTGCGGCTTATGTCGAGCGGGCGGCTGTTGATCTGCCCCTTGATGCGGTTCGGATCGTGCCGGATCGATCCTTGCCTGCGGTTGCGCTCAAACAGATCAGCGATGACTTGCGCGGGTTGGGTGCAAGTCAGGTTCATGTCGTGACCGAAAGGGGATTACGGTGATAACCAAATCCCGCGCGGTGGTTGTGATTTCTGTCGCATTGGCCGTAGCGACACATGGCCTTGCGCTTTTGGATTATTCGACCGCCGAACAGGTGCAGGTCGAAGGTGGCGGAGAGGAGAGGGCCGCCGCGCTGGGATCTGTATTCAAGGACTTCGTCGCCGGAACAAATGCACCAGCACCGGCCAGCACGCGCAAGAAACCGGCAGCACCTCATCGGTTGCAACCCAAGGCCCGCCCTGTCAAGCAGCAGCGCACAACGTCGCCGCAAACTCTCAGCCCGGTTGTGAGCAGCGCTTCGGCCGCGACCGCTGTTGCGCCAAGCCCTCTCAGGCCTCAGGACGCTGAAACACCGAACAGACAGGGTGATGCTGCTTCGGTGTCGCCGACCGAGGATGCCAAGCCGCCGGAACCGAAGAAACAGGCAAGCAATCAAACTGCCACCGCGCATGGCAACGCGAAACAATCGGGGAAAAAAGGCGACGCCACCGGGAAAACCACGAAAGGCGCGGCAAATGTTGCTACATCCACGTCAGCGCTGACCGCATCCGGCAATGCTGACGCCAGCAACTATGCCGGACAGATTAAACGCAAGATTATCCGCGCCCGGAGAAAGAGCGCCAATATTCGAGGTGCCGCGTTGGTGGCCTTTCGAATAGCTGAGAACGGGACATTGCAGACGGTTGGAATAGTACGTAGTTCGGGATCAAAGCGGTTGGATCAGATCGCCCTTGCCCAGGTGAAAGCGGCTGCACCCTTCCCGCCACCTCCGGCAGGGGTGAGACGAGATTATACTTTCGAAATCATCGGGCAGCGATAGGTGTCATATCCGATCGAGCCAAAGGGCCCCTTCGTAAAGATGGGGACACGGCTGCGCTTTGCGCCATCATCTATGAACACCGGTGATCATGGCGACAATTTCGTTCTTGTCGGTCTCGGCAGTTGTCCTGACGCCTATCTGTTCACCCCGGCGTAAAATACAGATGCGGTCGGCAAGACGAAAAACCTGATCCAGGGAATGGCTGATGATCAAGATTGCCAGATTGCGATCCTTAAGTGACGCGACGAGGTCCTCAACCTTCGCAGTCTCTGCAACGCCAAGTGCTGCAGTGGGTTCATCCAGAAGGATCAATTTGCTGGCCCAATGGGTTGCTCGCGCGATAGCAATGCCCTGTCTTTGGCCTCCGCTCAAATCACGTATGGCTGCGCGCTCAGAGGGGATGCGCACGTCAAGCTGATCAACAAGGCTTTGGGTTTCGGCACGCATGCGTGCTTTATCGAGCAGTCCAAAAGGTTTGCGCGTCAGTTCGCGGCCCAGAAACATGTTCATATAAACCGGCTGTTCGTCAGCCAATGCGAGGTCCTGATAGACCACTTCAATACCATGTGATCGAGCCGCGCTTGCATCCGAAAAACCGACTTCTTCGCCGTCGAGCGCGATCTCGCCGCTGGTTGGTCGATGCACGCCAGAGATGATCTTGACGAGCGTGGATTTACCCGCGCCATTATCACCGACCAGAGCCACGATTTCACCGGGGTAGAGGTCCAGTGAAAAATTCTGGATTGCGACCACTCCGCCAAAAGATTTGTGGATTTGCTTGAGGGAAAGAACCGGAGTCATTGCGCAAATGCTCCCGGCCAGCTGACGTGGTCGCCAAAGCCGTTTTCGATTGAGGTAAGCTCTGGCATTCCGCTGTCTACGCCTTTTATCCCGGCAACCAAAGCGCGGGTCACAAAGGCCTGCCCACGAAAACCGAAGACAACCGTGTCGCCTGGTGCGGGGTTTTGATCGCTGTCGCTGTCGATCATGGCGTAGTAATCTATTGCGGAATAATCAGGAATTTCGACATTTCGCAGGGCTGACCGGCGGATTGTCGGGCTGTTGCCGACCAGCGCCCGAACCTGGTATTTCGGGAAAACCGGATCGATATAGAGCCCGCCGCCAAAGCAATAGGCTTTCCCGCCGTGATGGTGCGAGACCTCGGAAAGGTAAAGTACGGCGGGATCCTCAGGAAGGTCTTCTACCGCATGGAGAGGCGTCGTGCCATGTAGGCCATTGCCCGGTTCAACCTGCGTGGCCCCGGCTTCGGCTAATGCTGGAAGAACAGCTGAAGATGTCGTTCCGGGGGCATTGATTCCGATCTCCGTACGCCCAGCACGCGCCAGAGCTTCTGCAGCCATGTTGAGCGTGTGGAGGTTTGGGGTCGGCACAACCTTGCGGGCATCCTGGTCGAAAAGCAGGGCGGGAAAGGTTGTAATGCCTGCAAAGCGCCCGCCCTGCAGCGCATCCAAACGGTCGGCCACCGCCAGGATATCATTCGCGTCAAATCCCCCCTCGTGGCCACGATAAAACGTATCCCCTTCGGTCTGGATGCGCGCCATCAGTGCCTGTTCTCTCTCGGCCTGAGCAGAGGCGTCTGCCGCCTCTTTTGCCTTGTTGTCCGAGAATACCGTCCAATAGTCCGGGCGTAGTTTGGCCGCGGCGAAGAAAGCTTCTTGGCGGGGCACCTGTACAAGGTGACCCAAATGACCTGTCCTTAAGCCAGCGCGGTCACATGCCAAGGCACAGGCCATATCCACGGCGACGGACCGGCTGATGCCACCGCGCATGACCGCCTGACAAAAGCCGGAATGGCGGCCCACCTGTTTGGTCATGGCAAAAGTTGTAAGGCCATGCCCACGGGCCACATCAGAGAAAAGGCGCGCGTTGCGTTCGACGGCATCCAGGTCAAGCACATAGGCGTTTGCGGGGATCTTCCCTTGTTGATGCAAGGCCATGGCGGCCTCGATGAACTTGGGGTTGCGGCGTATGAGAAGATCAAGAAACATTGGGTTGCTCCGGTGTCTATCGGCGGATTTCGCGGAGTGAAATTGCTACGGCGATCAGTATGATCAGCCCGCGTACGATCATCTGGTCCGAGACCTGAAGCCCCATCAGGATCAGCCCGTTATTCAGCATTCCCATCATGAGCGAGCCCAAAAGCGCACCTATTATGGATCCCTTGCCGCCATTAAGCGCAGTGCCACCTACGATGACAGCGGCAATGACCGTCATCAGATCGCTTTCGCCCATTGTATATTTGGCGGCTTGAATACGCCCGGCATAGAGCAAACCAGCCAGCCCAGCGGTTGCACCGCACAAGGTTAGAACCATCAGCCGGATACGGGGAACCCTGATGCCAGAGACTTGGGCTGCGCGGGCATTGTCTCCAACGGCCAGAACGTGTGCGCCAAAACGTGTGTGTCGGTAGATGACATGGCCAATCAGCACTGCAATCACGGTCCAGATGACAAGTGAAGGTACACCAAACAGCTTGCCCGAGCCGAAGACCCCGGTGAAAGTCCCGTTAACGACAGGAATGGATCGCAGATCGGTCATCGAACGCGCAATTCCGGCAAATAAACCCATGGTGGCCAAGGTCACCAGAAATGATGGCAACCGCAGATAGGCCACCAATGCACCATTGAACGCGCCGATCAGAATGCCTGCGCCAAGCCCCGCTGCGACACCCAGGATCATTGGGCCGTTCTGCATCGCAACAGCTGCCGAGAGGGCTGCAACTGCAACGACAGAGCCAAAACTCAGGTCGATCTCTCCCGCTGACAGGGCAAAGACCAATCCGATGGCCATGATCGTGGCCGGGGCTGTCTGAAGGACGATATTTGTCAGATTCCGACTGGTCAGAAATCCGTCATCGTAGAGAGTGATCCCAAAAAACAGAAAGATCGCAAGAAAGCCGAAATAAATGACGCAGCGCTGTAGATCCAAGTCGCGCATACGTTGAAAAGCCTGTTCCATGGATGCCTCTGGGAATATCCGGTTGCGGCAGGTCGCCAGAGGCGACCTGCCCATCAGGTCTCTACTTCGATGTCAGACTGGCTGGTGCATCAATATTCAGCGAGTTTTGCCATCCATCGGCAACGTTGTCCGCTGTCACTGTCAATGCAGGGGCTACAACAAAGGATGGTACGTCCTCGCCCAGAAGGTCGAGCACGGCACTGGCGGCCATTGCACGCCCCAGTTCATAGGCTTCATCGGCAACAATCGCCGCGACATTGCCACCCTGAACCATATCAAGGGCAATCGGCTCTGACAGATCCAATGTCACGATCTTGGTCGAGGTGTTTCCGTTCGTCCGCAGCGCTGCAAGAATACCCTCTGCCGGACCAGCCCAGGTTACGTAGATTCCACCCAGGTCTGGGTTTTTCAGCAGCATCGCATTGGCAATCTCTTCGGCGCGCGCAGGATCAGATATGCCTTGTTCTGCAACGATTGTGATGTTCGGATAGTCGTTCTCAATCGTGGTCTTGAAAGCGTTGTCGCGCTGATTGGTTACGTAATAATCTGCGTCGTGATAAATCCATCCAACTGTTCTTTCATTGCCCATGGCAGCCGCAAGCGCATCCGCCGCTTGTTTGCCCATCTGAAACAGGTCATCCGTCACGATTGCCGCATAGTCGTCCGGGTGCTTGTAGCCGGCCGGCAGGTTCGAGAGGAAACTTAGGGCAACTCCGGCCTCTTTTGCCTCTGCAAATGCTGCGGCAGAGGTCACCGGGTCCAGAGGAAGCGACAGAATGATATTGGGCGATTTGGCCATGACCGTCTCGATATCGCTACGTTGTTTTGCAGCATCAAATCCTGCGCTTGTCACGGCAACGACCTCGATCCCCAGACGCGCAAATTCATCGCTGGCACCTGCTGTTACCGCATTCACAAAGTCGGATTGGTCATGCCACAGCAAAGCAGCTGAATATCCAGCCTCTTTCACCTTTTCGACATCATCATCAGCGACAACAACCATTGATGAAGGGGTGGCACTTTCCCCCGCTGGACCGATGGTTTCGGCGTATAAGCTGCCCGCCAGCGCGAACATCGCGGTAGCGGCAAATGTGCTTCTAACAAGTGACATGTTTGTCCTCCTCAGGTTGGATGCATTACGAGCGTGTCCGACGCACCGAACTGCGCTATGAAAAGCGCAAAGGCCCGGACGGCGGCGAGGTATTCTTCGACCTCAATTCGTTCTTTAAAAGTATGCGCCACGGCGATATCACCCGGTGCGCAGTAAACGGTTGGACAGCCGATCTGTTCTGTTAAAAATGGCATCTCAGACCAGTAGGGCGCGCCGCCGATTTCTACTTTTCGGGACAGAGTTTGCTGTACACAGTTCTGCAACAGGCGAACCGCCTCAGTATCGGGGTCGTTTTCAACTGGTGAGCCGCCCTTGGGATGATCACGACCGGCTGGGTAGTCGATGCACACCTCTATACCTGTAGGTAGGCGATCCAGGCCAAGCGCTATTTCCAATGCTGCTACTGCATCATCAAGCATTTCGCCAGGTCTAAGTTTCCGGATTAGCGAGAGCCTGCATTCTCCGGGCACTGCGATAAACCCGCCGCCATTGATATGCGTCACCAGAACAGAAGAGGCACCGACAAGGTCATGACGCGGGCCCGCGTTCAGTTCTTTTTCATGATCCCAGATTTTCGACAGAAGTGTATGCGTTGCTTTCAATGCATCGACCCCCAATTCGGGTCGGCCGAAATAAGCTGTTTTTCCAGTTATCGTGATCTCGGCGATAAAGAACCCGATCTGGGCGGAATAAATGTCCAAACTCGTTGGCTCGACATAGATCGCGAAATCAGGACGGGGGATTTCGGCGGACTTGATGCGTCCAACCAGATCTTTCGCCCCGGCGCTGACGCCGCTGCCAGGTTCACCGCTTTCTTCGTCACCGATGAAGGCAAAGGTCAGATTGGCTGAAGGCATAACGCCAAGTTTTTGCAGCAGGCGATACCCGGCAATCGCAGCGCAAATCCCACCCTTGAGGTCGCTTGCCCCACGTGACCAGATGTGCCCGTCCTTTTCGGTCGCGCCGAATGGATTTTTGCGTGCATCGTCTTCCCAGTATTCCTCCCAGCCCCGGACATGCACCGTATCCGTATGGCCCAAAATCATGAGGTTGGGTCCCTCCACAGAAGCAATTCCCCAGACATTTTCGCGTTCACCCGCGAAACAGCCCCGTCCGGTATTCAGCCCCAGGGCCATAAGTTGCTGGTCCAGAAAACGCGCAAAACGTGTTTCATTGCCCGTCACGCTTTCGATGGACAGGGCATCGCGCAACAGAGTCAGGTCTGCATCAGCATCCTGTTCTTGACGCAAGCGTTCTGAAAGAGCCTTAGCGGTCATGACATACTTGCCTTGAAGGTATCGAGCGCTGGAGGTGGTACGTTGATCTCGGCACCTTTCTGACCCTCGGCGAAAAGAGAAATATGTAGGTGCGACAGGGCTATAGACACACCTCCGGCAAGGGCAGCATGCGGACCCAGCTTTGAGGGCTGGATCTCTATTTCACGGGGGTAGCACTGGGCGGCAAAGCGTCTGATCCGGTGCATCAACTCGTCACGCGCGCCGATAGAGCCCCCCATCACGATAAGGGACGGATCAAGGACCGCTACAATCGACGCCGAAGCCCGCGCGATCTGATAAGCGACATTGTCCAGCGTTTGCTCGGCTGCTTTGTCGCCGTTGTTGGCAGCCTCAAAGATCGCAGGAACTGAGCAAGTTTTGCCCGTGAGCGTCCTGTATCCGCCAATGATTGCATCAGTGGCGGTTACGCGTTCCAGCGCGCCTATTTTATGGCTTTCCTTTGCAATGGGATCGGCACCAAAGGGAAGAAAACCTATTTCGCCAGCTGCACCAGATGCGCCGCGCAACAAAATACCTCCGACGACGATTCCTGCACCAATTCCGGTTCCGACGGAAACGAAGACCAGATCATCCTGGTCGCTTCGATGATCCATCCAATGCTCGCCCAGAGCGGCAAGGTTGACGTCATTTTCGACAAGGATTTCTATCCCAAGCCGTTCGTTCAAAGTGCCAGCAAGATCAATCTGATCCAGCCCGGTTATGTTAGGCGCCATCAGGACCGCGCCGGTCTTGCTGTCCGGCACGCCTGGGACACCGACGACAGCTATTTTCAATTCGCCTGACGGGCATTGGGGGTCGTCTGCGGTTGCGCGAACCATACGGGCAACCTGATCGACTACTTGTCTGCCGCCGCTTTGTTCTGTCGGCTCTACGCGTTCGGCCAGAACGCGACCGGTCAGATCGCATAGTGCGACCCTGATCTTTGTTCCACCCAGATCGACGCTGGCGACCGTTGCCGCATCCGGAGCGATTTCATATACCACGGCGCGGCGTCCAACATGCCCCTCGGTCTGACCGACTGTCCGCACCCAGCCATCGCTTTCTAGGTTTCCGACAATTTCCGAGATTGTCTGTTTCGAAAGACCGGTCAGCTTCGACACGCTGGCGCGCGAAATGGGCCCATAGGTCGCAATCGCCTGAACGACCGCACTTTGAGACATTCGTCGAGAGATTTTCGTCTGCGCTGCCACGTCGATTCCATTTATTCGTTCTGTTACCGAACTAAATATGGAGTGCGATTTGAGTCAACCCCGTTTTTCTGCCCTAAAGCATGAAATACGAAAAATGAGCCTGCTGCGTCCGGGTCGAATTTTGGCTAAAGGCCTGGAAGCCGTTCTGAAATTCGGTGCTGGGTCAGAAGGTTTGGGTAAGGGTGCCCGAACCAGAAAGAATCTGATTGCGGGCTAAGAAAACCGGCTTATCCCAAGATGGTCTCGATCTTTTCAAGGGTCGCAATATTTACAGCCACGCCTTGTGTGGCCGAGGCGACGCGTTTTGCGCGTCGGCCATCGCCAGGCAAATGTGCATCGTCTTGCGATCGAATGGCACCGACGAGTTCCTCGATGCCCTGAGCAAAGCCACCCGACGACGATGTCGCCACAGGGTCGATCGCAATGAAAAACTGTCCGGTCTTGGGCGGACCGCCAGCGGTTCCGGAAAAGGGCGAGGCGTTGATGCCCAGAGTGGCCCCTGTAAGAGCGGCCGCCATAACTTCGGTCAGAAGGGCCACACCGACGCCCTTGTACCCACCAGAAGGTGCCATGGAGCCCTTGAGGCCCACATTGGGATCAGTGGTCGGGTTGCCCTCGGCGTCCAATGCCCACCCAACGGGGATCGACTTTCCTTCTCTGGCATGTTTCATGACCTCGCTCTTGGCGATTGTGCTGGCGCTTTGATCGATCAGCAGGGCGGGTTGCCCATCTGTACCGGGTACGGCAACGGAAAAGGGGTTGGTCCCTACAACCGGCTTTGCGCCACCCGATGGCGCGATCGAGGCTGGCGCGTTGGTAAAACCAAGCCCGACCAGCCCGGCCTGTGCCAGACGATAGGTGTGATAGCCCAGCACGCCGCAGTTGTAGCTGTTGCAGATGCTCAGCACGGCAACGCCCTGTTCGCGCGCAGCGGTGATCAGCGTCTCATACCCGAGATCGATGGCTGAATGGGCAAATCCGGTTGCGGCATCTACGGTAACCACACCTGGCTTGGGCCGTGTCATGACCGGTTTGGCAAGCCCGTCGACCTTGCCACATTGGACATGCTCACAATAGATCGGGATATAGGCCAGCCCATGGCTTGCCACGCCGTCCGCCTCGGTTGCCGCGGTCGCAACCGCCAGCGGGCGGGCGTTTTCCGGTGAAGTCCCCGCAGCAACAAGCGCGCGAAACGACAGGTCTTCGATTTCGTTCAGTGTAAGGGTCCGGGTCTCGGTCAAATCAGTACCTCATCAGTCATTGTCAGAAAGCCCGGCCCCTGCACCCAGCAGGCGGGATTCCTCGGTTGCGGGAGCATAGGTGCGGTGGGCAAAGCGATTCAGCGTTGCCCAAGCCTGATCAGTTGGGGCGGCGCGGGTCTGATGTGGGCGGGGGCCTGTGCGCTGTTCCCCCAGCGAAACCACCACCCTACGCGCCTGGGCGGGTAAGGTATCTGGGGTCGACACGGAATACCCATCACATGCCGCCAGATGCCCATCACAATCAAGCACCACACAGCCCTTGAGTTCACGTGCCGCATAAGCAGCAAAGGGCAGTAACAGGGCAGGGATTGCAATGTTGGCCATCTCAACCGGTCCGGCGCGCAGCTGTTCGGCACAATCCGACAGCAAGGTGCCAGCGGCCAGAGGGCACAAAGCGCCCTTGCCCTGCCATGGGCCCTGCATCGCATCTGGTCTGTGATCTGCCGGCGCCGCAGCCAAACCCAAATCCAGCAGGTGGGCCAGCTCTGCCGTCCCGTCCAGCCCATGCCCGCACAACCAGCGTGTGGCTTTGGCGGCCTCTTCTGCCAGACCCCAGGCATACCCTGCCCCTCGGGCAGCGCGTTTAGAGGTGGCTTCGATCTCGTTCAGTGAATAGATCATTGCGGCAACTCCGGATAAACCCACAGATCGGCATTTTCCGGCGTTAGCTCATCAGGATATGGTGCGCCGGAATACATGCAGATCCGCACCCAGCGGTCCGACCGGGGGTCAAAATGCGTTGCCCCAAAAAACGACAGCTTGGCCCGCAGCATGTCGATAGGCAGGACAGTGGCGCTGATCGTATTGTCGTGGATTTCACCATAGGGGGCTACTCGGCTCATTTGAGCGCGGCGCAGGGTGTGGCGATGTTCAGGATGGCGCAGCAGAAACTCTGCAACGGAGGAGCGAGTATCCCATTCGGCAAGCGCTTTATACGCCATCGCGGCGTCACGGGCCGGGGCAAGGGGCTGTTCGTAACCGGCTATCGGTTCCTCAAAGCGCTCACCCAGTCGCGGCTCCAGCTTCTCCTCGGAGACATACCAGGCCCGCGCACAGTTTTCCGCTGCGTTCCAATCCAGATCCAAGGCCCAGCCAAAACTGTTACTGATCAGATCGCGCGCAGCGCCTACCGACATTGATCCATCAATCACATGGGCACTTGAATTGCTGTCGGCCATACAACAGCTCAGCCCATCGACCAATTCGCTATAGGGCTCAAGGATAAGCGAGGCGAGCAGTTCCTGGCCCTCCTCGCTCAGCGCGGATTGCGACCACAGGATCAACCGATCCCAGGGTTGGTTCTGCGTCAGATCATCCCTGTCCAGATACCCAGAGATTGCCTGCAGATCGTTGTTGAGCGCCGCCAGCTTATCGCGCTGGACCGGATGCTCAGACTGCCACCAGGACATTGAGAGTTTGCTACGATCATAGATGCCACGGAATTGACGGGCCTCATCTTCCGAGGCGGTCAAGAGCGACCGTACGCGGGCGATGGCTTCCTCTCGCGCCATGATCCAGTTGTTGAACAAGATCGGATGGTTGACGATGAACGGTGCCATGCCCAGACCTGTGGAATTGCCAATGCCGAGCCAACTGGCGATCTGAGGATCTAACTGCGCGGTTTGATCGCCGCCCTTCACTTGGGCCATATGCTGCACCAGATCGCGCACAAAGGTCCGGGTCAGGTAGACCGACAACATCTCGGTCTGGAACGGGCCGTTGACCTCGGGGCGACTGGCTGTTTTCTCGCGATCTGCAGCCCCAAACTTGCCGGAACCATACACGGCGGTTGTCCGCATCAGGTAGCCAACCTGATAAATCTGTTCCAGATCGGGTTGTTGACCAGCGGCCAGACGGTCGACCACATGTGCCCACAGGCGGACTGACCGGTTGGCGCGCGACAATGACAGTTCTGACTCGCTGACGCGACCGGCCTCTTGCACTGGTACGTTTTGCGACAGGCGGTGAATATCATCCGCCGTCGGAATGCCGTCAAATAGCGCGAAGGTGGCATCCCAGGCCTCGGCGATGACCCGGTCCGAGCGTTTTTCGGGCGGCAGATCATGGGCAAACGCCACAAGAGAATATGCGTGATCAGGGCCTTGCGCGGTATAGACCGCATGGCCAACGCCGTGTTCGTCAATCTCGAACGCAGGGCGGGAAAAACTCCAGTTTTCCTGCGCCATACGGCGGGTCAGTTGCCGCATGAAGCTGAGACGGCATTGATGCAGCGAGCCCAGCCGCGACAGCCGCATGACCATCGCGGGATCACGTCTGACATTTTCAGTCTGCACGCGTGTATTCATAGTGTTACCCTTGTGGGACGAAGTTCTCGGCAAAGAACTGATACCAGTTCCTGCCCATGATCCCGGCCACTTCGTCATCGTTCAGGCCGGTCGCGCGTAACCCTTGTTCGATGTTCCCAAAATCTCGGTTGTCCTGAAACCAGCCCGGCATGGGCGGAAAGCCTGGTGCCGAAGCGGATCCCTCGCCATAGTCGATTTCCTTGGTCCAGCGGCCAACCCGCATCCATTCCACAATGCTGTCGGGTTGATCCTGACACAGGTCTGTGCCGATCCCCAGATGCTGCGCGCCGTATTTGTCGGCGGCGCGTGCGATCATCTCGCAAAAACTGTCCAGCGTGCAGTCGGATTTATCTTTCAGATGGTGGGGATAAACCGAAAAGCCAAGCATCCCGCCATTTTCCGTCACTGCACGAATGACATCGTCACGCTTGTTACGCAGCGCGGGCGACCAATCATACGGGTTCGCGTGAGTGATGGCTATGGGACGCTCGGACCATTCTGCGGCCTCGATGGTGGAACGGTCCGCCGAATGGCTCATGTCCACTACAAGACCTACACGGTTCATCTCTTTGATCACCTGCTTGCCCATACGGGTGATGCCTGTGTCTTCGGCCTCATAACAGCCGGTCGCCAGCAAGGACTGGTTGTTATAGGTCAGCTGCATGAAACGGGCGCCAAGATCGTGCAGGATTTCGACTAGCCCGATATCGTCTTCGATGGGCGAGGGGTTCTGAAAGCCAAAGAACACAGCCGTCCGGCCCGTTTTACGAGCCGTATCGATATCGCTGGCCCAGCGCCCTTTCATGATCAGGTCCGGGTATTGTTCGAACCAGCGGTTCCATTTCTCGAAATTCAGAACCGTTTCGCGAAAGTTCTCGTGGTACGAGATGGTGACGTGGATCGCGTCCACGCCCCCGTCACGCAGTTGGCGGAAAATCTTTTCCGACCAGTTGGCATATTGTAGCCCGTCGATCCGCATCACACGGGGCCCGCGCTGATATAGGCGGTTTTGACCGTGGTATAGAACTCGGCCGCAGCCTTACCCTGTTCGCGCGGCCCGTAAGAGCTGTCGCCGCGGCCGCCAAAAGGCACGTGGTAGTCGGTGCCTGCAGTGGGCAGGTTCACAGTTACAACACCAGTGCGCGCATTGCGACGGAAATGCGTGGCGCGGGCCAGCGATTTGGTCACGATGCCCGAGGTCAGGCCAAAGTTGGTGTCGTTGACGACGCTCAGCGCTTCGTCATAGCTGCCAACCTTGATGACACTGGTCAGGGGTGCGAACATTTCTTCGCGGTTGATGCGCATGTCGTTGTTGGTGTTCAGAAACACGCCCGGCGACATGTAGAACCCGTCATGAGGCATCTCCAGCCGGGTTCCGCCACAGGCCAGCTCGGCCCCTTCGGATTTGCCCAGATCAACATAGGCCAGGTTTTCGCTCAGCTGCTGTTGGCTGACGACGGGACCCATCTGCACGCCTTCCTCCAGCGCGTGGCCGACCTTCATCGCTTGCGCACCGGCCACCAGCTTTTCGACAAACGCGTCATGGATACCCGCATGCACGACAAGGCGCGAAGACGCCGTGCATTTCTGTCCGGTGCCGCCAAACGCTCCTCCCAATGCCAGAGTAACGGCCAGATCCAGATCGGCATCGTCCATCACAGCCAGCGCGTTTTTTGATCCCATTTCCATCTGAACTTTGGTCAGGTTCTGGATGGCGGCTGCTGCGATACCCTTGCCGACCGGGACTGACCCGGTAAAGGAAATTGCATTGACCTTGGGGCTTTCGACCAGGCGTTGCCCGATGCTGCGCCCCGAACCCATGACCAGACTGAACAGACCTTTGGGGATGTCCTGACGTTCGATGATTTCGGTCAGTGCAACAGCGGATGCCGGGGTGATGTTGGCGGGTTTCCACACAACCGCGTTGCCATAGCACAGCGCCGGAGCAATCTTCCACGAGGCAGTCGCGGTAGGGAAGTTCCATGGGCTGATGATGGCGACAACGCCGACAGCTTCGCGGCGAACGTCTACTTCGATATCGGGGCGCACGGAATCCGCGTTCTCACCGATTTGACGCAGGCATTCAGCTGCGTAGTAGGTAAAGAACTGCCCGGCGCGGAACACTTCGCCTTTGCCTTCGGCCAGAGGCTTGCCTTCTTCGCGCGCTAAGAGCGTACCCAGTTCTTCGGCCCGGGCCATCATTTCATTGCCGATAGCGTTCAGAACAGCTTGCTTCCGTTCGATGCCATAGGCGGCCCATTCAGCCTGTGCGACACGGGCTTGATCCAGCGTCGCCTCAAGCTGGTCAGCGCTGGCCTGTGCAAACATGCCGACCAGATCGCTCAGGTCCGAAGGATTGCGGTTTTCGATTTCAGACTCACCTGCCAGCCATTCGCCAGCAATCAGATTCAGTTGTGTCACGTTACGCCCCAGTGCGATTTCATTTGACCTAGGATGGATTTTTTGGCGAACATCAGTCAAACTCAATTAAATGAAACAAATTGCAGAAAAATTGAAGTATGGCGATCAAGATTGAAACACTGCGCAGTTTTTGCACGGTTGTGCAGACTGGTAATCTGACCGAGGCCGCCGACCGTCTTGGGCGAACGCAATCGGCGGTGTCAATGACGCTGAAGCAGCTTGAGGAGCACCTGGGTAAGAAGCTGTTCGAGGGAGAGCGCAAAAATCGACTGTCAGAAGTGGGTCGGCAGGTTCATGATTTGGCTTTGAAGCAGGTCAGACAGTTCGATCAAACAGTTCAGGATATCGAGGCAATAGCCAGCGCAGAGTACGGCCTGTTGCGGATCGTGTCTGTGCCGTCGGTGGCGGCTCTTGCCTTTCCCAAGGTGCTGAGTCACATGAATAGCCATTTCCCCGATATCAGGATCGAGCTCCGCGATACCGATACACAGCAGGTACTGGACGCGGTTGTGCAAGGAAAAGCGGATATCGGTATTGCATCCGGGTATCTTGCGCTAAACGGGGTCACAGCCACGCCATTGTTCGAAGACAGGTTTGGGGTGGTTTGCACGGCTGCTCACCCGCTGGCACAGCAATCGGAGATGCCAACCATCGAACAGGTGGCTTCGGTTCCCTTCATACGCAATGCTCTGTGCGATCTGGTTCAGTCCCCGCGGTTTCACGCGGCGATTTCGAAGGCCGGTGTGACCATTCAGAACACCCATTCACTGATCGCATTGGTGCGCACCGAGGAATGGGTGACGGTTTTGCCGCAAACCGTTGCACGGTCTCTCCCTGAGGCTATCGTCTTCCGTCCTATCGCTGATCTCGAAGATCAAAGGCAGGTGTATCTTTATGTCTCGCAACGCTCGCGCTTTCAAACGCTGACGGACGCGTTTGGGGACTTCATCCTGAAGCAGGATCTTGTACTGGGATCTGAGGACTGACTGGATAAAACCTTTGCCCTCGTCTGAGATGGCGCCGCGTAGAAGATATTACTGGCAGACAAGCCCACTCAAGAATCGGCTGTACCTGTTTCAGGCGTCATATCGATCAAGATCAGAATAAACCGAAACTAACCTGCGAGAAAGCCGCATAAATCGATTTGTGGCATCTTGCTCTTGATGGGCTATATGTCGGCATGTTTGAATTTTCATGTCACACCGGCGCGCCCGGGTATTGGCTGAAAAGGGGGATGGAACCTCATCCCGATATCGTTTGACAGGCTCACCGCTGCCCCTAGGGTAAGAAGAACAGCGCCTCGAACGTCCAACACGGAGAAATAATATGAACAAACTCAATATGTTACTGGGAGGCGCGTCGATGATGGTCGCTGTGCCTGCTTTTGCTGCTGACATTGTGATCGGTGTGCCGAACTGGCCATCGGTAAATGCAACAGCGCACATTCTAAAGGTTGCGATCGAACAAAATCTGGGGCTAGAGGTCGAGCTTCAGAATGGCACCAACCCGATCGTGTTCGAGGCGATGGATTCCGGCGCCATGCACGTACACCCCGAAGTGTGGATGCCGAACCAGCAGAACCTGCATGACACCTATGTAACCGAAAAGGGTACAGTTACCTTCAATTCCAATGGCGTTGAGGCATTTCAGGGAATGTGTGTCGACAAGGCGACCGCTGATGCCAATGATATCCGGTCCATTGACGACCTGACCAATCCTGACATCGCGGCACTGTTCGACAGCAATGGCGACGGGCAGGGCGAAGTATGGATCGGTGCCCCCGGCTGGGCGTCGACCAATGTCGAGAAAATCCGGGCCAAATCATATGGCTATGACCAAGTCATGGAACTGACCGAGATAGACGAAACCGTCGCCTATGCGAACCTTGATAACGCGATCAAAGCGGGTGAGCCTTGGGTGGGTTTCTGCTATACGCCGCATTACGTGTTTGAACTGCATGATCTTCAGATCCTGGAAGAGCCAGCCTATGACGCGGCAAAATGGAATGTCCTGCAGCCCACGGATGATCCGGATTGGCTGGAGAAATCCGAAGCAGGTGTCGCCTGGGATTTGGCCTATCTGCACCTTCACTATGCCAAATCTCTTGAGGATGAGTACCCCGAGGTTGCTCGGCTGTTGTCCAACATGAAACTGGATACTGCCGCTGTCTCGGCCATGACTTATGCGCTTGTCATAGATGGCAAAGAGCCGCTCGCATATGCCGAAGAATGGGTCGGTGCGAACGAAGATGCGGTTCTGAACTGGATGTCAGAGTGATCGGTAACGCTCGGAACTGAATTACAGATAGGCCGCCGGGAATGCCTGGCGGCCTGTTTTGCATTGAAGGGGCAAGTATGACCGAAACAGTCGTTAAACTGACAGATGTCTGGAAGATTTTCGGTGCGCGGGCAGAGGAGGCCATGACCGCAGTACGGGATGAAGGGATTGGAAAGCCTGAAGTTCTTGAAAGGTATAATTGTGTTGTCGGCGTACAGGGTGCGTCTTTCGAAGTCCCGCGCGGCGAAATCTTCTGCATTATGGGTCTTTCGGGATCCGGGAAATCAACGCTGGTGCGCCACGTGAACCGCTTGATCGAGCCGACCTCAGGCAAGATCGAAATTCTGGGCCACGACGTATCCAAAATATCCGAGGCCGAACTGCGCCGTATCCGCGCGCAGCAGATCGGGATGGTTTTCCAGCATATGGCGCTGATGCCGCACCGATCTGTCAGAGACAATGTGGCCTATCCTTTGGAAATTCGAAAAGTGTCCAAATCCAAGCGCTGGGCCGTCTCGGACCATGCGCTGGGTTTGGTGGACCTGACCGGGTACGAAGATCGCCTGCCCAAAGAATTGTCGGGCGGGATGCAGCAGCGTGTTGGAATTGCCCGCGCGCTGGCCTCTGATCCGGAAATCCTGTTAATGGACGAGCCTTTTTCTGCGCTCGATCCGCTGATCAGGCTGCAGTTGCAGGACCAGTTCAAAGCGCTGGTCGCCCAGTTGCAGAAGACCACATTGTTCATTACCCATGATCTGGACGAAGCTATCCGCATAGGCCACCGGATTGCGATCATGAAAGATGGTGTCATCGTTCAGATCGGCACACCGGAAGACATCGTGATGAATCCGGCCGATGACTATGTGCGCGAGTTTGTTCAGGGCATATCCAAACTGAAACTTGTCAAGGCGCATTCAATCATGGAGCCACTGGACAGCTATTCCGGCCCGACCGACGGCGCGCCGCGCGCGGATGAGGGGGCCGATCTGGATCAGTTGATCGACCTTGCCGTCAACACGGACCTGCCGGTGATCATCACCGATGCAGGACAGGACGTGGGCGTCGTGACCAAACCGCGCCTGTTGCGCGGAATTCAGGGGGGCAAAAATGACTGATGTAACCACCGAAGTGAAAGTCACCGCCGCCTCGGATATCGAGGTCGACCATGAGGCACTGGATCGGTCCATTCACGAGTTTGCTGGTCCGAACGGGGACTATTACGTCAAGGCGTTTCACAAGATCCATGATGCAACTAGCGCGGTTCCGAATACGTTCAATCTCTGGGCCGCGGTTCTGGGGCCTTTGTGGTCAGCATCACGAGCCATCTGGGGGATGTTCTGGACCTTCCTGATCCTTGAAATCATCGCCTGGGTACAGATCGGGCGCGGTGCCTGGGGCAACCCGGGTGCTGATATGGCGGAACGTGCCGAACGTCAGCAAGCGCGCGCAGACGAGCTGTTGGCCCGGGCGGCTGACGCGACAGAAAAGGCCGATATCGACCGCTTTACCAAGCTGGCAGAGAACATCCAGAAAGCCGCCGATACCAGCTTTGGAAAAGCCGCGGCCGCGCAGTCTGAAGCGCTGAGCATCATGATCACCGGATTGCTGATGCTGCTGGTCTTCAAACTGGCACAGGGCTTCTATGCCGACCGCGTCTATGAAAAACAGTATTCAAAATGGCGGACCGATCCGGACAGTACCGAAAGTGGTCAGTCCAGGCGAAATATGGTGCTGGGGGCTGTTCTTGTTGCGGCGATTGGGCCGTTGATTGTCTACAAATTCACGGTCAATGCGTCGATGGCCATGTTGGATGCATTCCCCGAAAAAGAAGTGTCCGCACTGATATTGGGTGAGGGCGGCGGGACCCTGTTTTCAAACCTTGCAAGTTGGATGGAGGCGCAGATAGATGCGGCCGCTCTTGCTGGCGGGGACGTATTCGATGGGATCGTCGCTGGGGTTCGGTCGGTTCTGGATGCCCTGACCATTGCGCTGATCGGGTCGCCTTGGCCGGTTGTGATGTTGGTGATATGTGTGACGGCTTGGCGGGCTGCAGGCCCCCGAGTGGCGATCTTCACGGCGTCTTCATTGGCCTATATCGCCTTGCTGGGATATTGGGATGTGGCGATGGAAACCGTGGCGCTGGTCGGTGCGGCGGTGCTGTTATGCGTTGTTTTTGGCATTCCACTGGGCATTTGGTTTGGCAAGTCCAGGCGTGCCTACCGCGCGGCAGAGCCCGTGCTGGACTTGATGCAGACTTTGCCGGCCTTCGTCTATCTGATCCCGATTATCGCCTTCTTTGGCACCGGCAACCCGCCCGGCATTCTGGCCACGATCATCTTTGGCATGCCGCCGGTCATCCGACTGACCGCGCTGGGCATGCGCGGGGTGCCCGACAGTATCAAAGAGGCTGCTGTGGCCTTTGGGGCTTCGAAATGGCAGTTGCTGAAGGATGTCGAGATACCTCTGGCCTTGCCGTCGATCATGACCGGGGTGAACCAGACCATCCTGATGTGCCTATCGATGGTGGTGATCATTTCGCTGATCGGTGGCGGAGGGCTGGGCAAGGAAATCCTTGAGGCGTTGCAATACGCAGCCAAGGGGCCCGGCCTGTTGGGCGGCTTTGCCATTTTGTTCCTTGCTATGGTCATGGACCGTATTGTTCAGGGTGCATTCCGGCGAGAAGACGAAAGAATCTGAACTTCTGTGCCCTCGGCCCAGGCCGGGGGCATTTTTTTACCGGAGGATGAAATGGTCGACCGCTATGAGCAGTCCATGATGGACAATTTGTACTGGTGGGGCATACCGACGATGTTTCGCTGTCCCAATATCGGACCCGAGGGGCAGGATATTGCACTTGTCGGTGTGCCGCATTCGACCGGAAACGGGACAACCGAAAGGGATCAGCATCTGGGCCCGCGCGCCTTGCGGAATGTCTCGGCGGTACAGCGCAGGGTCCATTCGGTTTTTGAGATCGACCCCTGGAGCCGCGCCAAGATTGCCGATGTCGGCGATGTACCCTTTCCGCGCGCCAACGACAACGAAGACTGCATCGAACGCATTACCGCCTTTTACAAGGACATAGATGCGGCAGGTGCGCGCCCGGTATCCGTTGGCGGTGACCATTCCATTACCGGCGGGATCGTACAGGCGCTGGGATGTGGGAAGCTGGCCGGAGGAGAGCCGATCAGTTTTCTGCATCTGGATGCCCATACGGATGTGTTTACAAAGGTCGATCACTTTTTGGGGGCAAAGAAGTCGGCAGCCCATTGGGGGGCTTATCTGGCCGATCAGGGGCAGGTTGATCCTACCCGTTCGATGCAGATCGGCCTGCGAGGCCATCCGCGCAGCCTGGACTGGTTGCAGCCTTCTTACGACTATGGGTACAACATCGTCACCATGCGCGAATTTCGTCAGCGCGGGCTTGCAGATGTAGTGGCGCAGACCAAAGAGGTTCTAGGTGACCGCCCGGTCTATATCACCTTCGATCTGGATTGCCTTGACCCGACAATCGCTCCGGCGGTGTCCAATCTGGAGCCGGGCGAAAAGGGGTTCGACATTGACGAAGCCGTTGGTATCCTGCGTGCCGCGCGCGGCTTGAACATTGTCGGCGGTGACGTTGTTTGCATGATGCCCACTAAGGACAGCCCCAACAATATCACCGCCCTGACCGCGGCGGCGGTGATGTTCGAGATGATCTCGATGATTGCCGAAAACACCGGTTAGCGGCGGGCGTCTACGGCCTGTGCCAGAACACACAGTAGCTCGAACATCAGTGAGATGCCCAGCCAGGCCGTGCCCCCAGCGGCATCGAAGGGGGGCGCGACCTCAACCAGATCAGCACCAACCAAATTGACACCGCTTAACTGGCGGATCACCTGCTGCGCCTGAAAGCTGTTTGGCCCGCCAATTTCCGGCGTGCCAGTGCCGGGGGCATAGGTGGGGTCCACAAAGTCGATGTCATAGGTGCAATAGGTCTGACCTGTTCCGACGATCTCCCGCACCTCGGCCATGACATCGTCAATGCCGCGGTCGAACAGTTCTTCGATGCGGATGATGCGGATGCCCTGTGCCTCGGCCCAATCGATATCGTCTGTGTTATAGGCCGTCCCGCGTATGCCGACTTGGACAAAGCGCTTGGGGTCCACAAGGCCCTCTTCAACGGCACGACGAAACGGTGTGCCATGGGTGTATTTGTAGCCACCGAAATAGCTGTCGAACAGGTCGGTGTGGCTGTCGAATTGAATAAGGCCTAACGGCTCCGACTTGGCCAGAGCACGCAAGACGGGCAGGGTGGTCAGGTGGTCGCCGCCCGCGGTTAGCGGCGTTATGCCCCGTTCGGTCAGATCGTCATAGAAAGACGTGACTCGGTTCATGGTGTCTTCGATGTCCACCGGGTTCGGCGCGACATCACCCAGATCGGCGCAATTCACCATAGTAAAAGGGGCTACACCGGTGACCGGGTTCATTGCGCGGATCATGGTCGAATAGTCGCGCAACTGCCGAGGCCCATGCCGCGCGCCTGGGCGGTTTGTGGTGCCGCCATCCCACGGGATCCCGATGATCCCAATATCAACTTCGTTGATCCGGTCGTCCTTGGGGGTCAGTTCGGGAAGGCGCATGAACGTGGGGACACCAGCGAAACGCGCAAGCTCCATTGCCGAGACCGGCTGAAAGAAGGGATTTGTCATGAGGGCCTCATCTGAGTGTATGTGCTGCAAGCCTACTGGCTAGAGTCGGTCGACGTAAGTCTAATACAGAATGCGAAACCGTCTGCGGATTTCAGTGTCCTGTTCTTCGGTCAGGTATTGCGGATGATGTCGTGCCAGGATGTCCTTTGCGTGCCGGCGGGCAACCGTCCACGCATCGGCGGCCCCTTCGGTTTGCCATGTTCGGGGTTCGTTCCGGTCAGCCAGCGCTGGATAGAAGTAGTCCCGTTCCATCGCAGCATAGGTGTGGGCGCTTCCCAGAAAATGACCGTCGCCCAATACCGCATGACAAATGGCGTCGAATCCCAGGTTTTCGTCGGTCACTTCGATGCCGCGCAAAGCGCGATAGGTGTGAGAGTGCATTTCGTCGTCAAGGACGAACCCTTCGAAACTGACGCCCAGCAACGAAGCGGTCATGCCCGAGCTTTCGTAGATCAGATTGCCCCCGGCCAGCGCTGCAGCCAGCGAGGTCATTCCTTTCTCGGCCCCGTACTGTGCGTCGACAGCTTTCGCATCAGTCATCGAGGCGGCCACACCCGAAGGCAGCCCCAGCGCGTTGGTGATCTGCGCCGACGCCGCGTTCAGGATGGCGGTCTCACCGCTGCCGCCTGCGAAAGAACCGGTGCGCAAATCGACGATGAAAGGCCAGTTGGAAAACACCATCGGAAAGCCGGGTTTGATCGCATTGACCATAACAAGGCTGGCCAGTGTCTCGGCCAAAGATTGCGCCAGAAACCCGGCAAGTGTTGCAGGGGCGGTGGCGCCTGCCTGTGCAGCGGTAATGCAGGACATCGGGATATTATGGGCGATACATTCATAGACAACGTCCACCGCATCTTCGCCATAACGCAGTGGTGAAATCACCGGACTTATGTGGGCTTTCAGAAACGGCCGCTTAGCGAACTCACCCGGCCCGCCTGCAACGATGTCGAGCATTTCGACGATCGGGGCCACATGTTCGGCAAGGGTAAACGACGTGGCAATCGGTTTGGTGGTATTGCGAACCAGAGCGTAAACTGTGTTCACGTCCAGATCGAAAACATCTGGCAGATCA
Source organism: Ruegeria sp. CDSC081 (assembly GCF_059610485.1). Classification (NCBI taxonomy): domain Bacteria; kingdom Pseudomonadati; phylum Pseudomonadota; class Alphaproteobacteria; order Rhodobacterales; family Roseobacteraceae; genus Ruegeria; species Ruegeria sp. CDSC081. Next base: position 254,086 of record NZ_JBXWNS010000002.1, on the reverse strand, counting down.
GTCGCGACACAGCAGCGCGTAAACCAGCTGACATTGGCCAGCGTATCCTGAAGCCGCGTGAAATCATGCAGATCGGCCAGCGTGGATGGGCGATAGTGGCCGCTCTCCAGATCCAGCGTCTGCACCGCCGCACCGCCGGTGCCAAAGAACACACGATTTCCGCCCACTTCGATCGAGCGCGCTTCGTCCCGGCCATGAAAGGAGAAAGTCTTGGCAGCGGACCCAATAGCGTCTTCAACCAAGTTTCGAGGAAATAGCAGCCGCCCTTGCTGTCCGGTTTGTGCACCGGCTGACCGCAGGTCGTTGGCCAGCCTGTCCGGGACTTCGCCCATGCCCAGAGTTTCCAGAAGCCTTAAGGCGGTATTGTATATTTGTTTGACTTCGGACTGTGTCAAAGGTTGAAAGCGACCACCGGCTTGCCCGGGGGGGCACGGATCTATGGCGGGCTCTGCTGCGCGTTGCGCAAGACGCGCATTTCGACCGCTTCTTTTACTGCCCTTTGACAACGCCCAATCCTTTTCATGTCAGAATTCCCGGAACCGTAAAGGGCGATGCGGGGTCTCTGCAAAAGGGAAATGCGCCTTTCAGAATCCTCAATCGTAGTTTCGATTTTTCAGCACAAGCCATTCGTAAGCTGTTGCGAAGACCCGTTTTCAGCAAAACCTATTGGGGTTCAGAGGAGCAAAGCCAATGAAGTCGCGGACAAAAGTAGTGGTAATTGGTGGCGGGATCGCAGGGTGCTCAACTCTGTATCACCTGACGCAAGAAGGATGGGCAGATGTCGTCCTGGTCGAACGAAACGAGTTGACCTCTGGTACCACCTGGCATTCAGCCGCGCAGGTGACGAATTTTGGAACAAACCAGACCATGGTTGGACTGAAATCCCATTCGATCAAACTGTACCAAAACCTGTCTGCGAATCCCGACTATCCCATCAATTACCACCATGGTGACGGCGGAATCAGGTTGGCGAACACCCAAGCACAAATGCAGGGATACCGTCATTTCGCTTCGATGGCCCGGGGGATGGATGTCCATTTCGAGGTTATTGATGCCGAAGAATGCGCTCGGCGGCACCCTCTGATCTCGACCGAAAACCTAATTGGCGGGCTGTGGGATCCTTTGGACGGGGATATTGATCCGGCTCAGCTGTGTCAGGCGTTGGCCCGGGCTGCACGTTTGGCCGGGGCCGAAGTGTACCGGAATACCCCGGTTGTCGGGTTGATCCAGCACAAGGATGACACCTGGACGGTACAGACCGAACACGGTGATATCGACTGTGACATCGTGGTGAATGCCTGCGGATATCGTGTGAACGAAGTGGGCGCCTTGATGGGAGTGCACCACCCCGTGGCCTCGATGGAGCATCAGTATTTTCTGACGGAAGAAATTCCTGCAATCCGCGATGCCGGCCACCGAATGCCTTTGCTGCGATGTCCGATCAGCGATTTCTACTGTCGACAAGAAAAGAACGGCCTCTTGCTGGGGTTCTATGAACAGGACTGCAAGACCTGGGGCATGGACGGGATCGATCCAAATTTTGTAAATGCGCTTTGCCCGGACGATCTGGACCGCGTGTCGGACGTACTGGAAGGCGCTTTTGCTCGGATGCCTGCGCTGTTAGAGGCCGGGATTCACACGGTCGTCAACGGGCCGATAACCTATACGATTGATGGTGCACCACTTGTCGGGCCGATCCCGGGCAAGCGCAACGCCTTCTGTATTATCGGCCTGCGGGCTGGATTGGGTGAGGGCGGTGGCCATGGTTGGCTGTTGGCCCAGCAGATTGTGCATGGAGAGGCGTGTTATGACACCTGGTGTCTGGACCCGCGCAGGTTCACCGACCATGCGAATGTCGAACTGACGGCACTGAAGGCGATTGAGGATTATCAAAACGAATTTCGCTTTCATCTCCCGCATGAACACCGCCCCGCGGGGAGGCCTGCTAAGACCACTGCTTTGACCCCGGTTCTGGCGGCCGAGGGCGCCGAATTCACTGTCGTCAATGGATGGGAAAGGGTGGATTACATCAAGCCTGACCCCAGCTTTGAACCGACCCTCAGTTTCGATTTTGACGAAACCTATGATCTGGTCGGGGCCGAGGTGGCAAATGTTCAGTCCAATGTCGGGTTGTCCGAGGTGAATGGTTTCAACCGTATCGAGATTACCGGCGCGGATCGGCATGCCTTTCTGGATCGTCTGTTTTGCGGTGCTGTCACGCGCCGCGACGGCAGGGTTGGGCTGGGCTATCTTTTGAACCATCACGGGATGGTCAAAGCCGAAGCGACTGTGGCGAACCTGCCCGCCAGCGATCGCGGCCCTGCCCGGGTCTGGTATGGCTCGGCGGCGGCAAGTGAATTCCACGATATGGATTGGCTAAAGCATAACCGCTACCCTGATGAAGACGTGCATTTACGCAGTCTGACCAACGACTACACCATTCTGATCCTTGCCGGCCCGAAATCACGTGATGTGCTGGCGTCCAGCGCGCGCGGTGATTGGTCCCCGGCAGTTTTTCCATGGCTGAGCGTCAGGGAGTGCTTTGTTGGCTTCGCTCCGGCAACGGTGATGGCGGTAAGTTTTTCTGGCGAACTTGCATATGAAATCCATGTTCCCAACCCTTCGCTTTATAGCGCATATCTGGCGCTGCGGCGGGCTGGAGAGCGCTTCGGCCTCAAGTTGTTTGGCGCTCGGGCGATCGACTCCATGCGGATGGAAAAAACGTTCCTGCACTGGAAGGCTGATTTGATCACCGAGTTTGATCCTTTTGAAACAGGTCTGAGTCGGTTTGTGAGGTTGGAAAAGGGCGACTTCATCGGGCGCGATGCCCTGCTGAACCGTGATGCTGATGGGCCGCGGAGAAAACTCGTGCCGCTCCGGTTGGAAAGCGAACAGGGATCTGCCCATGCCGGGGCTTCGCTGATGCTGGGTGACACGGTTGTCGGGACAATCACCTCGGGCGAGTGGGGGCACCGCACCGGCTTCAATCTTGCCCATGGATTTGTCGATCCGCAACTTGCAGAAATCGGGTGCAAGATAGAGTTGGATCACTGTGGAATACGGGTCAACGCAACGGTGATCGCACCTTCGCCCTATGACCCGGACCATAGCAGGCTCCGGGCTTGACGCAGAACGGTTTGCAAGTTCCTCATTGCAATGAGGGGCGTTCTTTGTTTCGCTAGTTTTGATGTAATCGAAACAACGGACTGTAAATGTGCCAAAGTCGCTAAGCCTCCGCTGGCTGGAAGTTTTTCAGTTGGTCGCAAAGTCAGGATCGATCCAACAGGTCGCATCGGAAACCGGTTTGTCTATCAGCACAGTTTCCAATCACCTACGAAGCCTTGAGACCGCATTGGGCATTGATTTGGTGGATCACGGGCGTCGTCCAATGGGTCTGACACCTGCCGGTGAAGTCTATGCGCGCCATGTCCGCGATGGGCTGATCGTTTTGAAAAAGGCCGAGGCGGAGATCCGGTCGGGTAACTGGCGCCATGCGACGGATTTGAGGCTGGCACTGATTGATGATTTCGACAATCAAATCTCGCCAGACTTGTTTCGGTTTCTTGCGCATGCTTTGCCGCGCTGCAGTTTTCGGCATTTCACACGCCCCAGCCATGAGATCATTGCCAAGTTACAGGAACACAAGCTGGATGCAGGGGTGGCGACCCGACCGTTCGAACGGACCGAGGGCCTGATCGAATACCCGTTGATGCGCGACCCTTTTATCGTTGTTTTGCCCGGAGCGTTCAGTGGCATGCCCGAGGAGATGTTTTCATCAAACGCAGAACTGCCGTTGCTGCGCTATTCGCGTGATTACGTGATCGGCAAGCAAATTGAGATACAGCTCAGGCGAGGTAAATTTGATCTGCCCAACAGGTTCGAACTGGAATGCAATCAGTCGATCATAGGATTGGTCGCTGAAGGCACCGGTTGGACCATCACCACGGCCGCAAGTTTTCATAGGGCCCACAGATTTCACGACCAAGTTCGGGTGGTGCCATTTCCCGGCCGAAACTTTGTAAGAACAGTGTCTTTATTCACGACCGACGTATACCCCGAGACCACTTCGAAGCTAATCCAGAGAGCGATGGGAAAGCTTATTCGTCAACATTTTACCGACCCGATGTGCGCAAGTCACGCCTGGTTGAAAGGTGAGTTTCGCACCATGGAGAACGAGGCCGCCTGAAGTCAGCCGGGGCGCCCCAGCGATTGGCGTTCGACCAAATTGGTTCGCAACTGTACATTGCAACTTTCGGTGGGCTTTTCGATCAATCCAACCAGTTCCAGCGCAGCCCGTCGACCCATTTCCCGATGTGGGACATGCACGGTCGTCAAGCCTGGATCGGTGATCTGCGCCAGTTCGATATCGTCGAACCCTGTGACGGAGACGTCCTGAGGAACTCTAAGCCCCATCTCCTTGGCCCGGCGCGACGCACCGATAGCCAGAACATCGTTCCCGCACAGCACCGCTGTTGGTCGATCTTGCCGAGACATCAGACGGGAAAACGCCTCTGCCCCGTTTTCGATTTCATATGGCGTTTCTACGATCGTCAGCCGGTCATTTGGGATGTTGTTGCGGCGCATTGCTTCTTGCACCCCTTCGATCCTCAGTCGGGCACGGTCGTTTCCGGTGCTGACACCAGAAATCATACCCAGGGTTCGGTGACCCAGCTTGATCACTTGATTTGCCAGTTCAGCCATGGCCGCACGGTTGTCAAATCCGACCGAAGGGACTGGTGCGTCTGCCTGAAACGACCACGCTATCAGAACCGGAATCCTGCGCTTTGCGAGATAGTCATAGATCCGCGAGTCTCGATCATGCCCGATCAGCAGCAACCCATCCGCCCCCCGTGCGACCAGGTTGCGTATCTGCTCTTCTTCGATCTCAGGCTGATAGGCCGAACTAGAGACAAGCAGGGTATAGCCATGCTGGCGCAGCTCTTCCTGAAAGGCCTGAAGTCCACGCGCAAAGATCGCGTTTTCCATGGTGGGAATGATGGCGCCGATGGTGTGCGATCGTCTGGCAGCCATAACACGTGCGGCAAAATTTGGCGTGTATCCCAAAGCGTCAACGGCAGACTGAACCCGATCACGCGTAGCCTGCACCACCAGGCTCGGAGAATTGAGGCAACGTGAAACCGTGGCGGTCGATACGCCCGCGAGTTTCGCAACATCCTCCAGGGTCGGTGCAGTTTTTGCCTTTGGCATTGTCAAACCTGAAATTTGATTTTGCAAATATGTGTAAGCTCTGCGCCGTTCAGGTGAAAGCGAAATGTAACCGCTTACAGAGATTGATTGCTTTGTCGCAGGCAAACCGATGCTGGCTTGGCTCAGGAAAATACCAACCCGTCGCGATTTTGTGGGTGGTTATTCAGAATATAGAAACTTCAAGTATAAAATATTTTTACTTGAAGGGATGAGCCACCTGGTCTAGCGTTTCAGGTAAAGCTGCGAATGGGGGGAAGGTAACGATGCGTGTTGCATGTCTCGGCGGCGGGCCGGCTGGCCTCTATTTCGGGATTTCAATGAAGCTCCGCGATCCGGATGCCGAAGTTGTTGTTATCGAGCGAAACCGCCCGGATGACACATTTGGCTGGGGCGTCGTGTTGTCTGATGAGACGCTGGATAACCTTGCCGCCAATGACGCAGCCAGCGCGGCGGTGATACGTAAACACTTTGCCTATTGGGATGACGTAGCACTTGTGCATAAAGGTCAGCGCACCGTGTCCAGTGGCCACGGATTTTGCGGGATCGGACGCAAGCAACTGCTGCTCATTTTGCAAGACCGAGCGCGCGAGCTTGGTGTCGAGATGCGCTTTGAGACCGAGGCGGCATCAGCCTCGGACTATATGATGAACTACGACATCGTTGTGGCTTCGGACGGGCTGAACTCCAAGTCACGGGCCGAGTTCGCAGATGTTTTTCGACCCGATATAGACCAACGACGGTGTCAGTTCGTCTGGCTGGGAACGCATCAGAAGTTTGACGACGCCTTCACCTTTATTTTTGAGGAAACGCCAAAGGGCTGGGTCTGGGCACATGCCTATCAGTTCGACCGGGATACGGCGACTTTCATCGTGGAATGCTCGCAACAGACCTTCGATGCTTTTGGGTTCGGTGAGATGACCAAGCAAGAGTCCATCGCTTTGTGCGAAGACATTTTCAAAGATCATTTGGGCGGCCATCCCTTGATGAGCAATGCCAGTCATATCCGCGGCTCGGCCTGGCTGCGGTTTCCTAGGGTCTTGTGCGAAAAATGGAGTTACAAAAACCTGGTATTGCTGGGAGATGCCGCAGCGACCGCACATTTTTCCATTGGCTCGGGAACAAAGCTAGCACTGGAAAGCGCTATAGCGCTGGCTGACTTCCTCCATAAAGAAGATACGCTTGAAGCGGCTTTCGCACGGTATGAGGACGAGCGTCGTCTTGAAGTGTTGCGCCTGCAATCGGCAGCGCGGAACTCGGTCGAATGGTTCGAGAATGTCGAACGTTACCTCGATCAGGATTCGGTTCAGTTGAATTACGCGATGCTGACACGGTCTCAGCGGATCAGCCACGAGAACCTGCGCCAACGCGATGCCAACTGGCTGGGGCATGCCGAGGCATGGTTCATGCAACAGTCTGGGGGCGCGGTTGATGGTATGGTCCGGCCCCCGATGTTTGCGCCATTTCGCCTGCGGGGGATGCAGTTGAAGAACCGGATCGTGGTGTCACCCATGGCACAGTACAAGGCGGTTGATGGGTGCCCGGTTGACTGGCACCTGATCCATTACGGTGAAAGGGCCAAAGGTGGCGCCGGGCTGGTATACACCGAAATGACCTGTGTCAGCGCCGAAGGCCGGATCACCCCAGGATGCCCGGGGCTTTATGAGCCCGAACACGAGGCCGCATGGGCTCGACTCACCGAATTTGTCCATGCGGAAACCGACGCCAAAATATGCTGTCAAATCGGCCATTCGGGCCGCAAAGGTTCAACCTGCATCGGGTGGGAAGGAATGGACCAGCCGCTGAAGGAAGGAAACTGGCCTTTGGTATCAGCTTCGGCGATCCCTTGGTCCGACGGTAACGCTGTGCCCAGCGCGATGGATCGTGCAGATATGGATAGGGTCACGTCCCAATTTGTAACCGCAACCCGGATGGCAGACCGTGCTGGGTTTGACATGATCGAACTGCATGCGGCGCATGGCTACCTCATCTCGTCCTTTATCTCTCCTTTGTCGAACACGCGCGACGACATGTATGGGGGCAGTCTTGAAAACCGTATGCGTTATCCGCTTGAAGTTTTTTCAGCTATGCGGTCGATCTGGCCCAAAGATAAGCCGATGGCGGTGCGCATTTCTGCCAATGACTGGGTCGGACCTACTGGCGTGACGCCGCAACAAGCTGTGGATATAGCGGCGATGTTCGATGCGGCGGGTGCAGATATAGTGGATGTTTCCGCCGGGCAGACTTCGACCGATGCTAACCCGGTTTACGGCCGTATGTTCCAGACCCCTTTCGCGGACCGCATTAGAAACGAATGCGGCATCAGTACTATGGCGGTGGGGAACATCTATGAAGCCGATCACGTAAATTCGATTCTCATGGCCGGTCGTGCGGATCTGGTGTGCCTTGCCCGGCCTCATCTGGACGATCCGTACTGGACCTTGCACGCGGCTACGGCGTTGGGGGACCGGCAGGAAACTTGGCCCCGCCCCTATGAGGCTGGACGGGATCAGGCCTGGCGCCTGGCAGATCGCATGGCGGAAACGGCGGGTGAAGTATGAAACATGTCGTCATAACTGGCGGCGGCACCGGTGTTGGTGCGGCTATAGCCCAAGATTTCGCGAATGGCGGAGCAGCCGTTACCATTTTGGGCCGTACAGAGGCCAAGCTGCAGCAGCAAGCCTTGCCGTATGTCCTTTGTGATGTGACCGATGACAAGCAAGTCCGAGCTGCTATTGAAACAGCACGGGCAGAACGCGGCCCGATTTCGATAGCGATTGCGAATGCCGGCGCGGCCCATTCGCTTCCGTTTCATCGGATGACAGCCGATGATCTGCGGACCCTGACGGATGTGAATCTGGTGGGTGTTTTCAATCTTTGGCAGGCGGTTTTGCCTGACATGCAAGCCGCTGGAACGGGCCGTCTGATTGCCATCGCGTCCACCGCCGGATTGAAGGGCTATCCTTATGTTTCCGGCTATTGTGCGACAAAACATGCGGTGGTCGGGCTGACGCGGTCTCTGGCGGTCGAACTTGCGGCGACAGGCATCACCGTCAATGCGGTTTGCCCGGGGTTTGTGGAAACGCCGATGCTGGATCGCTCGATTGCGAACATCGTCGAGAAGACGGGAATGAGCGCGGAAAATGCGGTGAAAAGCCTGAAAAAGATAAACCCACAGGGTCGTTTCATCCAGGTCGAAGACGTAGCAGGTGCCGTGAGGTGGTTGTCCTCGGATGCGGCAAATTCAGTCAATGGCCACGCGCTTAGCCTGTCCGGAGGCGAGATATGAACCCAAACCCGCTTCAAGCACCATTGGAAGATCCATCCAAAGAGAGGTTGCGGTTATGGCTGCGGCTGCTCAAGACCACGCGTGGCATCGAGGCGGCACTAAGAGAGAACCTCAGAGTAGAGTTTGACACGACACTGCCGCGTTTTGACGTGATGGCAGCCCTGTCGCGGTTCGAAGATGGGCTGAAGATGAGCGAAATCTCGGGTGCGCTGCGCGTTTCGAACGGGAATGTGACCGGAATCGTGGATCGGCTGGCTGATGACGGCCTGCTAGTGCGCGTACCTGTGCCTGGGGATCGTCGTGCCCATCGCGTACGCATGACACAAAAAGGATGCGAGGAATTCGCACGTCAGGCCGCGGCGCATGAGGCGTGGATATCCGAAATGCTTGGTCAGTTTTCCGCCGAGGACGCCCGCACTCTGACAACCGAACTCACTATTTCGGAGGAAATCGATGGCCAGTGACGTCAAACATTTTCGCTGCGAAATCCGGAACCGAGTTGCAACGATTGCACTGAACCGACCAGAGCGTAAGAACCCTTTGACCTTCGACAGCTATGCCGAACTACGTGATTGGTTCAGGGATCTGGTCTATTCAGAAGAGGTAGATGCAGTGGTGTTCGCCTCAAATGGTGGCAATTTCAGCTCGGGCGGCGATGTGCACGATATCATCGGTCCGCTAACGCGCATGAAGATGAAGGACCTGTTGCTCTTCACGCGAATGACCGGAGATCTCGTCAAGGCGATTGTGAATTGTGGCAAGCCGGTGATTGCTGCGGTGGACGGTATTTGCGTGGGGGCCGGGGCCATCATCGCTATGGCTGCGGATTTGCGTATCGCCACCCCGCAGGCCAAATGTGCATTCCTGTTCACGCGGGTGGGGCTGGCAGGGTGCGATATGGGGGCCTGCGCCATCCTGCCTCGTATCATCGGGCAGGGGCGTACGGCCGAACTGCTCTATACCGGACGCAGCATGACCGCTGATGAGGGGCTTTCCTGGGGGTTCTACAATGCGGTGGTTGATCCATCCGAGCTTGACGCTACCACGCAATCTCTGGCTGACCGTATCGTGGCTGGCCCCAATTTTGCGCATATGATGACCAAGACCATGCTGGCGCAGGAGTGGTCTATGTCGATCGAACAGGCAATCGAAGCAGAGGCGCAGGCCCAGGCGATCTGTATGCAAACCGGAGATTTTGAACGCGCCTACAAGGCCTTTGTTGCAAAAGACAAACCAGTATTCGAGGGCGATTGATGGCAGATCAGAGCTTTCTTTCGTGGCCATTCTTTGACCCTCATCACCGGGGCTGGGCGGATCGGGTGCAAGAGGTTGCTCGGGGACTGACTATTGACCATGGCGACCCGGACCAGGCTTGTCGCGATCTGGTCCGCCAGCTGGGCGACGCTGGGCTGCTGCAGCCTACTTCGGACGAAAGCGGCCATTTGGATGTCAGGACGCTGTGCCTCAGCCGTGAAACACTTGCTCGCCATGATGGGTTGGCCGATTTCGCCTTTGCAATGCAGGGGCTTGGAACCGGAGCGATCTCGTTGTTCGGCTCAAAAGGCCAAAAGGCGCATTGGCTGCCGCAAACGCGCTCTGGTCAGGCTATCGCGGCCTTTGCATTGACTGAACCTCAATCGGGGTCGGATGTGGCAAATTCGACAATGACGGCTATCCGTGATGGCAACGACTTTGTCCTGAATGGTGAAAAGACATGGATATCGAACGGGGGTATCGCAGCTGTCTACACCCTGTTCGCCCGTACTGGCGAGGCACCCGGGGCCAAAGGGTTATCAGCTTTTATCATCACTCCTGATCTGAAGGGTTTCGAAGTAGTCGGGCGCCTGGACACAATCGCGCCACACCCATTGGCGACTTTGCGTTTCAATGATGTGCGTGTGCCGGCTAGCGCGATGATCGGTCAAGCTGGCGCAGGATTTCGTATTGCAATGTCTGTGCTGGACCTGTTCCGCCCGACGGTGGCCGCCGCTGCGCTGGGATTTGCACGACGCGCGCTGGATGAGGCGCTGACACGGGTATCAGAACGGCAGGTGCAAGGCGCCCCGTTGTTTGATTTGCAGATGGTGCAGGGGCACATCGCCGAGATGGCATTAGATGTCGATGCTTCGGCGCTTTTGATCTATCGGGCAGCGTGGGCCAAGGACAGCGGAGCGGCGCGCATTACACGTGAGGCGGCGATGGCCAAGCTGTTTGCTACCGATCAGGCGCAGTTGATTATCGACAAGGCGGTTCAGTTGTTTGGTGGCGATGGGGTGCGTTCTGGGATGGCGGTTGAATCTCTGTACCGAGAAATCCGTGCCTTGCGCATCTACGAGGGCGCCTCGGACGTTCAAAAAGTAATCATTGCACGTCAGACGATGGCCGCGCACATGGAGGGAAGGTGATGCTTGGACCGTCTGCACATACCGACACGTTCAGCCGCGATAACCTGCCCCCCCAGGATCAGTGGCCCGACTTCCTGTTGGCGGGTTTTGCATATTCCGATCATGTGAATGCAGCATATGAGCTGACCGATGCCATGGTTGCCAAGGGCTTTGGTGATCATACCGCTTTGATCGGCAATGGTCGGCAACGAACATATAAAGAGCTCAGCGACTGGACCAACAGGCTGGCACATGTATTGGTCGATGACTTGGGGGTCGAGCCGGGAAACCGGGTGCTGATCCGATCGGCTAACAATCCGGCAATGGTTGCGTGCTGGCTTGCCGCAACCAAGGTGGGTGCGGTCGTCGTCAATACTATGCCGATGTTGCGCGCTGCAGAACTGACGAAAACTGTCGATAAGGCGGAAATCCAGTTTGCATTATGTGATACCCGGCTGATCGACGAAATGCAGTCCTGCGCCAGTGATAGCCGGTTCCTGCAGCGGGTCGTCGGGTTCGACGGAACTTCAAACCACGATGCCGAGCTTGATCGTCTAGCACTTGAAAAGCCGGTACAGTTCGATTGCGTTAAAACCGGGCGCGACGACGTGGCCTTGTTGGGTTTCACCTCCGGCTCGACAGGTGAGCCCAAGGCCACCATGCATTTTCACAGAGATATTCTGATCATTGCCGACAGCTATGCGCGTGAGGTGTTGCAGGTCGTTCCAGAGGACGTTTTTGTTGGTTCTCCACCTTTGGCCTTCACATTCGGGTTGGGTGGTTTGGCGGTGTTTCCGTTGCGGTTCGGCGCGACTGCAACCCTGTTAGAACAAGCCTCGCCTGCGGGCATGATCGAGATAATCGAAAAATACAAAGCGACTGTCTGTTTCACTGCGCCAACCGCCTATCGGGTCATGCTGCAGGCGATGGATGACGGTGTTGATCTGTCTAGTCTGCGTGCGGCTGTGTCGGCGGGCGAGACCTTACCGCAGCCAATCTATGACGAGTGGATTTCCAAGACAGGCAAACCAATGCTCGACGGGATCGGCGCGACCGAGATGTTGCACATTTTTGTTTCAAACCGGTTTGACGATCACCGCCCAGCCAGTACCGGCAGGCCGGTTACCGGATATGAGGCCAAAGTACTAAACCCAGACGGTACTGAAGCTGCAGTTGGGGTTATCGGACGCCTAGCTGTTCGTGGTCCGACAGGGTGCCGGTATCTGAATGATAAGCGGCAGGCGGGTTATGTAACAGATGGGTGGAATATCACTGGTGACAGCTTTTATCGGGACGCAGAGGGGTATTTTCATTTTTCTGCGCGCAATGACGACATGATTATCTCGGCCGGATACAACATAGCCGGACCCGAAGTCGAAGCCGCACTTCTGGCGCATGAGGTCGTTGCGGAATGCGCGGTGATCGGCGTCCCAGATGCTGAAAGGGGTCATATTGTCCAAGCACATATTGTTCTGGCTTCAGGCACGGCTGATGACGCTATGCGCGAAGCCCTTCAGGCTCATGTGAAATCTATGATTGCTCCGTATAAATACCCGCGCTCGATCCGGTTCTGCGATGGTTTGCCCAAAACCGCGACCGGAAAAATCCAGCGTTTCCGCCTGAAATCATGATCAATGTATGTAGAATATAGCGGGAAGAAAGAATGTAAGAAAAAGACCGAATTGCCAAAGGCATAGACCGAACGTTGAGAATAATGACATAAATCGCGTTCATAGGGCCAACGAAGGGAGAAGACGATGAAGAGACTATTGGCGGCTGCAGCGATCACCGCGCTGTGCGCGACGGGTGTTACAGCGGAAGTTAAGGTGGGGATGATCACAACGCTTTCAGGCGGCGGGGCCGGTTTGGGCATCGACGTACGGGATGGGTTCATGCTTGCGATTGCTCAATCGGGGCGGGATGATATCGAGGTGGTGATCGAAGACGACCAGCGCAAACCGGATATCGCGGTACAGCTGTCAGACAAGATGATCCAATCCGAACGTGTAGATGTGATGACCGGTATCATCTGGTCAAACCTGGCGATGGCGGTTGTGCCAGCAGCCGTGAACCAGGACGTTTTCTATCTGTCACCCAATGCGGGCCCGTCACCTCTGGCGGGGAAGGGCTGTCACCAGAACTATTTCAACGTCGCCTGGCAGAACGACAACCTGCACGAGGCCGCGGGCGCATACGCCAATGGTGCGGGTTACAAGAGCAGCTTCATACTTGCTCCGAATTACCCGGCGGGTGTCGACGCGCTGACTGGCTATAAACGCTTTTTCGAAGGTGATCTGGCCGGTGAGATCTATACCGAGCTTGGCCAGACCGATTATGCAGCTGAAATCGCGCAAATCCGCGCAAGCGATGCGGATAGCGTCTTTTTCTTCCTGCCCGGCGGGATGGGGATTTCGTTTCTGAAGCAATATGCCGACAGCGGGATCGATCTTCCAGTTGTTGGCCCAGCCTTCAGCTTTGATCAGGGCATTCTGCAGGCGGTAGGCGATGCAGCTCTGGGCGTGGTGAACACTTCGCAGTGGAACAAGGATATCGACAACCCGACCAACGCTGCTTTTGTTGAAAGCTTTCAGGCAGAATACGGACGTCTGCCCTCGCTTTACGCCAGTCAGGGATTCGATACCGCCAACCTGTTGCTTGCCGCGCTTAACAAGGCTGACCCGTCAGATGCGGATGCCTTCCGCGAAGCGCTGAGGGCGGCGGACTTCAACAGCACACGAGGGGATTTCAGCTTTGGCCCGAACCATCATCCGGTTCAGACCATCTATGCGCGCGAAGTGATCAAAGAAGGTGATGTATTTACCAATAAGATCCTTGGCGTAGCTCTTGAAAACCACTCTGATGCCTACGCCGCCGAGTGCAAAATGTAACTGAATTTCTGCCTGCCCCTAAAAGTGGGGCGGGCAGATCACCGGAGTTTCCATGTCCTCGATCCTGATTATCGAGCAGATCCTGAACGGGCTGCAGTTCGGCGTCATGTTGTTTTTGATGGCTGCTGGCCTGACGCTGATCTTCGGGGTGATGGGCCTGATCAACCTGGCCCATGGCTCTTTGTACATGGTGGGTGCATTTGCCGCTGCAGCAGTTGCAGGGGCGACCGGGTCATTTCTGCTTGCTCTGATTGCTGCTCTGGCTGCGGCCGCACTGGCAGGGGTGATCGTAGAAATGCTCGTTATCCGGCGGCTTTATCAGGCACCACATTTGGATCAGGTTCTGGCCACCTTTGCACTGATCCTGATCTTTTCCGAAGGGACAAGGTGGGTCTTTGGGTCTTTCCCATTGTTCTTGGATATTCCAGCGGCACTTTCGGGTCCGATCACGCTGCAGGGCGGGATCGAATATCCCCTCTATCGCCTAACCCTGATCGGGATTGGTCTTGCTGTTGCAGTGGGTTTGTGGGCCCTGATCGAACGCACGCGTTTGGGTGTGCAGATACGGGCCGGTAAGAACGACCGGGAAATGATTGCCGCACTGGGCGTCGACATCTCGAAACTTTACACGTTGGTCTTTGCATTAGGTGCGGCGCTGGCGGGGCTTGCCGGTGCTTTGGTTGGGGCAATTCAGTCGGTACAGGTGGGCATGGGTGAACCTGTTCTGATCCTGGCCTTCGTGGTTATCGTAATCGGTGGCATAGGCTCGGTTCGGGGGGCGTTCATCGGGGCGCTGTTGGTTGGGCTGACCGACACGCTGGGCGGGGTTTTTCTGCCCGAACTGTTCAAACTGTTCATGGAACCGGGAGCGGCTCAGAAAAGCGGCTCGGCTCTGGCATCAATGGGAATCTATGTCCTGATGGGACTGGTCCTGATCTGGCGCCCAACAGGTCTGTTCGGAGCCCGCGCATGAGAATGAATGAAAGATACATCAATGGCCTGATGATCGCCGGCCTGCTGGCGCTGCCCCTTTGGGCGCTGGCCGCGGACCAGCCCTTCACAATCACGCTTGTGACGCGGGCGGTGATCTTGGCGCTTGCAGCGGTTGGTCTGAATATCATCCTGGGAATTGGGGGGTTGGTCAGCTTTGGCCATGCTGTTTTCTTCGGGATCGGCGGTTATGCGATGGGCATTCTGACCTATCACGCGCAGACCTACACTGCACTGGATTTGGGCTTGATTTCTATCGAAGGCAGTAAATCCATGCCCGTGATCTGGATAGTTGCGATGCTTACTTCGGGCATTGCTGCCTTTTTCGTCGGTCTTCTGTCCCTAAGAACGTCAGGCGTTTATTTCATCATGATTACGCTGGCCTTCGGACAGATGTTTTACTATTTCGCGATTTCTTGGGCGCAATACGGGGGCGAAGACGGATTATCCATCTATGTTCGCAACGGTTTTCCCGGCCTCAACACATTGGATCCGATCCAGTTTTACGGCATCTGTTTCGCGCTGCTATGTCTCGTCCTGGTCCTGTTTGCACGGATGCAAGCCGCGCCATTCGGGCTAGCTCTTAATGCGACGCGGCAATCTACGGCGCGGGTCGAGACCGTGGGATTGAACCCCATGCGGCTGAAACTTCTGGCCTTTGTTCTGTCCGGTGCTGTCACTGGTCTGGCCGGGGCGCTGTTTGCCGATCTCAACCGGTTCGTTTCGCCGTCTATGTTCAGTTGGCAGCTTTCGGGCGAATTGATTGTGCTGATAATCATCGGAGGTGTCGGACGCCTGATGGGTCCGGTAATTGGGGCTTGCGTGTTTGTCGCGCTCGAGCATTTTCTGGGTGAACTAACCGATTTCTGGCATGTATATTTGGGTATTGTTCTGCTGTGCATCGTTCTGTTTGGTCGCGGTGGCCTGATTGGGCTGCTAACCGGGAAAGAGGGGGCACATGTCTGATCCCGTCCTTGCCACCGAGAGTCTGAACAAAAGCTTTGGTGCGTTAAAGGCTACGGATAACGTCTCGATTGATCTCAGGCGAGGAGAGATCCACGCCATCATTGGTCCGAATGGAGCGGGAAAATCCACGTTGATCCAGCAGATTTGCGGAGGTTTGCAACCGGATTCGGGGCGTGTTTTGCTGTGCGGACAGGATGTGTCGGACCTGGGCACGCAAAAGCGGGCAAGGGCAGGGATGGGGCGGACGTTCCAAATATCTGAACTGTGCATGGAAGATACGGTTCTGGAAAATGTCGTGTTGAGCGCCATGGGGGCGGAAAACCTCGTATGGCGGTTCTGGAAACCTGCCTTGAAACGGTCAGAGCTGCTCGAAAGGGCCGAGGCTGCGCTGGAAAGGGTGGGCCTGGGCGATGAACGCGAAACGCGTTGCGCAAATCTCAGCCATGGTCAACGCCGCCAGCTTGAAGTCGCCGTGGCTTTGACTTTGTCACCTCGGGTCTTTGTCATGGATGAACCGATGGCCGGGCTTGGCGCTGGAGGGTCCAAGCGGTTGACCGGGTTTCTTGACGGTCTGCGGGAAGAGGCGCCCATCTTGCTTGTTGAACATGATATGGACGCCGTTTTTGCGCTGGCTGATCGGATCAGCGTATTGGTCTATGGCAAGGTGATTGCAACCGGGACGGCAGATGAAATCCGCGCAAGCCGTGAGGTGCGCGATGCCTATCTGGGGGATGAGGCATGACTTTGTTGCGGGTAGAAAACCTGACCGCGACATACGGCGTCAGTCAGGCTTTATTTGGTGTCGATCTTTCTCTGGCGCAGGGCGAGGTTACAGCCCTTATGGGGCGCAATGGGATGGGCAAGACCACGACTGTCAAAGCCATTTGCCGGATGATCCGGTCCGAGGGCACCCTGTCGCTGAACAATCAGAATCTGCACGCTTTGCCCAGCTATAAGGTCGCGCGTCTTGGTGTCGGGCTGGTACCCGAGGGGCGCCGGTGCTTTGCCGACCTGACGGTGCGCGAGAATCTGATCGCCGCTGCCAGACCCGGTGACTGGACATTGCAGAAGGTGGCTGAACTGTTCCCACGGCTAGAGGAACGTCAGGGCCAAAGGGCAGCCTCACTATCCGGCGGAGAACAACAGATGCTGGCTATTGGGCGCGCCCTGATGACAAATCCCCAGCTCTTGATCCTCGATGAAGCAACCGAAGGGCTGGCTCCGATCGTGCGACAGGAAATCTGGTCGGTCTTGCATCGCCTGAAACAGGAAACCAATGTTTCGATCCTGTTGATCGACAAGTCTCTGAAAGAGTTGGCGCTGGTGTCTGACCGCGCGGTCATTCTTGAGCGCGGTAAAACAGTCTGGTCTGGCGCGATGGTGGATCTCGGTCATGACATCACAGAAAAATATGTGGGGGTCTGATGACTTTTGAATTCCACCAAAAGGTTCTGTTCAAACATTGCGACCCGGCGGGGATTGTCTTTTTCCCGCGCTATTTCGAGATGATCAATGATTGCGTTGAGACCTATTTCGATCAAGTGCTATGCAAACCGTTTGAAGAGATTCATCCTGTTGGCGCAGTGCCTACCGCACAGATACAAACCCGATTTTCAGCGCCCAGCCGTCACGGTGACCATTTGATATTCCGGATGAAGATCACAAAGATCGGACGCAGTTCAGCCGAATACTCGGTCGTAGCCAGTTGTGCGCAAGAGGAGCGACTGACAAGCGTAGCAACGCTTGTTCATGTAGATTCAAAGGGCGGTCCAACGGCCTGGCCCGCAGACATCCGTAAAAAACTCGAGGCATTCAGGGACGACGCGCTATGAGCCACAAGACAATTCACCCCGACGGCTGGTTGCCTGCCAAAGGATATGCCAATGGCGTTTTGACCAAAGATGGAACGTTACATATCGGCGGGCAAATAGGATGGGACGCGAATAAGAAATTTGTCAGCGGCGGGTTCATCGGACAGATGAAACAGGCGCTGCAGAATATCGTTGATATTGTCGAGGCCGCTGGTGGCTCGGCCCGCGATGTGACCCGCCTGACCTGGTTCGTAACTGACAAACGCGAATATCTGTCTCTGCAAGCCGAAGTTGGGGCGGCCTATCGTGAGGTTTTCGGCAGGCATTTTCCTGCGATGTCAATGATCATCGTGGCGGGTTTGGTCGAAGACGAGGCCTTGTTGGAAATTGAAGCGACAGCACATTTATCCTGAAGGCAAGCGACATTGAAACCGACCCAGCGGAATGAATATGAGCGATTTTCACCATAGGAGGTGAGAATTCTGCCAAACCTCTTTTCTGAAATCACAGGGCCGCCGAAGCGGGTTGCAGCGGCCTGAACCGCGCTGGATTTTTTACTCGTACCAGAGTTAAAAGGCCAACGTGCAGGGCGTAACCAAGTCATTTGGGCGACCGATTGAATGGTGAAGGGAGACAAAGACAAACTTCCGCCGCTATTTCGTCAGATCAATCACAAATTCATATTTCAAACAGATCCTCAACAAAACATGAGGGTCGACGCAGTGAATAGAGTCACAAGGCATCTAAGTCTCGAAAGACGGCGGTTGTCGCTGATTGCGGCTCTGGCTTTTGCCTCAGGTTTCACTCTTTACTCACATATAGAGGCAACGCGTTTCGGATTGCCCGTCCCGGTTGTTATCGGCCTGATCTATATGGCTGTCATTGTATGCGCGACGGCTCTATCCACCTATTTCCTTCCAGGCTTGCGCCGCGTCACGGATACGGTGGCGATGACGCGTCTGGCATTTGCTCTTTGGGTGGCCGGAACCCAAAGCCATGAGATCGCAGCCTCGCCCACAATCAGCGCCGCCGTTGTGGTAGGGGGCGCGATCTTCGTGTTGCAAACGGGTTCAGTGGTTCAAAAGCTGGCTGGTAATCAACCGGATTTCGGCTTTGTCCCTTACATCGTTGGAAACACGCGCTTGTTTCTGGACTGGTTGGATAACGCAGGCGAATATCAGGGTGCCCGGGTCCAGCCTGTATTTGCCGGAAAGACGCCTCGAACGGTGGTCTGATGGCAAAACTCAGGTTTATTTGGTCAGCGTTGCACAGGCCGTCTGGGCCCATCTAAGGGCCAGAGGCGAAAGATGCGGCCCGACCTGTCTGAGAACCTTGGCATGATAGTCATTGATCCAGTCAATTTCTGACTGGTTCAGCATATCTGGCATCAACATATCCGTCTGGATCGGGATCCAGGTCATGTTCGAGAACTCCAGAAATCCGTCATCTGCCTCGACAATTTCGAACAGGTTTTCGATGCGAATGCCGAACCTGCCGGCCTCGTAATATCCCGGCTCGATCGACATAACCATGCCAGGCATCAGGTCGACCGGGTTGTAAGGTTTGCCAATGCGCTGCGGATGTTCATGGACAGACAACCGGTGGCCAATTCCATGACCCGTACCGTGGTCATAATCCAATCCCAGATCCCACAGCGGGCGGCGACAGATTGCATCAATGTGATGGCCCTGTGTGCCTGCAGGAAAGCGCAGCGTGGCCAGAGCGTGAAAGGCCTTGAACACTGCGGTATAGGCTCGGTCATATCCATCAGGCCGCTGAGGCCCGAACGAAAAGCTGCGCGTGGCATCCGTTGTGCCGGTGTCGTACTGCCCCCCGGAATCCAGCAGGTATGTGCCCCGCGGTTGGATCGGAACGGTATTGTCGGCCTCGGTCGCGTAATGGCACATCGCGGCATTGCCATCGGCGGCCGAGATTGTGTTGAAGCTTTCGTGGATGAACCCATCCTGAGCGCGGCGGAAGGCCAATACCCGCTGTTCTGCTTTACGCTCGGTCACCGGTTCAGCCTGTTTCTGTACCTGAGCCGCCAGCCAGGCGCAGAATTCGGTCCAGGCGATCCCGTCCCGGATATGGCAAGCGCGCAACCCTTCCAGTTCCGTTGTATTCTTGCGGGCTTTGGTTTTGCTTAACAATCCGTTGACCGGCACGCCCTTCGCTCCGATACGCTCCAGCACTTGTTTGACCGCCGTCGGCGAAAAATCGGGGTCGAAAATCACAGCCTGGCCGGGCGCTGTGAGATCACTGAGTGTAGACAGAAAACCATCCGGCGCCTGAACCGAAACATTTTCCGGCATGTGGTCAGTGACATCGGCATCCAGTTTTTGGTCAGACACGAACCAGTGCACTTGGCCCGAGCTTTGCAACAGAAGGAAAGAGTTGGGAACAGGGTTGAAAGCCACGTCTGAGCCACGCACATTAAGCAGCCAGGCGATGTTGTCGGGCTGAGTTTCCACCAGCAAGCCGGCCTCTCGGCGTGTTAGCTCAGTGGCCAGATCCGAGATCTTTTCACCCGCCGCCCGGCCCGAAAACTGAAGTGGAAATGGCTCGATCTGTCCTTGGGGGGCAGCGGGTTGGTCGGTCCAGATTGCATCGACCGGATTTGAAGCTGTCGCTACCATCGCGGCACCGCTGCCTTCCAGCCCGTGCTCAAATCGGTCAAACCAGACCGGCGGTAGGTGCATAGAGTCAAAGCCGATTTTCCATCCTTTCTGTGCAACGGCGGCCAGCCAGTATTCGGGCGGCTCGTTAAACAGATGATGGTGCGAGAAAACAGCCTCGGCACACTGGTTTGCAGCCTGCACCACATAGCGGCCATCGACAAATAAAGCGACAGTTTCTGGTGTGACGATGGCCATGCCTGCCGAGCCGCTGAAGCCAGTTACAAAGGCGAGGCGTTCATCATGAGGGGCAACATATTCGCCCTGATGTGCGTCGTAGCGGGGCACGATAAAGGCATCCAGACCTTGTGCTTTAAGCTCTGCGCGCAAGGCCGAAACAATCGCGGATCGGTCGGTTCCGGGGGCATCAAGCATCGGCATTTATCTCTTCAACATGGTGACAGGCGACCTCGCCACGATTTTCAAAAGGCAGCAGGGCAGGCACTTTGGCTTTGCATATGTTGCTGGCGTGAGGGCACCGGACATGGAATGGGCACCCTGAGGGCATGTTCAGCGGTGAAGGCAGCTCTCCCTCAAGCCGCTTGACGGTGCCCCGGTTGTCGGGGTTCAGCGAAGGCGCGGCTGAAAGCAGAGCTTGGCTGTAAGGGTGGGAGGGGGCGGAAAACAAGGTTTCGCTGTCGCCGATTTCAACGATCCGCCCAAGGTAGATTACCGCGACCCGGTTTGAAACATGACGGACAAGCCGCAGGTCATGGGCCACAAACAGGATTGTCAGATCAAGTTCCCGCTGCAGGTCCAGCAACAGGTTTACCACCTGCGCCTGAACCGAAACATCTAGTGCCGAGACCAGTTCGTCCGCAATCAGAACTTCGGGTTCGACCGCCAATGCGCGCGCAATGGCGATCCGCTGACGCTGACCTCCGGAGAATTCGTGCGGCAGCTTGTCTTGCGCGTCCTTCGGAAGGCGGACCAGATCAAGCAACTCGGCCACACGGTCGGGAATTTCTGCTTCTGGGCGCATGTTGTGAACGCTCAGGGCTTCGGCCAGAATTTGCCCTGTCGTCATCCGGGGATTGAGCGATGAATAGGGGTCCTGGAACATCATCTGAACCCGGCGGTTATAGGTGCGGTCAGCTTTGATTTCGCCGTCGAATATGTCCTGACCTTCAAAGTGGATTGAACCGTCGCTGGGCTTATGAAGGCGCACGATACACCGGGCTAGTGTGGACTTTCCACACCCGGACTCTCCGACGACGCCCAAAGTTTCGCCGCGGGTCAAATCTAGGCTGACACCATTCAGCGCCCGTACTTCGCGACCAGGACGCCGCGTAATGACATCGCCGATGCTGCGGCCCATTGGGAACCGCAGATGCAGGTCGCGGATTTGCATCAGGGCAGTCATGCGGCGTTCCCTTGGGTTTTGGTTATCGGGTTGAAACAGGCGACCCGTCTTTGATCGGTGATCAGGGTCATCGCTGGGCGCTCTTGCGTGCAGGCGTCTATGCATGCGGCACAGCGCGGTGCAAACGCGCATCCGGCAGGCAGGGCATCCAGTGCGGGCGGCACTCCGGGAACAGAATATAGCGGCGTGCGAGGAGCGATGTTTTCGGGCACAGACCGCATCAGACCCACAGTGTAGGGGTGATGCGGTGCCCGCAGCACATCGCGGACCGGCCCTTGTTCGACGATCCGTCCCGCATACATAACGGCCACGTTGTCGCAAGTCTGGGCAACCACGCCAAGATCATGGGTGACCAGCACAACCCCCATATCCATATCCTGCGCCAGTCGCAGGATCAGATCGAGGATCTGGGCCTGAATGGTCACGTCCAGAGCTGTGGTGGGTTCATCCGCCAGCAACAGTTTGGGTTCTGCGGCAAGCGCTATTGCGATCATGACCCGCTGGCGCATTCCGCCGGAAAATTGGTGAGGATAATCCTTCAAGCGTTGCGCTGCCGAGGGGATGCCGACAAGGTCCAGCATTTCGATTGCCCGATCCAAGCGCTCGGCGCGGGGCAGGTCGGTATGGGCACGCAGGGTCTCTTCCAGTTGCAGTCCGACAGTCAGCAGAGGGTTCAGCGAAGTCATCGGTTCCTGAAAAATCATCGCGATTTCGCGACCCTGAAACCGACGAAGAGCCCTGTCTGACATGGATGTCAGATCGCGTCCATTCCAGCGCATCTGGCCGGTCACGTCGCCATAGCGGCGCGCCAGCCCCATGATCGAGCGCAACGTGACGCTCTTGCCCGACCCGCTTTCGCCGACCAGCCCCAAAACCTCACCCCGGTTCACGCCGAAACTGACATCGCGCAGCGCAGGCAACGCGCGACCGTTCTTGTGAAAGGTTGTGCATAGCCCGGTTACTTCTAGTAGTTTCGTTTGGTCCTGCATCGCTATCCCCGCGGTCTCAGCAGATCGGCAAGCCCATCGCCCAAAAGCGAAAAGCCAAGGCCGGTCAAAACGATGGCGATGCCGGGCATCAGGCTCAGCCACCAGGCGGTCGAGATAAAGTTGCGCCCTTCGGCGATCAGCACACCCCATTCGGCTTGCGGTGGTTGCGCCCCCAACCCCAGATAGCCAAGGGATGACCCCAGCAAGATCACCAGCGCCATGTCAGTCATCCAATAGACAATAACCGGTGTTATCGCGTTTGGCAGCAAGTGGCGGAAGATGATGCGGCTGTCGGAATATCCCATCACCACCCCGGCCGAGGCATAGTCATTCCCCATTTGAGCGATTACCTCGGCCCGCATCAGGCGCGCATAATAGACCCAGTAAACAACTGAAATCGCGATATACATGTTGATCAGGCCTGGCCCTAGAACCGCAACCACGGCAATGACAAGAACCAGGAAAGGAAAGGTGATTACAGCGTCAACGATGCGGCCAAAGATCATGTCCGCGATGCCGCGATAGTACCCGACCAGCGCGCCAACCGTTATACCGGTGACCAATGCGAATACAGTCCCGAAAATTGCCATCTGCATGTTGACCTGATAGGCCCAGATGACGCGGGATAGGCTGTCGCGCCCTAACAGATCTGTGCCGAACGGATGTGCCCAGGATGGTGGTTGGCGCAGGGCCTGATAGTCGATTGCGCTTGGGTCATAGGGCGCGAATACGCCGGGAAACAGGGCAAGCAGCACTGAAAACCCGATGATGATGCACCCGGCCACGAACCCAGGCTTGCGCAAGGCCCGCTGCATGAAGGTGGGGCGCTGCGAGGTGCTGTTGAATGTCGCGTCACTCATTGCAGGCGCATCCTTGGGTCAAGGCGACTCTGAAACAGGTCGGTCATTAGGAAAACCACGGAAACTAGAACAGCAAATGTCAGGGTCAGCCCCTGAATCAGGGGGTAGTCGCGGGCAAAGATAGCCTCGAGCATCAGGCGCCCCATTCCGGGCACGGCGAATACGGTTTCGGTGACCAATGTCCCGCTCATCAGATTGCCGATGGACAGGCCCAGCAGGGTTACCGTGGAAATCAGCGCATTGCGCAGGACGTGGCGACCCAGAACCAAACGAGGCGGCAGGCCTTTGGCACGCGCGAACTGGACATATTCGGCGTCCAGAACCTCGATAATCGCGCTGCGCAGGTTCCGCATGATGATGGCCGAGGTGTAAAGCGCTACGGTCACTGAAGGCAGGAACAGGTGATAGAGCCGCTCGGTAAAGGTGTCGCCATATCCTCCGACCGGAAACAGGCGCAGCTGTGCTGCCAGAAAGGTCAACAGAACGAGGCCAATATAGAACACCGGCATCGACAGCCCGATCTGAAAGACGGTGCGGATCACCGCATCAGGCCAGCGGCCCCGGTTGAGCGCAGCAACAAAGGCCAGCGGACCGG
Organism: Ruegeria sp. CDSC081; assembly: GCF_059610485.1. Lineage (NCBI taxonomy): Bacteria > Pseudomonadati > Pseudomonadota > Alphaproteobacteria > Rhodobacterales > Roseobacteraceae > Ruegeria > Ruegeria sp. CDSC081. The sequence continues at coordinate 230,071 of NZ_JBXWNS010000002.1, read as the reverse complement.
CAATCAGCAGCGACAAAACCACCGAATACACGGTCAGGAAGACAGTGATAGGAAGACGGTCAGAAATCACATTGATCACATCCGAGCGCATCAGGATAGACCGACCCAGATCGCCCTGCACGGTATTGGTAAGGAACAGCCAGAATTGCACCAGCATAGGTTCGGTCAACCCAAGCCGTTCACGGATGGCCTGGATGTCGGCGTCCGAGGCACGATCACCGGCCATCGCAATGGCAGGGTCCCCCGGTAGCAATCGAACAAGAAGAAAAATAATGATCATGACCAGAAAAAAGGTCGGGATCATCATCAGGAGTCGTTTGAAGATATAGGACAGGCTGGACAAAGCGAGCTCCGCAAATTTGTCCCGCCGCCTGAAAGCGGCGGGACCAGGGGTCTTACCTTAGCGGCTGACGGTTGCTTGATCGAAGATATTGTTGCCCAGAGGGGTCTGGACATAGCCTTCGACAGCCGAGCCAACTGCAACGGCAAAGGGGGTCTCATACATGAACAGCAGGGGGGCTGCCTCGGCATAGAGCTCTTGCATTCGGGCGAATTTCGCTTTGCGCGCCTCGGCGTCCATTTCACCGGCGGCTTCGTCGAACAGGGTGTTAAACTCGGCGTTTTCCCAGCCGGTTCCTACCGCCTTGGCCGTGGGTGTGTGGCCCAGCCAGCCCACCACCTGGCTGGGATCATTTACATCGTTGACCCAGCCATAGGTGTGAATGTCAAACTCACCTGATCGGTTCTTTGCGCCGCGTGTTGCGCCGTCCACTTGCTCGACCACAAGATCGACGCCCAGAGGAGCCCACATCTGCTGAAGCGCCGCAAAGATGGTTGCATCGTCCGCAGAACCTGCCAGCGTGGTAAAGGTGATTTCGGTTCCATCGGCAAACCCGGCCTCAGCCAACAATGCCTTGGCCTTGTCCACGTCATAGCCATAGAGCGGGGTCATGTCGGCGGCATATTGGGTAGCCTTGGCCATCAAAGGCGAGCTCATCGGTTGACCCGCGCCATGCAGTACCAGCCCGATCAACGCTTCTTTGTTGGTGCCATAGTTCAGCGCCTGCCGGACGCGGGCGTCGGCCAGTGGGTTTGCAGAACCATCGGCTCGGTTATCGCGCGTATTGATTGGCGAATAGATGATCCGCGTCGACGGATAGAGGTTCATGTTGATGTTGGAATCCTGCTCCAGCTCGGCCACACGGCTGAACGGGATGAATTCTGCGGCATCAACTTCTCCGGCCTGCAAACTCAGGATGCGGGTTGCGTCATCCGGGATGATCTCAAAATGTACGGCATCCAGATACGGCAGAGCTTTGTCGTCTGCGCCCATGCGCCAATAGTTTTCATTGGCGCAGAAATCCATCGATGCACCTTGTTCAAAGCCACACAGATAGAAGGGGCCAGAGCCTACTCCGGCGGCTGTGGCGGCAAATATCGCAGCGGATTTTTCCTGATCTGTTGCACCTTCTGCGGCCTCAAAGGCCGCTTTGGACACGATTGCCGTGTTGAATGTGGCCAGCATGGACAGGATGGTTGGATCCGGGCTGCCAAGGGCAACCGTGATCGCGTTTCCATCTGCGGTAACCGCGTCGATCGAACCCAGCAAGCCAGCCCAGGGGCTCAGGTCGGGATTGCGCGCTCGGTCGAGGGAAAAGACTACATCGTCACCTGACATGGGCGTACCGTTTGCGAATTTGATCCCCTCGCGCAGGGTCAGCGAAACCGTTTTACCATCGTCAGAGACTGTATAGGTCTCAGCAAGGCCGGGTTCGACGGAATTGCCGTCGGCACTGCTGCGCAGCAGGGTGTCGAACAGGCTGCCGACCATCCAGATATCAGGGTTGCGATCCGCATAGATCGGATCAATCAGGCGCGACCCGTCATAGCGTGCAAAGTTGAGTGTGCCGCCTCTTTCCTGTGCCAAAGCAGGCATGGCCAGGGTGGCGGCAACGGTTAGTCCCAAAACCGTCTTCAATTTCATAATTAGTCCTCCCGCAGAATGAATTCATGCTCGGGGCGACCATACCCGATTCTTAACAATACTAAAGCTTTTTTTAGTAGTGGGTGAAAAATGGCCAAATGTATTTAGGCTGACCTCTGTTCGGTTGGTCAATTTAACTTGTCACAAAGCCGGAATCATTGATCGGAGAGGTTGTTACCCAAAGCTCTACGGCTTCTACGTCCCCCAATACGACCGAGAAATGACGGGTAGATGTGTCGTGGTGAACGACGTCACCTGGCGACAAAATGAAAACCTTGTCACCAAGGTGATATTCAAGCCGTCCCGAGATCAGATAGCAAAACGCCTCGCCCTCATGCCGCATCTTTTCGGAAACGTGCCCCGGGGGGCGATGAACGATCTGTGGGTTGAACAATGCACCGGCAAAACCAGGGCCCAGCTTCTCATAAAACCTGCCCCGCATACCCAGGGAATATGTCTGGCGGTTGTCCTTTGCCACATATTCGCTGAACACCTCGGGTACGCTGAGCAGCTTTTCGATGCTGGTTTGAAGTGCCGCGGCAATCGCCATCAGCGAGGTCAGCGAGGGTGAGCTCAGGCCGCGCTCGACCTGAGACAGAAAGCCCGTTGTCAGATCAGAGGTCTGTGCGACCTTGTCCAAAGTCAGGCCCATCGCCTTGCGCCGCCTGCGAATTGCCTGCCCCAGCTCGGTCGGCGTGCCCTTCGGCTTTGATTTGTCGCGCGCGTTTGCTGCGTTCATTCCCTGTCTCCCGGAATCGTGGGTTGCCGCGCATTCAACCGGATCGCAGAGGAAATATCAAAATTTTTTTTAGCAGAGGTAAATATTTTTGGGAAGATCCGGGTGTAAACCTTCAAACCCCTCAATTTTTCCAACGGCTTAGTATCTAGCGAAACAGAATCAGAGTTTGATTGAGTGACGCCGATCCGCCGAGATCATGTCGCGGATGTTCTGGACGATTTGTTCCGCATGGGCGCTCGCCAATCGGTCGGCCTCGGTGATGTCCTGGGCCGCTATAGCTGCGATTATGTCGTCATGTTCCAGGGAATACCGATCCGGTAACCGATCCCCAAAGGACGAATAATAGGGCCGCATGATCCGTTGCCCTTCGTTCAGCAATCTGCGCGTCAGGCTTTCGTAATATGGGTTGCGCCCTGCTTTGGCGATTGCATTATGAAGCTCTGCGTTTTTTGCGATCATGGTCAGAACGTCATTTCTGGCAGCCGCATCCGAAAATTCCTGTTGCCGTATGCGAATGTCGCTCAGATCCTGGTCCGTTCGGTATTCGGCGGCCAGCCGGGTTGTAACGCGATACATCAGGGTCATCGCATCAAAGAATGTGTGAAGATTCAAAAAGTCTATGGGCGCCACTATGCTCGCGCGGTTCGGCAGTGTCGCCACCAACCCTTCCGATGTCAGCCTGACAAGGGCTTCGCGGATCGGGGTGCGCGACATCGAGAACCGCTCGCTCAGCTTGGCCTCGTCTATGGCGCTGCCGGGCGCAAGGGCGAGGTCGATGATTTCGTCCCGCAGGGTTTCATAGACGAACTGAACGCCTGATCCACGTTTGCGGCCGGCTTCGACCGGCTTTCGTTTTTCCATGTCAGAGCATTCCTTAGCCGCTGGATCGCGGTCCATCTGCGTTCGCACATCAATTTTGCCACACGTACCGGTGCTAAGTCGAGTGTTAATCCCAGCCAAAAACCAGTTGTTTTTCACGTATTTTAGGGCCTTATTCCTTCTTGTCGAAAATTTGTCGACAAATAAAATATTTAAAGTAGACTGACGGCAAGATTACACGAATCCCTAACCCGGTGGGGCATTCCCCCGGCCCGGCAATAAAATACGGAGACCCAAATCGTGAACCCGAATGTCTTTTCCGGATGCATCCCGGCCCTGATGACGCCCTGTCGCGCGGATCGCAGTCCTGACTTTGAGGCGCTTGTGCGTAAAGGTCATGAGCTGATCGAGACGGGCATGTCCGCGGTTGTCTATTGTGGCTCGATGGGTGATTGGCCCCTTTTGACCGATGCGCAGCGTATGCAGGGCGTCGAGGCGTTGGTCGGGGCTGGTATCCCGGTGATCGTGGGAACAGGCGCGATCAATTCGGCCTTGGCAATCCAGCATGCCGCACACGCGCAGAAAGTGGGCGCCAGCGGCTTGATGGTCATTCCCCGTGTACTGTCACGCGGCGCGTCCATGACTGCGCAGCGGCACCACTTCAAAGGCATTCTGGCCGCGGCACCGGATCTTCCCGCAGTGATCTACAACAGCCCTTATTACGGATTTACCACCCGTGCGGACCTGTTCTTTGATCTGCGCAAGGATCACCCGAACCTGATCGGATACAAGGAATTCGGCGGCGCCGAAGATCTGCGCTATGCGTCCGAAAACATCACCAGCGGTGATGGCAATGTTTCCCTGATGGTCGGCGTGGATACCGCGGTGTTCCACGGGATCGTGAATTGTGGCGCTACCGGCGCCATCACTGGGATCGGGAATGTGCTGCCCGATGAGATTCTGCATCTGGTGGATTTGTGTCAGGCGGCGGCCAAGGGCGATGCCAACGCGCGTGCCCGGGCGTTGGAGCTTGAGGCGGCTTTGGGCGTTTTGTCGTCCTTCGACGAAGGCACCGATCTTGTGCTCTACTACAAACACTTAATGGTTATGACGGGTCATCCCGAATACACGCATCATTTCAACGAAACAGATGCCCTTACTGACAGCCAGCGCGGCTATGTTGAACAACAGTTCAGACTGTTCCGTACCTGGTACGAGAACTGGAGCAGTCAGGCCGGTTCTTCGGCGCAAAATGCAGCGTGAGGATTTGGTATGTCGTTGAATAATGGATATGTTTTTCGCGGTCAGCACTTGATTGGCGGTCAGTGGGTTGGAGCTGATGAAAGCTTTGCCTCCAGCCCCGTCTCGGGTGAGGGGAGCAACTTTGCTGCGGGAACGCCTGAGTTGGTTGATCAGGCCTGTACCCTGGCCGAGGCCGCCTTTGGAGATTACGCCAATCGCAGCCGAGGGGATCGGGCCAGATTCCTGAATGCTATCGCGGATGAGATCGAGGCCCGTGCCGAGGCCATCACCAGCATTGGCAGTGCAGAAACCGGTCTGCCTGAGATGCGTCTTCAGGGCGAGCGGGGACGCACGGTTGGTCAGTTGCGCATGTTTGCCGAATTCGTCCAGGATGGTGCGTATCTAGAGCGCCGCCATGATCTGGCGATGCCGGATCGCCAACCCGCCCCACGTCCTGACATCAAGATGATGCAGCGCCCGGTTGGCCCGGTGGCTGTTTTTGGCGCTTCGAACTTCCCCTTGGCATTTTCGGTTGCCGGAGGTGACACCGCATCGGCACTGGCCGCAGGTTGCCCGGTCGTGGTCAAAGGCCACCCCGCCCATCCAGGCACCGGCGAAATCGTCGCTGATGCCATTCAAGCGGCGGCCAAGGCGACCGGTATGCCCGACGGCGTATTCTCATTGGTGCAAGGTGGGGACCGCAGCATCGGAGAAGCATTGGTAATGCATCCAGCAATCCGTGCCGTGGGCTTTACCGGTGGGCTGGCCGGAGGCAGGGCGCTGTTTGACCTCTGCACAACGCGCACAGACCCGATCCCGTTCTTTGGTGAATTGGGCTCGGTCAATCCGATGTTTGTTCTTCCAAACGCTATGGCCGCCAGAGGTGAAGAGATCGGCAAAGCCTGGGCGGGGTCAATGACCATGGGGGCAGGGCAGTTTTGCACCAATCCGGGCGTTGCCGTGATGATCACAGGCGATGATGCTGACCAATTTATCGATGCTGCTGCGAGTGCCCTGAGTACAGTGCCGTCACAGACCATGCTGACCGATGGGATTGCCGAGGCATTTCGATCCGGCCAATCGCATTTGGCCGAACATCCCGCCGTGCGCACGATCCATCAAGGTTCCACGGCAGGCCGTTCAGCTGAACCGGCGCTCTTCGAAACCGATGCCGAAGCGTTTCTGGCTGATCCCAGCCTCAGCGAAGAAGTGTTTGGGCCCGCATCGCTGATTGTGCGCGTCGGCTCGGAAAAAGAGATGGTTGCCTTGTCTGCCCAGCTGGACGGGCAACTTACGGCCACGATCCAGATGGATGACAGTGACACCGCGCTGGCGCAGCAACTCTTCCCGATTCTGGAGCGCAAGGCCGGGCGGTTGCTGTTCAACGGCTTCCCAACCGGGGTCGAGGTGGTGGGGTCCATGGTCCACGGGGGGCCTTATCCTGCCAGCACGAATTTCGGCGCGACAAGCGTCGGCACAATGGCCATCCGCCGTTGGCTGCGACCCGTAGCATATCAGAACATGCCCGCCGCACTCAGCCCCGAAGATCTGGAAGGCTCGACGCAATAAGCGGTGAACCACAGGGCTGAGGCTAGAAATTGCCTCGGCCATATCAAAGGCTTTGGCCCCGGTGAACGGGGCCGGGCAGGGACACCCAGATCGGCTGTTCCGTATCATCCGCAACACTCTGCCATAGAAGCAGATCACCGGAAATTCCGCGTCATTCGACGTGCAAAATCGGGCTTTGGCCCATAACAGGAGGACAAGATGAAACTCTTCTCGAACTTTGCCGCCCTGGCGGTAACAGCCACGCTTGCAATGCCCGCAAGCGCCGCAGAAATTGAATGGAAGATGACCGCAGCGATTGGTGAAGGTTCATTCTTTTACCAGAACTTCATGGAACGATTTGCGGCCAATGTAGACACACTGACCGCGGGGCGCATGCATGTCCAACCTTTTGGCGCGGGCGTTCTGGCCCCGGCCTTCAAGGCGTATGAAGTAGTTCAGGACGGCATCGTCGAAGCTGGTCATTCCACGCCGTCTTATCTGGTAAACCAGGACCCGACCAATGCCGTTTTCGCCAGCTTCCCCGGTGGCATGTCCGGCGAGGCGACCCTGCACTGGATCTATGAAGGCGGCGGTGAGCAGATGCTGCAGGATTTCCGCCGCGAAGAAATGGGTCTGCACACGCTGGTCGTTGGGGTCGGTACGTCCGAAGTGATGGCGCATTCGAACGTCAAGATCGAAACAACCAGCGATCTGAAGGGCGTCAAATACCGGACCTCGGGCGCATGGGCCGCTGTTCTACAGGAAAGCTTTGGCGGCGTTCCGACGGTTGTCCCGGGAAATGAAATCTACACTTTGCTGCAGCGTAAGGGTGTGGACGCGGTCGAATGGTCGACACCAGGAGGCAATATCTCTGAAGGTTTCCACGAGGTTGCGCCCTATATGATCATGCCCGGCGTGCATCAGCCGTCCTTTCTGTGGGAAGTCTTCGTCAAACAGGAAACCTGGGATGCTCTGCCCGAGGATATCAAGCTTCAGGTTACCGCAGCGGCCAAGCTGACAACATACGAAAGCTTCACACATTTCGGTCACGCGGACATTCAGGCCATGGCTGCCTTCCGCGACACCAAAGTTGAAATCATCAACATGGTACCAGCGGAATCCGAAAAGATCCGTGCCGCCGGGCGCGATTGGGCCCGTAACCAGGCTGCCAAAAAAGCCGAAGACGGAAGCGCCCGGATGCAAGAGGTTCTGGACAGCTACCTCGCCTATCAAGCGAACTGGGCCGAGAATTCGGGTTATTTGGTTCGCGACAGCGCCGAATAGGCTCTGCCCTGACATTGGTTGGATGACCGGATACTCGTGCCGGTCATCCGTTTCCGGGGACATACATGACCACTATTCTCAGAGTCATCGACGCGATTGCTGGGGCGCTGGCCCTGCTGGGTCGATGCGTAATTTTTGCCCTGATCGTGGCAATGCTGTACGAGGTTGTTGCTCGCTATGCGTTTGGTGCGCCGACGCTTTGGGCGTTTGATATCTCGTACATGCTGAACGGTTCGGTTTTTCTGCTTGGGGCGGCTTATGCCCTGCGCTGTGACGTGCATGTCAGGATCGACTTTCTGTCTCAGCGTATGCCGATGCGGGCGCAGCAGCTGTTGAATGGTGCTGTCTTTCTGTTGGTCATGACACCGATCACGACCATCTTTGCCTGGGTTGCAAGCAAAAAGGCCTGGAAAGCACTGATCACCGGAGAGGTCGAAAGCGTCAGCCCCTGGGCGCCGGTTGTCTGGCCGTTTTACACGGTCATCGCCGTTGGTCTGGCGGCCTTGGCGCTGCAATTCCTGGCTGAGGCGATCAAGTTGCTTTCGGGGCGCAAGAACCCTGGTGAGGCACCGGGCGAACTGGACGGCATGGAAGAAAACCAATGACACCATTACTGATGTTTGCAGCCCTTTTTGTGCTGGTCTTTGCTGGAGTGCCGGTGGCCTTTTCGCTCATCATCATCTCCGTCGCCTTTGGCTACATGGTGTTCGGTGAGCTGATCTTTTTGCAGCTTTATGGTCCGCTGCTTCATACGGCTTCGAATTTCGTACTGGCAGCAATCCCTCTGTTCATTTTCATGGGGGCGATACTTGAGCGTTCGGGGATCGCGAAACGCCTGTTCTTTGCACTGCAGTTGTGGCTGGGCGGCTTGCCCGGTGGATTGGCGCTGTCGACGATTGCAATGTGCGCGGTTTTCGCCGCCGCATCCGGCGTTGTAGGCGCGGTCGAGATAGTTGTGGGGTTGATGGCCATCCCAGCCATGACCAAAGCGGGTTATCGTAATGACCTCATCGCGGGAACAATCTGTGCAGGGGGCTCACTGGGGACAATAATTCCACCCTCGGTCATTGTGGTCGTCTATGCGTCGATTGCGCAGCTGTCGATTGGCAAGCTGTTTGCCGCATCTATCCTGCCCGGCTTGCTGATGGTGGTATTCTTCGTGCTTTATATTTTGGTGCGCAGCATGGTCCGACCTGCTGACGCTCCTCCGTTGCCACAGGCAGAGCGCGCGATGCCAACCGGTCGTAAGATGAAGGTGACGTTGACGGCATTGTTGCCCCCGCTGGCATTGATTGTCCTGGTGCTGGGCTCGCTTCTGGCCGGTGTTGCCTCGGCCACCGAAGCTGCCGCAGTCGGGGCCGCCGGTACGATCCTGTTGGCTTTGATGTTTCGGGAACTAAACCTGAAACTGATGTCCGAGGCACTGAATGTGACCCTGCGCATCACCGCTATGATCATGTTGATCGTGGCCGGAGGCACGATGTTCACCAGCATCTTTGCGGTCACCGGTGGCGGACAGCTGGTGCGCGATACCGTTGCCGGGATCGGGTATGGCAATGCCGGTATCATCGCATTCTTTTTGTTGGTGGTCTTTTTCGCGGGCTTTGTACTGGACTGGGTGTCGATCGTTCTGATTTTCATTCCGATCTTTGCCCCGATCGTGAAATCCGCCGGAATTGATCCGATCTGGTTTGCCATGATGGTTCTAGTGGTGATTCAGACTTCGTATCTGACACCGCCAATGGCACCGTCGATTTTCTATCTTCGATCAATTGCTCCGCGTGACATGAGCTATGGGCAGATGTATCGCGGCGTGTTGCCCTTTGTAGGGGCGCAAATGCTGGTTCTTGTGGTCATCATCCTGATCCCCGAAGTGGCGACATGGTTGCCAGAGATATTGGTCGGGCTTTGACATAGATCTTGGTCTTGCCCCTTCAGATGCCTGGCCCTGTTCAATGGGCTAGGTCATCGCCCTAGTTGTTTCGAAAGATCTTTCGGTTCCGGTAACTTGTCCGCATTCTGCGCCGCCCATTGATGCATCTCATACAGCAGTGGAAGCAGGCTTTGACCCAGAGGTGTGAGGCTGTATTCGACATGCGGCGGTATGGTCTTGAAGTCTTTGCGAGAGACAAAGCCCGTCGTCTGCAACTCGGTCAGCTGGCGCGTCAACGTTCGATGCGTGATGCGTCCGAGGTTTCGCTGAAGCTGGTTGAACCGGCAGTCCCCCTGCGAAAGCCAGTAGATGATCAACAGCTTCCATCGACCTGAGATTGCCGAGATCAATGCTTCGATCTGACAATGATCCTCTAACTCATCATGTTTCAAGGCAGTATCCTAGATGACCGTACTTGTTCGTGTGAACGTGCAATTTTAGATAGGGGTCAGAACGTTATGCCGCAACGGGGGGACCCAATGGCGAAGAAGAAAATTGTGATCATTGGCGGGGGCTATGTCGGGTTTGAAGTTGCCCGGGAACTGGACGCTTGCGCGGACGTCACCCTGATCGAGCAACGCGAAGCGTTCGTGCATCCGCCTGCAGCGATCCGCGCGCTGGTTGAACCCGCCTTGCTGGACCAGATCATCCTGCCATACGACAATCTGCTGCAATCGGGTAAGGTCGTGCGCGGGCGCGCCGTTTCGGTTTCTGAAACCGAGGTCACTTTAGAATCTGGAGCTGTCTTTCCGGCGGACTATATCCTGATCGCCACCGGATCATCCTATGCAGCGCCGTTCAAGCCGTCGGGTGGCAGCATTGCGGATTTTCAGCAAGCGAGCAAAGACGTCAGCGCGCAACTGGCCAAGGCGAATTCAGTTGTGATCGTAGGGGCAGGCGCTGTCGGGACAGAGCTTGCGGGCGAAACCGCCTCGGCACATCCGGGTAAATCCATCACCCTGGTTTCGTCGGATGATACCTTGTTTCCCAAATACCCGGCCAAGCTAGGCGCGCAGCTCAAAGGTAAATTGGAACGGCTGGGCGTCACTGTCATTCTCGGCCAGAGGGCGCAGGATTTACGCCATTTGGATCGGCCCTACGAAGGATCCGTGAGCTTGACCGACGGTAGGGTGATTGCGGCAGATCTTATATTTCCGGTGGTTGGATCGAAACCCCAATCGTCTTTGGTTCAAAGCCTTCCGGGCGTGTCGACTGATGCATTGGGTAGGGTCAAAACCGACAAATGGTTGCGACCGTCAAGCTATCCGAATGTCTTCGTCGGCGGTGACATTGCCGACATTGGCGACGGAATGACAATCGTAGCAACGGCACGGCAGAATCCGTGGCTGATCAAAACGCTTAAGAAAGTAATCGAGGGCGCACCCGTCGAAAGTCAGAAACCCTACGCGCCCTGGAAAAAAGCACCCATTCTGGTGCCCCTTGGGCCGGTCATCGGCAGCAGCTGGCTTTTTGTGACAGTGGGTGACTGGATCACACGCAAGATAAAGGGGAAAGATATTTTCATTCCCAAATATCGAAAGGCTTTTGGGATTTCGAGCTCGGGAAAATAGTTCCTACTGAGCATTGCGATTTGCCAACGTTCAGGCATCCCACTCGGATGATATCTGTGACATTCGTGTTGGCCTGCCTCTAGTCGTGTGCGAGGTTGCGACTGGCTTGTACCTGCTGAATATCTTTCGGCCATGTGGAACGGATATAAGCTAGAACATCCCATATGCCGTCATCAGTCAAAGTGCCGTCGAAACCCGGCATGCCACCGTTGAAATTCTTGACGCCGCGTGCGGCCAGTGTCTTTGCACCGCCGAATTTGGTGTAGTCAAACAAAAGCAGGCTATCATGGTGCCATGTGTGCCCGGTCACGTCATGTGGTGGCGCAGGCATCACACCGTCTTCACCCGGTGTTTGCCAGTTGGGTTGGCCTTCCAGGTTAACGCCGTGGCACGCGGCGCATTGATCTACGTAGAGCCTCTGTCCATTCGCCACGTCTCTGTCTGTCAACGTATGATCCGCGGCAACGCTGGAATAAATGCTGCATAGGACCAATATAAATAAGTGCCTGGTCATCTCCACCCACCTCAATTCGGAAGCGTCAGAACGGTTGTTAGTGTCGCCGTAGTTGTCAGCACCGCCAGAACGATCAGCGCCTCAACTTCGATGGATCGGGCGAGGTGCTGCGCTGCCTTGGTATCTCCGTCCAGCATTGCCGGAACAAATCGAAGCTTGTTCGCGGCGGCTAGGATCAATAGCAGCCCTACAAATAGTACTTTGAGCAACAGGGCCTGCCCATAACCAGTGGAGATGAGCGCTCGGAGATCACCAACAAGCAACCAAGCCATCCAGAAACCTGCGGCAATCAATGCGGGTACCATCAGTGTCGCAGCTTGGCCAAACCTATGCCCAAGTGCAGCGGCGTCTGCAATTTGCTCAGGTTGAAGAGCCATACTCCGCAGCGGGCTGAAGATGCCTACCCAGAAGGCTACACAGAGCAGGTGTGCTAGTAACAAGAGTTTGGTACCAAAATTCTCCAGATCCGATAGGTGCCCGATCTGTGCAAAGGACCACAGAGCCATCGTGCCACCCACAAGTGCGATCCCTAAACCAAAGCGCGGAACAGACAATCCGACAAGGATCATTGCTGCGCCCATCACTCGAAAAACAAATACATCGCCTACGGATGTCTGCCAGAGTAATCCAAGCATTTCGGGGTCGACCAGCCCATCCGCTCCGCCCGTCAAGAGGGCTCCACGAAGCATGAATCCCAGTGCCGTTGCAATGAGAGCAAGCCATGCCAAGGCCATGGATTGGCGTTTCATCGCCAGGCTTATCGGTGTGACCAAGCTGGAATAGAGACACTTAACGACCACAAGGCCAGTGGCCCCCGCAAAGCCGATATAGAGTGCTAGCTTTGCGAGGATTGCAGCAATTCCCCAGATGTCTGGCATGCTCATTCCACAGTAAAGGTAAACGCGCCCTGCATCGCATGACCGTCCTCACCTAAACCGCGCCACTCGATGACATAGGTGCCCGCGCCATTGCCTGGCAGTGGAATTTTGAACTTCTGAGCAAATCTTGCCTGGTCGCCCAAATCCAGTCGTACTGCCCCGTGTTCTTCGTGTGCCATCTCTATCCGGGTCAGCCGGATGTCTTTCGAGAAATTGAGGCCAACTTCAGCAGGCACAGTCGTTACTGTGGTTCCGTCTGCAGGTGTTGTTTCTGTGACCTTGGAATGCGCCAGCGCAAAATTGGGGAGCGCAGCCAAGAGTATAAGCATTACAATCTTCTTCATGGGGCTATCCTCAATTTATTCCGTTGGCGCGCTGTATTTCACGAATGTAGGCGATCACCATAGCGACGTCACCTCGCGTCAAGCCGTCGACGGGTGGCATGTCTCCAAACTGCCAATGGTGACTTCTTACACCCTGTGAAACCGCCCTCTGAAACGCTTCATCAGCGTGGTGACTAGGTTCGTATATCTTGTGGATCAGTGGCGGTCCTGCGCCGTCAATTCCGACCGCATTGACACCGTGGCAAGTGGCACAGGAGGCATCAAAGACCCGCTGGCCGATTGCTGCTTTGCCCTCAATAGGTGGCATCTGAATTGCGACAGGGCCGTCTCTTGAAACTGTCGCCTGGGGGCTGGCTTCTTCGATTGGGTCTGAACGAAAAACTATGAAAGCGGCAACAGCCGAGACGACGCAAGCGCCGATTAACAAGTGACTTTTCTTCATGGGTTGAACCTGACTTTGTAGAAGCTGGAAGTGCTGCGGCACATCGCAAACAGCCGCAAGGGCCGGTCACTTAGGCGCGCGCGGATCTTGGCAGATTCAAAGGTCAGGGGGTCTGTAGGGGCTATCTGGTTCAGTCAACTTGGATTGGGATCCAATCTGGAACTCTCGGTCAAGCTGATATTGATTCCACACGACTTGGCTGTTCTGCGAGATCAGTACGACGGCTTGGCAAAGCAAGGGGTTACACTCTCCGGTATCGGCATTATCCGTGTCGTGATGGCTGCTTTGGGCCGAGATTTCAGGGATGCTTTTCACCGCGGCGGAGTGTTCCGCCGATTGCATATGGTCCCCGCAGTGAAGCCCGACGCAGGCATGAGACTCGCCACCAAATCCGGCCAGAATGACCAGAAGACTCGTCAATAGCGCAAATGTGTATCGTCGGATGACCATGATTCCGGACGCTAATGCAGCGGAACACACAAGACAACGCCTGCAGCTTCATTATGCGCCACGCCGTTCTAAAGGAAATTACAACGCTGATTTTCGTAATGGGGCATTCCCCGCTCTTGTCCGGCGCGCGATTCTCATCAAATGCAGAGAGTCCGGGTCTATTTTGATTTCTATCAGTCGGGCCTAGCAACTGATTAGCGGCCAAACGGCAACACAGGTCGCAACAGTGTCAACGCCGACGATCGGATAGTAGAGGAACTTACTCTGGGATTCAGTGGTCGCATCAATCTTCTGGAAGGTTAGTCACATCGTATTTGCATTGTGCATTGGCCTTTGTTCGATTTGCTGCATTTCAATCCGTCGAATAGTCGAGGTCTTCTCGCCACTCTCGCAGCAAATACTCCAAGTCGGAAATATGGTTTCCCAAGACCTTCTCATCGACGCGTGAGTTTGTGTATTGATCCAGTTGTTGTAACTGCCCTTGCTGGCGAGAGCATCGGTCTGGCCAGCTACCGGCGATATTCTGGCGAAACTCATGTCTGACGCGCTGCGGTGTCTGGCTGGGGTGGGCAGCGCTGGTTGCGAACGTAGCATCGCGCGCGGGTGGGGAATGTCTCTTTTGGGCCGACCTTATCTTTATTGGGAAAAGTTGGTCCTCAGTATATGCGCCGTTTCGTGACGTCGTTCATGGGCTTGCAAAGCTGATTGCCAGCGCTTCTACCGCGTCCCCGTAGGTTGGGTATAGACCGGCGCGTTGTTCAAAGGCGTAGGCCTGAAAATAGTCCCAAAATAAGGTCACTTCTGTTCCAAAATAGTCTTTGAGCAAAGGAGTATTGCAAAGGTCGGCACGTAAACAAAATTCAACCTCGCTGAAAAACACAACTACTGTGTCGATCTGCGCTTCGATTTCTTTGAGTGTATCTGCATCGCCTGTTTTGAGATTTTCCAATAGGTTCGCCCCGATCTGCTTACGGGCCAGTTGCCGGGCTCGCTCGGGCAAGTCCGCGGGTACTTCGCCCGCAGCTTTGATTGCGGGGATCAGAACGTTGCCTAGTTGGGTGTATGTTTCGCGTGCACCGGTTTTCTGCCAGTCCGACATCAACTCGATGGAGCGCTCCTTTTTTGTGTCGAGGTAGCCCTGATAGAAGTTCAACGCCGAGACCCCGGCAGAGGCGGCAATAGCGATCAGTGACAAAAGGCGAAAGGTGCTTTCAATTCGTTCCCATGCGGTTTTAGGCGCGGGGGCCGTGTCGGCGGTGGCAATGCGGCGGCCAAGCGGGCCGTCGTCTCCTGGTTCGACATCCTCGTCCGCCTGTACAGGTTCAAGAACACCAGAAAGTTCGGCTGCGCCCGGGTCCAGATCATTGGAACGCGTACGCCTAATCGACCGTTTGTCAGTTGGAGCAGTCAACGCGGACCTCAAATGTCAGTGTTTTGTCCTTTTCGAATTGCGCGGTTTCGACCTCGCGCGCAAGACAATCAAGCGCCGGTTCGGGTATTAGAAACGCCTGGTCCAGCTGCACCGGCCCCCCTCCATCGGTTTGCACGTCCGGAAGCGCAGTCGCACTGCGATCTAAACCACATGCGGACAAATCAACAAGGTGCACCTCTGAGTTGTTCTGTGATGCCGCCAAGCGTTCGTCGTTCAGCCGCTTGAGATAGCATTTCGCGAGCAGTTCGTTCAAAGTGACCTTTTCGGCGCAAAACCCGCAATCCGCAAAAACCGGCGGTGCGACGAGGGCACACGCGATGCAAATGGAGGCCGCTGATGTCAGGTTCTTCATTGTGTGTGTCCACCCAGGAGTCTTGACAGACAAGGATAAGCGCGACTCAGTTGTTTTGTGAACCCGTTTTGAGGCGTGCGTATAAGATGAGTTCGGGTCGGTACTCAAAATGCATTCCATCGAAGTGGTGCCATTTGCCTCCCCAGATAAACCCAAAGCGTTCCATCTGCTGAACGAGCGCAACTGGGTATTGATTTTCGTAGGCCCCGGCGTTGCCTTCAGGAGCGCCTGACCAGCGCCAATAGCCGCCAAGCTGCGTGTTGAAGTCGACCGCGATACCAAAACTGTGCGCGCTTAGCCGTGGCGTGCCAGCGATACGGCGCCAGTTAAAGCTTCCGCCGACTTGGGTGAAATATGGGTCAAAATCCTCACCACTGGCAGCCATTGCATCGAACGCCGCTTGTAATTGATGTGCAGCGCAGTGGTGGCTGTTCAAGGCAAAGCGGGCGCGGCGCTTCGGCCCCTGGTATTCTGCGCGCCAGAGCCGGGCGGCAACCTGAGTTTCTGTTTGCCCATAAAGTGCGCGGAAGAAGGCGTCGTTGCGGGCGCGGCCTGGATCGAACCAGGGTGTGTCACGCGCCGCGAGGTCAAAGGCCAGCGGATAAATCTGTGCGAACTGGTCGGTGATGGAGGCGTTCGCCAGCCGTTCCTTCGGCGGACCGTTATGAGCCGCGCCAAGTGGCAGCGTCTGGCCGCCCGTTGTTAGCGTTTTCGCTGCTTCGTCGACGGTCAGGCCGGGATATGCGGTCTCAAGTGCTGTGGCGATTGCGGACCGACCCTGCGGTAATGGCATCGCCAGAAAATCGCGGGGGACGCAGCCATCTGCACGCGCAAAACTCGGCAAGAGTCCAAGCGCAAGAGAGACAGCGACTAGCCGCGATATTAGCATCCATTGGCCCTTTCGAGCGCTTGCAGACGCTGCACCTCGCCTTGTTCGGCTGCTGTCAGGCGCGGGTTTCGAGTGGTGCATTGGCTTGTGTCAAAGGCAGCCCGCGCACGCGTGGACTGAAAGCAGAAGCCGTTGTTATGAAAGATGAGGTTGCGCGAGTACCAAAGCTGTTCGCAGGTGCTGGGCGGCGAAGGCACTGGTGCCACGGCCCTTTCGGCGGGTTGGGTAGCGGCACTGAGCGTGTCGATCCGATCCTGAGCAGCGGCGGCATAGATGGGGCAGCCCGCGTGCATGGTCATGAACGCTTCCAGCGCGGAGGTGCTAGACGTGGTTTGTAGCACCTCCCAGTCAGCGCGTGCCGCGTCGCATGGGCTGATCTGAGGGGCAGAGGGTTGGGGCGTTGGAACAGTTACTGGGAGCGGGGCGGGGCCGCCGCGCTCAAAGGTAAATGTGCCCTGTAGCTGGTCGTAGTAAGCTGGGAACTGGTTGTGGTTCACACTGGCAGCCAGTTTACGCACGTCGGTCCGCACAAGGCGCACTAGCTCGTTCAGAGGTAGGCCGGGTGTGGTCATCCGCTCCAGCAGGGAGCGAGTGAAGACCGAGTTGGGGTTTGGGTCATTGTCCGACAGTCGGTCCAGCGCAGTCTGGCCTGTACCGGCAGAAAAGAGGACGAAGGCCCCTTCGGCCGGTTCCATTCGCGATAGCCCGCTCGAGCGGCCCACGGACCGGGTACCTTGGGTGGGGAATGGGTTGTCGCGGCAGGCATCGAGTATCATCAGTGCCACGCGCGCACCGCGGGACTGGATTACATCAAGGATCTGGTCAGCAGCGATGCTTTCGCCGGTCACAAAATCTTCTTCGCCCGGACGCACTTGGGGTACGTCGGTGGGCAGCAGGTAATTGCGACCTTCTACTTCGATGCCGTGTCCTGCAAAGTAGAACACTACCTCGTCGCCAGGACTGATCTGGCGAGAGAAATCTACAAGGCCGCGCCGCAGGTCCAGCCGCTCGGGGTCGATCAGTTCGGTGACCACAAATCCGAGTTCGCTCAGCGTGGCAGAGACGGCTCGAGCGTCATTGCCTGCCTTTTGCAGGTCGTTAATGTTTTCATAGCTGTCGATCCCAATAACCATCGCCAGCCGTTCCTCGGCAGTGGCGAGCGAACCGCATAGCAGTGTGGCGGCGATCCACATAAATAAACGCAAAACGGTCTCCTTAACGTTTGTCGTACCGCTCTGAATTTAAGGCTAACGTGTGCGTGAGGTCGTGTCCAACTTCACCTAGAAAGCCGGGCCGAGCGTTTTCCACATTTTTGACAATGTCGACATCCAGAGAAATGGATGATGCAAATCTTTGCTTTCGCTGCTGCGCTGAAGTTGTATGTCCGCTCCGACGCGCAGAATCTCACTGGAACCAGCCAAGTTCCAGCCGGGCGGTGCCAATAATTTGGGGCAACGTAGCGGTCTGAGGGTGCTGGTGTTTCTGCTTCTTTGACCCGCGTTCAGGCGCGCTTATTGAGAACTTTGAACCAAAGATATATTTTGACCGGATTGCGAACGAAAAGGAAAGTTCATGATCAGAACTACTGCACTGGCGCTCTTAGCGCTCCTCTCGGCAACCTCGGCATTCGCAACTGTCGGGCTGTATTGCGAGGCCCCTGATGGATCAGGCGCTGTATTTGATATCGGATTGGGAACTGTCCCTGGTCTCGCAGTCGTAAGCGCGACCATTCACGCAGACGGCAAACACTGGAGCCTTACAGAAGTCGATGGTGCGATACCAATCATCGTGGCACAGGGGGCCGATGTCGATATGCGTACTGTAATCGACTTCGCCGATCCCGAATACAGTCGGATCGTTGCCTCTGTTCGATTGATAAGCGCTGTCGAAGGAGACAAATCCGTCACTGTAGGCACGCTCACGATTCCGGAAATCGGTGCCTTCCCGCTGGTTTGCGAAGGGCCGTAGCCGTCCGATGTTGTGCAATGTACCGGGGCTAACTCGGCGGAAGCGGTCATCCCAAATTCTGCTTTGCTCAAATGTCTGAAATGGGCCGCGAGAGAGAGTAGTTTTAGATTGGGGGTGCTGCACGTTCTGTGACCAATTGTCTGGCTACGACTCTTTCGCGATGAATCATGTACAGCCCTGCACTGATGATGATTGCAATACCAAGTAGGCTAAGCGTGTTCGGGAAGTCATTGAAGACAAGATAGCCGAACAGGGTCGCTACCGGCAGCTCAAAGTACTGCAAAGGCGCCAATGTGGCCGAAGGCGCGAACGAAAGCGCATAGGTCATCATCATGTGGCTCACCGTTGCAAAAAAACCAGCTCCCAAAAGCCACAACAAAGCGATGTCTGTCGGCCAAACAGGATCGAACAGCTCCGAACCAGAGCCTTGCGCAAATATTAAGATTGGAATGGAAAACAGGCTGGCAATCAGGCCAGTGTGGAATTGCAGAGCTACGGGATGCATCCGACGCGACAATCCTCGCGTCACAAGAATGTAGAAAGCGAAAGCAACTGCCGTACCAAGCGGAATTATTGCAACCGCGCCGAAGGCCGCGAAACTGGGCTGGATGACGAACATTACCCCAACAAACCCGACAAGAGCTGCCCCGACACGACGCGGACCTACGTCTTCACCAAGGTAAAACTTACCAACCAACAAGACAATGAACGGGGCCACAAACACGATTGCCAACGCATCGGCGAGTGGCATCACACGGATGGCAGCAATGAAGCAAAATGTTGCGAACAGCAAAAGTAATGAGCGGAATGCGAGTACGATCAATTTGCCTCGCGCTACATGCAACGACAGCCCCATTATCCAGACGAACGGGGCCATCAACACGCACTGCACTACAAAGCGAGCAGCCGTAATCTGCCCAATTGGTACGCTAGCCGACGCGAGTTTTGCAGCTACGTCCAGCAAAGGAGCGGTGAGGCAAAATCCAAGCATCAGTGCAACTCCTGCAAGGATGCGATCCGTAGATTGAGGTATGGAATCAGCCGAGGACATCTCATCTTGTAGAAACGTCGCTAAACGCGTGTCTGTTCTCTATGCGACGCGGAGCAAAAATCCCTCAACTTGCGAGTTGGGGGTGGGTTAGAATTTGCGCTAGCAACGAACAGCAGGTTCGATGAGATGCGCAGCAGCAGATGGCCGGTTCAAAATTGGTCTACAAGCTCTTGATCTCGATTGCTGCTGCGATGGCAAAGGCGTCTTCAAGCTCGACGCTCAGATGCCGAACCGTGCTTACCATCTTTGCATGACCCAAGAGCAACTGAATCGCCCGAAGACTTCCTGTCTTTTCTTGTAGAACTGCGTGACTTTGGTCCGGCGCATTGATGGAGTTCCTTAGGCGCTGGCCTCGAAGCCAATGGGCTTCATCCAGTCCCGAACAATCCGCGCATACTGACGTGTTGAGATCTTCAGGAAAACTAAGTGATAGATCCACGGTCACAGCAATTACTTTCTTTTCAAGGGAGACACATAGAAAAAGCTGTAATTCCGACCCCTGTGAAGCTCTTTGTGATTGATCTGCTTGTTCGCGAATTCGAATTGGTTACTATTGTCGCATGACAAATTGGAAACCATCCCGAGATACGCTGAGTTCACCGCTGCATACGAGCCTTGCCACGATGATTGCAGGCGCGATCGAAGACGGCAGTTTGTCACCGGGACAGAAATTACCAACACACCGGAAACTGGCCGATGACCTGAGGTTGAGCGTTAATACCGTCAGCAAAGCTTACGACATTCTGCGTCGCCAAAACCTGATCGATGGTCAGATTGGGCGTGGCAGCTATGTTGTCGACACTGACAAAACCGACGGACAGCCATTCAAGTTGGAGTCAGAACCTCGAAACTTGTTCGACATGTCGATTTCGCGCCCCTTGTTTAATGGCCTGCATGTTGAGGCGATGCAATCAACGCTGAGGACTTTGCATGCCGGGCTCGACCCGGCCATATATCTTTCTACACGCCCGAATGTAGGCCACGAAACTCACCGAAAAACGGGAGTCAAATGGCTTTCACATTGCGGCCTTGAGACAAATGCAGATTCAGTCCTCATGACGAACGGGGTAACGCATGGAATGTCGGCAGCAATGTCTGCGATATTGCGTCCTGGCGACGTCATTCTGTCAGATATGGTCACGCATCACCTCTTGGTTTCGAGTGTCGCATATTTCGGATACCGACATGTTGGCCTTGAAACTGATGAGCACGGAATCCTGCCCGATGCATTGGAAAAAGCGTGCGTTGATAAGTCCCCTAAAGCATTGTATTTATTGCCATCTCTTGCCAACCCTAATGTACATATGATGCCAGAGGAACGTCGGCGCCAAATTGCTGCAATCGCCCGCAAACATAGGCTGCATATTATTGAAAACGATGCGTTTGGTCCGGTCGCAGCGGATCGCCAGCCGCCTGTTTCGATGTTCGCATCAGAACTGTCGGTCTACCTGACAACGTTCACCAAATGCACGGTCAGCGGGTTGCGTGCGGGTTATGCCGTTGCTCCGGACCATTTGCTTCCTGCATTGACAGCGAGACTGATTGTATTTGGTTGGATGGCAACGCCGCTGATCTGCGAACTTGCCTCACGCTGGGTGGAAGATGGCACAGCACAAGCGCTGGCGGATTGGCAGCGCGCGGAAATTGCCAAGCGGTATCATATAGCAACGCAAGAGCTTGCTGGTTTTAAATGGACGGGCCATCCGGCCAGTTTGCATCTTTGGTTGCAGCTCCCTCCAGATTGGGATTCCAACAGTTTTGTCGCCCATGCCCGCGAACTAAATGTTGCGGTGTCCCCTGAAAGCCCATTCCTTTCTCCCAAGGCTACCGCAACAAATGCAGTGCGCATTTCGGTGGGAAGCATTCGCGAAATCGAACGTTTTCGCCAAGCTCTGAAGCTTCTGGCCGGTTTACTTTTGCGCCCACGCGAGCCTTTGCCGCAATTCGCTTATTAGAATGTAGCGCAACAATATAATAATTGACTCGCAGTACAATCTTCGGGATGTGGTGGAACATCACTAACAAAGAAGGTGATATCTGGGAGGATATGATGACCAAGACTGCACGTTTTGCCCTGCGCGTCTGCGCACCCCTTGCTGCTGCATTGCTAACCTCAACTGCCGCTTATGCGGACAATTGGCGCTATGCGATGGAAGAGGGGCTGACAGATCCGCAAGGCCTGTACGCCACCAAGTTCAAAGAGGAAATCGAAGCCAACTCGGATCACACAGTCCAGATTTATCCTGTGGGTACGCTTGGTGAATCGGCCGACGCCATGGAGCAGGCCCAGGCTGGATTGCTGCAGTTCATTGATCAATCTCCAGGTTTCACCGGTGCGTTGATCCCAGAGGCCGAAGCCTTTCTGGTGCCATATATCCAGCCGACGGACCCTCAAGTCGTGCGCAAGTTTTTCAAAGAAGGCGTCGCTGTGAATGAGATGTTCCACGACATCTATCGCGAACAGGGACTGGAATTGTTGTCGGTGTTCCCGGAAGGTGAAATGGTGGTCACCACAATGGAGGAATTTCGGACACCTGCCGATTTGGAAGGTATGAAAATTCGGACCATGACCTCACCATTGCTTTTGGAGACTTACACGGCCTTTGGCGCTTCCCCGATTGCAATGCCTTGGGGCGAGCTGATCGGCGGACTGAAAACTAAAATGGTTGACGGGCAAGAAAACCCGGCAATTTGGATCGAGGCCTATGATCTGGATAACCTGACTAATGTGATGACCTATACCGGACATGGTCAGTACACGACTGCTGTGATGGCAAATGCTGAGTTTTACGACGCGCTAAGCGATGCGGACAAAGAACTTGTTCAGAATGCGTCGCAAGTCGCACTCGATTATATTCTTGATGTTGCCGTCGAACTGGATGCAACCGGTCTGGCAAAAATTCAGGAGAGCAATCCGGGCTACACAATAAACCGGCTAACCGAGGAAGAGCGTGCACCCTTTAAAGAACGTGCAAAAGCGGTCGAAGCAGCCTTTGTCGAAAGAGCGGGCGAACGTGGCGCTGCCATCCTCGAGCAAATGAAGAAGGATCTAGCGGCTGCGCAGCAGTAGCGCTTTGCCACAGGCATCCATCACGTTTGCGATGTGTTCATCTGAAAAATCGGTGCAGGCCCAGAACCATAGTTCGGGCCTGCAATTTGGAAATAGTAACCGGCGATCAGCCTATATTGCGAATGTTCGGGGGGAATATGAGCGAAACGACGCAGAAAAAGTCGGGCCTTGCCGGAATTGTTGATGGCATTGACAAGGGGATCGCTGCGCTTGAGCGGGTGATCATGGCCACAGGCGTCATTCTGATGGCAGTCAACACC
Organism: Ruegeria sp. CDSC081; assembly: GCF_059610485.1. Lineage (NCBI taxonomy): Bacteria > Pseudomonadati > Pseudomonadota > Alphaproteobacteria > Rhodobacterales > Roseobacteraceae > Ruegeria > Ruegeria sp. CDSC081. The sequence goes on along the minus strand of NZ_JBXWNS010000002.1, from coordinate 207,301 downwards.
ATCGCAAATGTCATCAGCCGGTTTGTTTTCAACCACTCCATTATATTCGCCGAAGAGTTGAACAGTATATTCATATTGTTGGTGACATTTGCTGGTATCGGCTACGCTGCGCGCCATGGTCGGCATATCCGCATGTCCGCCATCTCAGACGCGTTACCCGAACGGGTCAGAAAAATCTTGATGGTTGTAGTCACGGGAGTCACCGCTGTGCTGTTGCTGCTCTTGGCGTGGTACGCTGTGCAATACATCATCAGCATGTACGCCAAGGGGCGGGTCTATCCTGCCCTCGGATTCCCTGTTTATCTCAGCTACCTCTGGGTGCCGATTGGGCTGTTTGTCACCGGGGTTCAATACGCGCTCACTTTCATCAAAAACCTTCAGGAACCTGAAATCTATCTGTCAACTGATCTGCGAGAAGCAGATGCGCGGGAACTGGAAGTGGAGCTTTAACCATGGCACTCTTGATGTTTTCCGCAATGGTTGTCCTGCTGCTTATGGGTTTCCCGATGATGGTACCCCTCATTGCCGGCGCGTTCATCGGCGTGATCGAGTTGTTTGGCACAATCGACAAAACTGAGTTTATGATTCAGCAAATGTTGGGTGGTATCCGGCCCTCTTCATTGATCGCCGTGCCTATGTTCATTCTGGCAGCGGATATCATGACACGTGGCCAGTCCGCAGGGCGGCTGATTGATATGGTCATGGCCTTTGTTCGCCATGTTCGAGGGGGGTTGGCCGTCAGTACAGCTGCGGCTTGCGCATTGTTCGGTGCCGTGTCCGGGTCCACCCAAGCCACGGTCGTTGCGGTGGGAACGCCACTCAGGCCCCGAATGCTGAAAGGTGGCTACAAGGATTCTTTCATTTTGGCCCTGATCGTCAACTCAAGTGACATCGCGTTCCTGATCCCACCCAGTATTGGGATGATCATCTACGGTGTAGTTGCCAAGGCCTCCATCCCTGAACTGTTCATCGCGGGCATCGGGCCCGGATTGTTAATCCTGTTCATGTTCTCGGTCTACAGTATGATCTACGCCAAAATAAATGACGTCCCCACTGAACCGGCCGCCACATGGTGCGAACGCGCGGCAGCGGTGAAACGGGCCTTGTGGCCGCTGGGTTTCCCGGTTCTGATCATCGGCGGCATCTTCTTCGGCGTTTTCAGCCCGACCGAAGCCGCAGCAATCAGCGTGGCCTATGCGGTGTTGCTGGAAGTCTTCATTTTCAAAACAATGAAAATCACCGGTCTATACCAGGTTGCCCTGTCAACGGGCATGGTAACGGCGGTGGTTTTTATTTTGGTGGGTGCAGGTGCTGCCTTTGCCTGGGTTCTGTCATTCGCGCAGATACCGCAACAGATATTGGGCGCTCTTGGCATTGATGAAATGGGGCAGATCGGCGTCCTATTCACAATTGCGATTGCGTTCTTCATCGGTTGTATGTTCGTGGATCCCATCGTGGTCATCTTGATCTTTGTTCCGATCTTTGCGCCCGTGGTCGAGAAAACCGGGCTGGACCCAATTCTGGTCGGCACTTTGATCACATTGCAGGCCGCCATCGGCTCGGCCACCCCGCCGTTCGGATGCGATATCTTCACGGCGGTAGCGGTGTTCAAACGTCCCTATCTGGAAGTAATCAGAGGAACGCCGCCTTTCGTGATCATGCTTTTGAGTGTCTCGGTCTTGATGATCTTCTTCCCGCAGGTGGCACTGTTTTTGCGCGACATCGCATTTAACAAATAAAAGGAGCGACAAATGTTCAAATCAATACTCGCTGCTTTTGACGGGTCTGAAGGATCAGAGGCCGCCCTTCGCAAAGCCGCTGAATTGGCTAGGTTGTGTGATGCGGAAATGTTGGTACTGACGCTCTACCGTCATCATTCGATACTGGAAGGATCGATGTATGTCATTGATGCAGAAAAGCCCGATGATATTGACGGGATCATGCGCGATCACGCAAAGATAACTGCTGAACGCGGCGCGTCCATTGCGCGCGAGGCGGGGTGCGAGAACATCCGGGCCTTTGTCAAAGGCGGGCCAACGGCGCGGACTATCGTCAGCTTTTCCAAAGAACATGAGAATGACCTGATCGTCATGGGCAGCCGGGGATTGGGATCGATTGAGGGCTATTTGCTGGGCAGCGTCTCTCACAAGGTGACCAGCCTTGCGCAATGCCCGGTTCTGGTGGTGTGAGGATGGCAATGGCTTTGGATATACAATCTTCGACTTCGTCTGTGGCTCTCGCGCTGGATGCCCGCCCTGTCACACATCGTATCGGGTTGGTCACGCTGGCAACGGATCATACGACGGAAACTGACTTCGCACGCATTCTGCAAGGGCATGATGTGGGCGTATATGTAAACCGGATCGGGTTTGAAAACCCAACCACACATGAAAGCCTTTTGAAGACAGGGCCGCTGCTGACCGATGCCGCAGCAGAGATCCTGCCTGGCGAGGCGCTAGATGTATTGGTCTATGGATGCACTGCAGCTTCGGTAGTGTTGGGGAACGACAAAGTGGCCGAGCACATGAACAGCGCAAAGCCAGGCACGCCTTGCGTCACACCCAGCTCGGCTGCCTTTGATGCATTTGAGGCTTTGGGGGTAAAAAAAGTAAGCGTTCTTACGCCCTATACGCAGGATGTGACGGATTCTCTGGTCACCTATTTCTCGCAACACGGCCTCGACGTGGTGAACGCTGTTTGCTTTGGATTGTCCGATGATCGCGACATGGCGCGCGTCTCACTGGACAGCATTATCGAAGGTGGTGTTGCTGCGTGCGATCCCGATGCTGATGCGCTTTTTATTTCCTGTACGGCGGTGCGTGCCGCCCCATGTGTCGCACAATTGGAGGCCCGGCTTGGCAAACCGGTTGTTACCTCCAATCAGGCGATGGTTTGGCGCTGCATGAGGCATCTTGGGATTACTTCGGATTATCCCGCGGGCGGTATGTTGTTCAGTAAATAGGAAAAAAGTCAGGACAAGAGATGAGCTCTGAAATCACACTTCAGGATAGTTTTGCTGCGCGCGCGCGGATCGCACAGTCGATCCGGGTCACGCCGACGGTGTCGTCAGACACGCTCAGCAAAGCCACGGGGGGCGATATTCACCTGAAATTAGAACAAGGCCAGATCACAGGCAGTTTCAAGCTGCGGGGGGCAACCAATGCTGTGTTGTCGCTCAGTGATGCGCAGCGCGCCAAGGGCGTGGTCGGCGTCTCGACCGGCAATCACGGGCGTGGGCTGGCCTATGCGGCGAAACAGGCCGGGGTGCGGTGTATCATCTGCATGTCGGAACTGGTGCCGCAAAACAAGGTGGACGGCATCAAGGCGCAAGGCGCAGAGGTGCGCATTGTCGGGCGTTCTCAGGATGACGCACAGGTAGAAGTTGACAGGCTGGTCGCCGATGGGATGGTCATGCTTCCCCCGTTTGATCATCGCGATATCATTGCCGGGCAAAGCACCGTTGCACTGGAAATGCTGGAACAATCCCCGGATCTTGAAACGGTTCTGGTGCCGCTGTCGGGCGGCGGGCTGATTTCCGGCGTCGGGATGGTGATGAAGGCGGTTAATCCGCAGGTCCGCGTTATCGGAATTTCGATGGAGCGCGGGGCGGCTATGTATGAAAGCCAGAAGGCGGGGAAACCGGTTCTGGTCGAAGAACTGTCGACACTGGCCGACTCGCTGGGCGGTGGGGTTGGATTGGACAACCAGCACACTTTTGCCATGACTCGTGCCTTTGTTGATGATCTGATTCTTGTGACCGAGACCGAGATTGCTGCTGCCATCCGTCACGCCTATTGGCAGGAACGTCAGATCATTGAAGGGTCCGGCAGCGTCGGCATTGCCGCGCTTCTGGCGGGAAAAATCAAAGACCCAGGTCGGTGCGTCGCGCTGATCTCGGGGCAAAACATCGACATGCAGCTGCATCACCGGATCATTTCCGGCGAAGATGTAGATGTGACGGCGGAGGGGTAGGATGCCGGAGATCAAAATACTGACCGAGGCCGAACTGCGAGATCTGGTGCCACTGGATATGGACGCGGTGGACTGCATCGAACAGGGCTTTACGACGCTCGCCGGGGGCAAGGTTATCATGCCGCCGATCATGACACTGATGGTCCCCGATCATAATGGCGAGGTATGTGTAAAGTCAGCCTATGTCCCGGGCATCGACAGCTTTGCCATGAAGATGAGTCCCGGCTTTTTCGATAATCCCAAGCTGGGCCTGCCCAGCACATCAGGCTTGATGGTGCTATTCTCAAGCACCACTGGCGTTCTGGAAGCTTTGCTTCTGGATAATGGTTATCTCACGGATGTGCGCACCGCCGCTGCGGGAGCGGTATCTGCGCGCCACCTTGCGCGCGAGGACGCGACACGCGCGTGTATCATCGGTGCTGGTGTGCAGGCGAAGCTACAACTCAAGGCGCTGACCCTTGTGCGCGGCATCGAAAGCGCTGTGATCTGGGCGCGGGATGCGGCCAAGGCCGAAACCTTGGCTTCCAGCCTTCGCGAAGAACTTGGGGTCGACGTCACGGCCAGCACTGATAGGGCGGGTGCCGTGTCCTCGGCAGATATCATCGTCACGACAACCCCTTCGGCGACCCCGCTGATCAAAGCGGACTGGCTGCAACCGGGGCAGCTTGTCATTGCGATGGGTTCGGATCAGGAACACAAGGTCGAGCTTGACCCGGGTTGTCTTGCCAAGGCAACGCTCTATGTGCCCGACAGCCAAGCCCAATGCGCCCTCAAAGGCGAGCTGCGCAGCGCCATTGCGGTAGGCATTTTCCCGGCTGATGGCAGGTTTGCTGAACTGGGTGATATCACCTCCGACAAGGCGCCGGGGCGACAATCCGACAGTGACATCATTATTGCTGACCTGACAGGTACGGGTGTCCAAGACACCGCCATTGCCACGCTTGCTCGCCAGCGCGCGGAAAACTCAGGCAAAGGCACCACGTTTTCAAGCTAACAACGGATTAATTCTATGCCAGAACCAAAACTCCACTTCTCACGCGATGAGTTCAGCCAGCGCATTGCAAAAACCCGCGCCGCCATGGCCGAACGTGGGCTTGACCTTCTGATCGTGACGGACCCTTCGAACATGAACTGGTTGACCGGCTATGACGGTTGGTCTTTTTACGTGCATCAATGCGTAGTGCTGAGTCTCACTGGCGAGCCGGTCTGGTACGGCCGTGGACAAGATGCCAATGGCGCGCTTCGCACCTGCTTTATGGATCCCGCCAATATCATCGGTTACCCGGACCATTATGTACAATCCACCGAACGTCACCCGATGGACTACCTGTCGGCACAGCTGGCCGATCGTAAGCTGGATAAGGGCCATATCGGCGTTGAGATGGACAACTACTGGTTCACAGCTGCGGCCTTTGCCGCGCTACAGCACCACATGCCAAATGCCAAATTTTCCGATGCGACTGCGTTGGTCAACTGGCAGCGCGCGGTAAAATCTGAAACCGAGCTGGAATACATGCGCCAAGCAGGCCGCATTGTGGGCCGTATGCATGAACGTATCTTTGAAAAGGTCGAGCCGGGCATCCGCAAATGCGATCTGGTGGCGGAAATCTATGATGCGGCCTTACGCTATGACGCACAGATCGGTGCGGGCGGAGACTATCCCGCGCTGGTGCCACTTTTGCCCTCAGGCGCGGATGCCTCAGCCCCGCATTTGACATGGGACGATCAGCCAATGAAATCCGGCGAAGGCACGTTTTTCGAGATCGCAGGTGTCGTCAAACGCTACCACTGCCCGCTGTCGCGCACGGTCTTCCTTGGAAAGCCCACGCAAACATTCCTCGACGCTGAAAAGGCTGTGCTTGAGGGCATGGAGGCCGGGCTGGAGGCTGCAAAAGAGGGCAACCTCTGCGAGGATGTCGCAATTGCCTTCTTCAGCGTGCTAAAGAAACACGGGATCACCAAAGATAACCGCACCGGTTACCCGATCGGTGTCAGCTACCCGCCTGACTGGGGCGAGCGGACCTTCTCGCTTCGCCCTGGCGACAAGACGGTTCTGCAGGAGAACATGACCCTGCACTTCATGACCGGCCTCTGGATGGAGGATTGGGGTTTTGAGATTACTGAAAGCATCCGCATCACCAGATCCGGCCATGAGTGCCTGGCCAACGTGCCCCGCAAAATGGTTGTGAAGGACTGAGTAATGACACCCAACCCAATTTCCCCGACGATCCCGCTGGATAGCGATGGTATCCACCACGGTTTCCTACGGCTGCCTTACAGCCGGGATGACAGTGCTTGGGGGTCAATTATGATCCCGCTAACGGTTATCAAAAACGGAGATGGGCCTACGGCTTTGCTGACCGGCGCCAACCATGGCGATGAATATGAAGGGCCCGTGGCGTTGCAAGAACTGACGGTTACGCTAAAGCCCGAGGACATCACCGGACGCGTGATCATCGTGCCTGCCTTCAATTATCCCGCTTTTCGCGCCGGGTTACGCACCTCGCCCATCGACAAAGGCAATATGAACCGTGCCTTTCCGGGCCGGCCAGATGGCACCCCAACCGAAAAGATTGCCGACTATTTCCAGCGCGTACTTTTGCCAATGGCCGATATTGCGGTGGATTTTCACTCGGGCGGAAAAACGCTGGATTTCGTGCCCTTCGCGGCGGCCCATATCCTTGAAGATAAAGCCAATGAAGCGGCCTGTTTCTCCGCGATGGCCGCCTTTAACGCCCCCTATTCGGTGCAGCTACTGGAGATCGACAATGTCGGAATGTACGACACCGCGGTCGAAGATATGGGTAAGGTTCTGGTTTCAACAGAATTGGGCGGTGGTGGCTCTGCCACAGCCAAGTCGATTGCTGTTGCAAAAAAGGGCCTGCGCAATGTGCTAATCCATGCAGGAATTCTGAAGGGCGAGATGCAGATTGATCCAACCGTGCGCCTGGATATGCCCGATGGTAACTGCTTCGTGTTCTCGGAAAACGATGGCCTCTACGAGCCGATGGTTGATCTTGGTGAACAGGTCAACCAAGGCGATGTTGTGGCCCGCGTTTGGCCCGTTGATCGCACCGGGATTGCCCCGATTGAATACCGTGCCAAAGTTACGGGCCTTTTGATCAGTCGCCACTTTCCCGGTCTCATCAAAGCGGGCGATTGCGCGGCGGTGATCGGGTTGAACGTTGGATAACTTTATTCCCCGGAGGTGAGACCATGCGGCTCGACGCCCGCGATCTGGATATTCTACGGGTGCTTTCAACCGACGGGCGCATCACAAAAACGGCTTTGGCCGACCGCGTTGGCCTGTCGCCCACCCCCTGCTGGGAGCGGCTGAAAAAGTTGGAAAAAGCCGGGTTGATCAAGCGATATAGAGCCGAGATCAACCTGCGCAAACTTGGGCCACATGTAACTGTTTTTGTTGCGGCCGAACTGTCCGATCATACCGCTGCCAGCTTTCAGGCTTTTGAGGCCGCAATGCAACGCTATGAAGAAGTGTTGGCCTGCTGGGCGCTTGGCGGAGGATTTGATTACATCCTGCAAATCGTGACGCGCGATATCGATGCCTATCAACGCCTGATTGATGAAATGCTCAATGCTGACATAGGTCTGGAAAAATATTTTACCTATATTGTCACCAAACCAGTGAAGGGGCAGGGCGTTCCGCCGATTTCCCTCATTGCTGGATGGCAGGAGTAACCCTCTGCCTGAGAGATGGTTGACAGCAGAATACTCTGCTTTGGACCCGAAATTTGGTCTCATCCTTTGCCTGTAATGCCCGACATTGTCGGGCATCGAGGGAGAGGTATCCATGAAAGAAACTGCACTTTCTGCGCGCGATGATATTGCTGACAAATCTTTGGCGCGCAGTTTTTCCTATGTGAATGGTAAATGGTGTGCAGCTTCGTCGGGTTACACCATCCGCGTCACCGATCCGGCAACTGGCGATGTTATCGGTGAGGCCGCCAGCCTTTCGGCAGAGGAATCCTCTGCCGCCGTGGATGCGGCACAGGCCGCCTTTCCGACCTGGTCGGGCCTCTTGCCACAAGACCGATCCGCCATTCTGCGCCGTTGGTTCGACCTGATGCTGCACCACAAAGAAGATCTGGCACGGATCATGGTACTGGAACAGGGCAAGCCCCTGTCCGAGGCGCGCGGTGAAATTGATTATGCTGCGTCTTTTGTAGAATTCTACGCCGAAGAGGCCAAGCGACCCAATATTGAAGGCGTCACTAGCCATCTGCCCGATGCCGAGGTCGAGGTTTGGCTAGAGCCGGTCGGGGTGGTGGCAATGATCACACCGTGGAATTTCCCTGCTGCCATGCTGACCCGCAAAGCAGCAGCAGCCATGGCAGTGGGATGTACGGTTGTGGCTCACCCCTCAGGTGAAACCCCGTTTTCGGCCCTCGCGTTGGCTGAACTGGCGGAAAAGGCGGGTATTCCGGCGGGCGTATTCAACGTGGTCACCGGCCAGGCCTCGACCGTGGTCGAACCTTGGACGAAAGACACCCGCGTTCGGGCACTCTCGTTCACAGGCTCCACCGAAATCGGACGGTTACTTTACCGTCAGTCCGCCGACACAGTGAAAAAACTTGTAATGGAACTAGGCGGGCATGCACCGGTGATTGTGTTCAAAGGGGCCGATCTTGAAATTGCGGTTTCTGAAACGATCAAGGCCAAATTCGCCACATCCGGGCAGGACTGTCTTGGCGCCAATCGGATATTTGTGGAGCGCTCAATTTACGACGCATTCTGCTCGCAGTTCGCCGAAGCGACCCGCAGGCTGTCCCTTGGCATCGGTATGGACGACCCCGATATCGGCCCTCTGATGAATGAAAAGGCGGTTCAAAAGCAGGAAGAACATGTCGCCGATGCGCTGGCCAAGGGGGCCAAACTGGCGTGCGGAGGTGCAAGGGATCCTCTCGGCCCGCTGTTTTATCAGCCCACGGTTCTGACCGACGTGCCCGCCGATGCCGTGCTTATGTCAGAGGAAACATTTGGCCCTGTGGCGGCCATTGCGCCCTTTGATACCGAAGAAGAGGTGATCGCCCGGGCCAATGACACCGAATACGGTCTGGTTGCGTATCTGCACAGCCATGACCCACGCCGTATTTACCGCGTATCTCGTGCATTGCAATTTGGCATGGTGGCGGTGAATCGCACCAAGGTCACCGGCGCGCCGATCCCCTTTGGCGGCACCAAACAATCCGGTCTGGGCCGTGAAGGGGCAAGACGGGGAATGGAAGAGTTTACCGAAATCAAATATGTCTGCCGCGACTGGGCATGAGGAGTGAAAAGATGCTGAAGAACGATCAACTTGACCAATGGGACCGCGAGAACTTTTTCCATCCCTCCACTCATCTGGCCCAGCACGCGCGGGGCGAAACAGCGACCCGAGTGATCAAAACCGCAAGCGGGGTCCATATCGAAGACCGTGATGGTACCAAATTGCTGGACGCCTTTGCAGGACTTTATTGCGTGAATGTGGGCTATGGCCGTCAGGAAATTGCCGAAGCGATTGCGGATCAAGCCCGCGAGTTGGCCTATTATCATTCCTACGTGGGCCACGGCACAGAAGCCTCCATCACCCTGTCCAAGATGATCCTTGATCGCGCGCCTTCGAACATGTCCAAGGTCTATTTCGGCCTGGGCGGTTCAGATGCAAATGAGACCAACGTCAAATTAATATGGTATTACAACAATATCCTGGGCCGCCCCGAAAAGAAAAAGATCATCTCGCGCTGGCGAGGGTATCATGGCTCGGGCCTTGTCACCGGGTCGCTGACTGGGCTGGAACTATTCCACAAAAAGTTCGATCTGCCGCTCACGCAGGTGGTTCATACCGAAGCGCCCTATTATTTCCGCCGCGATAATCTGGACCAAAGCGAAGCCGAATTCGTCGCGCATTGCGTTACTGAACTGGAGGCGCTGATTGAACGTGAAGGCGCTGATACAATCGCCGCGTTTATTGGCGAGCCGGTGTTGGGAACCGGTGGTATCGTGCCCCCGCCCGAAGGCTACTGGGCCGCTATCCAGACCGTATTGCGTAAGCATGACATCCTGTTGGTTGCCGATGAGGTTGTGACCGGGTTTGGCCGCCTGGGCAGCATGTTCGGGTCGGAGCATTACGGCATGGAATCCGATATCATCACCATCGCCAAAGGCCTCACCTCGGCTTACGCGCCGCTGTCAGGTTCGATTGTTTCTGAAAAAGTGTGGAAGGTGCTGGAACAGGGCACGGATGAAAACGGCGCCATCGGCCACGGTTGGACCTATTCGGCACACCCGATCGGGGCCGCGGCCGGTGTGGCAAACCTCAAACTGATTGATGATCTGAACCTGATCGAAAACGCAGGCAAAGTCGGCGCTTATCTGAAGCAGTCGATGAAGGATGCACTGTCAGCACACGCCAATGTCGGCGATGTGCGCGGCGAAGGAATGTTGTGCGCGGTCGAGTTCGTGAAGGATAAAGATAGCCGCACCTTCTTTGACTCCGCGGACAAGATCGGCCCGCAAGTCTCAGCCGCTCTTTTGGCACAGGATAAGGTCATCGCACGCGCTATGCCGCAAGGCGACATCTTGGGCTTCGCGCCACCGTTTTGCCTGAGTCGTGAAGAAGCTGATACCGTCGTCGCCGCAACTCTGCGCGCGGTTACAGCAGTATTGGGCTAGGGGATGTCTGTCTCGCCCATCCTTGGCTGAGTTGACAGCGGTAAACATTACCGCATCAAACTCTGGGGTGGGCGCAGCACTCGATTGAGACCGCTTTGATTTGGCAATATTGCCTGGATCAGGCCGCAATTCCAAGATTCCTTACTACAAGGCCCAATCCGGTCAAAGTGGCCAGGATTGAAACTTGAAACAAGCACACGTCACTATTGTCGCAATGTGCTACAGATCAGATATTATCAATCATGGGTGGAGCGGCGGAAAAGTCCGCAACGTGTGGGTTGCCATTCCCGTAGCCAGACAGACGATGAAGCAGGAAGAGCTCAAGCGGAAGTTGGAAGATTTCGAAGTTCCGCAAAGGAATTTTGAAGAGATGTTCGAACCGGTCGCCGAAATTCTGTCAAAATCTTGGAAAGTATGGAAAAAAAGCGAATATAGGGGCAAGAGAGCGCTGCTTAGAATGCTATTTGTTCAGAAGGGAAGTTACTCTTCCAAATCGGATCTTCGAACCGGTGAATTATCTTTTCCATTCAGATTCTTAAGTGACGCAAATTATCTGAATTAGGTTTTGGTGGAGCCTAGGGGAGTCGAACCCCTGACCTCTTGCATGCCATGCAAGCGCTCTCCCAACTGAGCTAAGGCCCCATACAGGTACTGCAGAAGCAGTGGGCGGACGTTTATGAGACAGTGGCGCTAAGCGCAAGTCCAAAAACAGGCGTCGCCGTTAAAATTTTGCAACCAGATTGCAAATGGCACGAGGCGGCGCGAGGCCGCCTCTAACCGTGATCAGCTATCGTCCTCTGCTGGAATGTCAGTGATGTCGTCCAGCGGAACTTCATCACTGCTGTCATCATCGTCATCCAGCAAATCATCATCCAGATCGACTTCGACTTCGTCGTCGTCATCCAGAACCAGTTCTTCCTCGGGCGCGTTTTCGCGCGCCTTGGCCGATGCGGCATCTTCTGCATCTGCTGCGATCATCCGGCTTTTGCCGGTTTCGAGTTCCACGATCTCGCCGGTATAAGGGCTAACGATCGGGTCTTTGTTCAGGTCATAAAACCGTTTACCGGTGGTCGGGCAAACGCGCTTTACACCCCATTCTTCCTTGGGCATGTCCAATCCCCTTGATATCAGGTGAGTCGTATCGACGATTCAGGTCAGGTGCCACAAGCAGCGGGCACTGTCAAAGCCTTTGAGCAGGAGAAACAGACCTATGGGAGATCACGCACTGCCAGGATCGCCTCCGGTGCCGCTGACATTGCGCAAATCGGCGCGGGCACGGCGGATCAGTCTGCGTATATCCCAGTTGGACGGGCGTGTTACACTGACCTATCCAAATGGCGTTGCTGAATCCGATGCGTTGAACTTTGCCCGCCAAAAAGAAAGCTGGATTCGGCAGCACCTGAGTGATCGGCCAGACCCCTCGGTGGTTCAATTTGGGCAGCATATTCCTGTTGAGGGCACCCAACGGCGCATTGTCCGGGCAACGGGCCGACGCGTTCTGTTGCAGGCGGACCAGATTTCAGTACCTGAAGGCGCTGAAGCGCGACGTTTGGCGCGCTTCTTGAAAGAACTGGCACGCGACCGGCTGACCGGCGCATGTGATGACTACGCAGCGATGTTGGGTAGGGCTTATGCCAGCATCTCTATTCGGGATACCCGATCGCGCTGGGGATCATGCAGTTCTGAGGGTGGGTTGATGTTTTCCTGGCGGCTGATTCTCGCTCCACCAGACGTCCTGCATTATGTTGCCGCACATGAGGTGGCGCATCTGGCCGAGATGAACCATTCCCCAGCCTTTTGGGCCCAGGTCGAACGGTTATTCGGAGATTACAAAGAACAGCGGCGCTGGCTGCGCGACAACGGGGCGCAGTTGCATCAGTACAGATTTGACGCGCCTGCGAGTTGACCTGTGCGGTGTTTGTGATCACATAGAGAAATGCTGAACACACGCCCTTCAGAAACGCAGACCGCAACGCATGACCGGGTGTACCGGGCCCTGCGATCCCGCATCATGCATGGTGATATCGCCCCCGGTCAGGCACTGACCTTAAGGGGAATTGGGAAAGAGTTTGGTGTCTCGATGACACCGGCCCGAGAGGCGGTGCGTCGGCTTGCGGCTGAAGGGGCGTTGTTTCTGTCTTCCTCGGGCCGCGTTTCTACGCCTGAGTTGACCAATGACCGGATCGAGGAGTTGGCTGCGCTGCGGGCTTTGCTTGAGGTCGAGCTGGCCAGCCGGGCATTGCCGCGTGCGCATATTGCCCTGATTGACCGATTGCAGAGCATCAACATGACGGTGGCCGAGATGGTCACCAAACGTGATGCCGTTGGATATATTCGCACCAATCTGGAGTTTCACCGAACTCTGTATCTGCGGGCGCAGGCCCCGGCGATGCTGGCGATTGCCGAAACCGTATGGTTGCAGCTTGGGCCAACGATGCGCGCGCTTTATGGGCGGCTGCGGCGAACGGAACCACCGCATCACCACAAGCTGATAATTGCGGCACTAAAGGCCGGGGATGAGCCGGGTTTGCGCCTTGCGGTTCGCTCGGATGTTACACAGGGCCTGCGGATGCTGGTCAGCTAAGCGGCTTGTTGCCGAAGCTGCCGAAATTGCCGTGTTCAGTATCGCTGTTCTGGCCCCGACGATTTCTCTGCGCTAGGCTGTGAGAAATCACAATAAGAGCAGTTTTCAACCATGATTGATCGACGGTTATTTTCCCTTGGGCTGGGCTCCGGCTTGTTGGTTGCCTGTACGGACAGCGTGCCTTCTTCTTCGGCGCCGGCTGCGCGCATGCAACCGGTTCGGAACGCGGGCTGGGACGCCTGGGTGGCGGGCTTCAAAAGCCGCGCGGCCGCACAGGGGATTTCGCAAAGCACAATTACCCGCGCCTTCCAGGGCGCCGGATATCTGCCCGGAGTGATCGAGCGGGACCGAAATCAGGTCGAGTTCAAGAGGTCGCTTGAAGACTACCTAGCGATTGCAACCTCGGATGAACGGATCGCGACCGGCAAGCAAATGCTGGTGCGCCATGCCGGAACGCTGTCTCAGATCGAAGCGCAGTACGGCGTCGACAAAGAAGTTGTCGTGGCGATTTGGGGGCTGGAAAGCCGCTATGGTGCGCGGCGCGGTGATGTGCCTGTTGTATCGGCCCTGTCGACGCTGGCCTATGACGGTCGGCGCGGGCAGTTCTTTGAAAGCCAGCTGATAGCGGCGATGAAGATCCTGCAGAACGGTGACACGACATCTGCCAACATGACAGGTAGCTGGGCCGGTGCCATGGGGCACACGCAGTTCATTCCGACCTCTTATCTGGCCTATGCGGTGGATTTCACCGGCGATGGACGGCGCGATATCTGGTCCGACGATCCAACGGATTCGCTGGCATCAACGGCGGCTTATCTGGCGCGTTCCGGTTGGGTGCGTGGGCAGCCCTGGGGCGGTGAGGCCGGGACGGTATCCGGTACGCCGGTTGCTGTGCTGCAACCCCAGGTGCCAGGGCCCCGCATCGCCGTGTTCCGCAATTTTCAGGTGATCAAACGGTACAATAACTCGGACAGCTACGCGATCGGGGTAGGGCATCTATCAGACCGGATTGCCGGAGGTGCGCCGTTCCAGGCCTCTTTCGGACCGGATGCGACTGGTCTGACGCTTGAAGATCGCAAAGAGCTGCAGCGCCGCCTGACATCCGCCGGGTACGACACCGAAGGCGCAGATGGTGTAGTCGGTAAAAACACGACATCCGCGATTTCTGCGTACCAGCGGGCCAATGGGCTGCCCGCGACCGGAGAACCCTCAGTTGCGCTGCTGAGGCAGTTGGGGGGCTGAGGGTTACGCAGCCAGCCCTTTTGAGCCGATGTCGAGGAATTTTTGACGACGATCTCTGATCAGGGCGGCGGAATCCTTGCCGTCCAGATCCTTGAGCATCGCCGTAATCGCGTCCCGCACGGAGTCCACGGTCGCAGCGCGATCGCGATGTGCGCCGCCCTTGGGTTCCGAAATGATCCGGTCGCAAACGCCCAGCTTGTGCAGGTCTTGCGCGGTCAGCCGCAACGCCTCGGCTGCTTCGCGCATTTTCTCGGAGTCCTTCCACAGGATCGAGGCGCAGCCTTCGGGTGAAATGACCGAATAGACCGAATGTTCCAGCATCGCGACACGGTTTGCCGTTGCAAAAGCCACCGCACCGCCTGATCCACCTTCGCCGATGATGACCGAGACCAACGGCACGCCGATCTTCAGGCACATCTCGGTCGAGCGGGCAATAGCCTCGGACTGGCCGCGCTCTTCGGCGCCTTTGCCGGGATAGGCGCCAGCCGTGTCGATCAAGGTGATAACCGGCAGTCCAAAGCGTCCTGCCATTTCCATCAGTCGGACAGCCTTGCGATACCCTTCGGGGCGAGCCATGCCGAAATTGCGTTCGATGCGCGATTTGGTGTCGCTGCCCTTTTCGTGGCCGATCACCATAACAGGTTGATCGTTGAACCGCGCCAGACCGCCGATCACGGCCAGGTCGTCAGCAAAATTCCGATCGCCTGCCAGAGGTGTGAATTCGGTGAACAGATCTTCCACGTAGTCTTTGCAATGGGGACGTCCAGGGTGACGAGCGACCTGACATTTTCTCCATGGCGTCAGATCGGCATAGAGTTCGTCCAACAGCTTTTCAGCCTTGGCGTCCAAAGCGGCGGCCTCTGCGGCCACATCCATCTCTTCATTGGCGCGCGCCAGTGCACGCAGTTCCTCGGCCTTTCCTTCGATCTCGGCCAAAGGTTTTTCGAATTCCAGATACTGGGTCATGACGCCTCTCAACGCGGAAGTTCCCTGCTATATGGCCTGACGTTGCCCCGGATGCAACTCAGCAAGATTTAAAGGGTTGGTAGGGGTGCCCGTATTCACCCTCAAAAGGACCTTGATGACCGGTCATTGCTAGCCTTCGAACGTTCTCAAACGGGCCAAAGCACAGGGTAGAGCGACGCGACCAGCAGCCCCGCCATCACCCAGTTGAACAGCATCAGTCGGTGTGGGTTCGTGAGAATCCGCGCCATCTGCTGCCCGAGTACCGTCCATGTGCTGACCGAGGGCAAATTGATTGCGCCGAAAACAATCGCGACAATGACGATGGCGTTCAGCGTCCGGTCGGGTGTGTATACAGTTGTTGCTGTCAGGGCCATGGCCCAGGCTTTTGGATTGACCCATTGGAATGCTGCAGCCTGTAAAAACGTCATCGGTTTTCCCGCGGGCGCGCCCGCTTCGGCTGGGGCCGAATGCGCGATTTTCCATGCCAGATACAGCAGATAGGCCACCGACGCCGCTTTCAACACGGTATAGCTGATTGGATAGGCATCAAACACCTGCACCAGCCCCGTTCCGACCAGAAGGACCATGACTGTAAAGCCCAACCCGATTCCGAACATATGTGGGATTGTGCGTCGAAACCCGAAATTCGCGCCCGAGGCCATCAGCATCAGGTTATTGGGTCCCGGCGTGATCGACGAGACGAAGGCAAAGGTGACGAGGGCAAAAAGCAATTCAGGGTTCATAGCGCAGATAATTGATGGAATCCGCCCAAATGAAATTGCGTTTGCGCTGGTTATTGCGGTAATTCTGCAATTAATGATCAAGTTGGATGATATAAATCGCCATATATTGCGTGAGCTGACACGTGATGGGCGGATAAGCAACCTTGAATTGGCCGATCGGGTCGGGCTGTCAGCCTCGGCCTGTTTGCGCCGTGTTCAGGAATTAGAGCGTGCGGGCGTGATCTCGGGCTATCGTGCTGTATTGAACCCACCTGCGCTGGGCATCGGCTTTGTCGCCTATATTGGCGTGGGGCTGGGCGAACATACAAAGGCCGCTCAGGAAGGGTTCGAGCGTGCATTGCAGCGCGCGCCTGAGGTGGTGGAGTGCCATAACATCACCGGCACGATCGAATACCTGTTGCGCGTGGAATGTGCCGATCTGTCGTCTTACAAAACTTTTCACACCGAAGTTCTGGGGACTTTGCCCCATGTCACGTCGATCACGTCCTATGTCGTCATGGGCTCGCCCAAGGATATGCGGGCCTGACATTGGAAAGATGATTCTGTACCGGCTTGCCGGAGTTGGATTCACGTTTTACTGTCTTGCCAAAGATTTGACCAAAAATGGGGACAACCCCAACCGGTCGTATTCAGGGAGAAGACGATGAAACTTGTTCGGACCGGAGCACTGGTCGCAACTTTGGTGATGATTGCGGGAGCATCTTTGGCAGCTCCGTTAAAGCTGCAACCTGCCAACCCACAGCCCAGCCCCAAGGCGGGATTGAATGTGAACTACTTTGGCACTGGCAATCAACACAAGAAGATCCGAGATCTGAGCCATGCAAAAAGCATGCTGTCTAAAGCGCAGCCCGGACAACCGTTGCGGGGCTTGGATTACAGGGACACCAGTAAGGGTCAGGACGTCATGACGTTTGACGGCGCTTACAATGTCGCCGCCGAAATTACGGGGTACATGCGGTTCGACTCTGCTGGAATCTACGAGTTGGAAACGTGGTCAAATGACGGGATAGAGGCATTCGTCGGAGGCCAGAACATTGGACAAGTCTCGGGCATTCAGGGCTGCGAGGCCAATCAGCGGACCGAAGTCGATGTGCCCAAAGCCGGGTGGTACGCGCTCAAGATCATCTATTTCCAGAAGCTCGGGACATCCTGTCTGATGATGAAATCTGGGAAAAAGGGCGAAAGGTTCACCTGGACACCCAATGATGTCTTCGGACGGTAAGAAAAAGGCGCCCGGTGAGGCGCCTTTCTACTTTTAGCTATTGGCAGCGATCAATTCGGCCTGGGCCACGATCACCTCGGCTTGTTTGATCGAGGCGATATCGACCAGACGCCCTTTGTAGACCGTCGCACCTTCGCCATTGGCCTTGGCTTGCTCCATGGCGGCCAAGATTTCGCGGGCCTCTGACACCGCCTCGTCCGAGGGGGTGAAGACCTGGTTGGCCAGCGCGATCTGTTTGGGGTGGATTGCCCATTTGCCGACCATGCCCAAAGTGGCAGAACGTTTGGCCTGCGCGATATAGCCTTCGTCATCGCTGAAATCGCCGAACGGTCCATCCACCGGCAGCACGCCATGGGTGCGGCAGGCGGCAACGATGGCGGCCTGCGCCCAGTGCCACGGGTCGGACCAGTGTTTTTCACCTTCGCGCAGCATGTAATAATTTTCCTGCGTGCCGCCGATGCCAGTTGTCTGCATGCCCATCGAGGCCGCAAAGTCGGCGGCCCCAAGGCTCATGGCTTGCATCCGGGGGGACGAGGCAGCGATTTCTTCGACATGGGCGAGGCCAGCTGCGGATTCGATGATGACCTCAAAGCTGATCGGTTTGGTACGGCCTTTTGCGCGTTCGATGGCGGTGACCAGCGCGTCCACCGCATAGACATCCGCCGCACAACCGACCTTGGGGATCATGATCTGGTCCAGTCGATCTCCGGCCTGCTCCATCACATCCACGACATCGCGGTACCAGTAAGGCGTATCCAGTCCGTTGATTCGTACGGACATGTATTTGGTGCCCCAATCAAGGGTGTTCAGCGCCTCGATGACATTGGCACGCGCTGTGTCCTTGTCAGATGGTGCAACCGAATCCTCAAGATCAAGATTGATCACATCCGCCGCAGAGGCCGCCATCTTGGGGAAGAGCTTGGTGTTCGACCCGGGGCCGAACAACTGACAACGGTTAGGGCGCGCGGGGGCGGCGGGTTGAATGCGAAAGCTCATCTGGACCTCGTGCAGGAAAGGAAATTGCGATTTTGTTGTCTTATGAGGTATTAAATTGCGCAGGTCTCCGCAAGCATGTTTGTGCATCTGCGGCAATGCAGTCGCAGCATTCGCCGCAATGCGCCGTGTCTCTGGTGATTAAAGTTTAATCGCTTTAAAAACTTGAAAGAATTTTGCGCAAGCTACGATATTTGCGCGAAATTTTCCTGCGGGATCCAGCGATGCTGGGCGAAATCGAGAAACACTCGCCTTGCCCGTCCCATAGCCTGCGCCAGAATCAAAGGAGTGCACCGCAATGATCGAGACACCGTATCTGTTGTTTTTGGGCGATGCGCCCGACCAGCTGGCGGCCAAGGTTGCCGTTGGAATCAAGGACTGGCGTCCGGAAAACGCCGTGGGTCAATACCGGATGGAGGGTTGTAAAGCCGATCTGGGCCTGACCGACATGTCCTTGGCTAAGGCCAAAGAGGCCGGGGCCAAGACTTTGGTCATCGGCGTGGCCAATCGTGGTGGTGTGATCAGTCAGGAATGGAAAAAGGTGCTGGTCATGGCGCTGGAGGAAGGTTTCGACCTGGCCTCGGGCCTGCACAACCTTTTGTGTGATGAGCCCGATCTAGTCGCAGTCGCCGAAGCAACAGGCCGCAAGCTGCATGATGTGCGGGTTCCGTCGGTCGACTATCCAATCGCCAACGGCATCAAACGTAAAGGTAAGCGCTGTCTTGCCGTGGGCACCGATTGTTCGGTTGGCAAGATGTACACCGCGATGGCCATGGATGCCGAGATGCGCAAGCGTGGCATGAAGTCGACCTTCCGAGCTACTGGCCAGACTGGCATTCTGATCACCGGTGACGGTGTACCGCTGGACGCGGTGATCGCAGATTTCATGGCGGGATCGGTCGAATGGCTGACACCCGACAATGATGACGACCACTGGGATTTGATCGAAGGGCAAGGGTCACTGTTTCACGTGTCCTATTCCGGCGTGACAATGGCGCTGATTCATGGCGGTCAGCCCGATGCGTTGATCCTGTCTCATGAACCGACACGCGAACATATGCGCGGTCTGCCGACATATAGCTTGCCGTCTTTGCAAACCTTGCGCGATACGGCGCTGGGGCTGGCCAAGGTTGCCAACCCTGACTGTCAGGTCGTCGGCGTCTCGGTCAATACGCAGCACATGAGCGAAGCGGATGCCTCTGCCTATCTGGCGCAGGTTGAGGCCGACATGGGACTGCCCGCAACGGACCCGTTCCGTTTTGGTGCAGGCAAGCTGGTCGACGCGCTGGCAGCAGTATAAAGCGGTCTGGTCCCGCCGGCCCGGATCGAAATTTGGAAAAGCCGGGCGGTTCAGCCAGGAAAAGGTATGTGATGCAAATTGACGTCTCTCGCGATGTGTTCAGGCTGGCTCAGGTCTTTACGATTTCACGCGGGTCACGGACCGAGGCCAAGGTTCTGACCGTACGCATTTCTGACGGTCAGCATCAGGGCTGGGGCGAATGTGTACCCTATGCGCGCTATGATGAAACTCTGGACTCGGTTGAGGCTGAAATTGCCAGATTGCCGGACAGTTTTGACCGGGCGCAACTGATGGATCTGTTGCCTGCGGGCGCTGCACGGAATGCCGTAGATTGTGCGCTGTGGGATCTTGAGGCCAAGCGTGCCGGTAAACGCGTCTGGAATCTGGCTGGGCTGCCTCAGCCGAGCCCCGAAATCACGGCCTATACATTGTCGTTGGACACCGCCGAGGCGATGCAGGCGCAGGCGGCTGCGAATGCACATCGCCCGCTTTTAAAGATCAAACTGGGCACGCCGGATGACATGCCCCGACTTGAAGCCGTTCGCGCAGGCGCACCGGATGCGACGATCATC
This sequence comes from Ruegeria sp. CDSC081, assembly GCF_059610485.1. Classification (NCBI taxonomy): domain Bacteria; kingdom Pseudomonadati; phylum Pseudomonadota; class Alphaproteobacteria; order Rhodobacterales; family Roseobacteraceae; genus Ruegeria; species Ruegeria sp. CDSC081. Next base: position 187,035 of record NZ_JBXWNS010000002.1, on the reverse strand, counting down.
GTGGACGCAAATGAAGGTTGGTCCGCCGCCGTTTACACCGATCTTGCGCCACATCTTGTGCGCCTGGGTGTGGCCTTGGTCGAGCAACCTCTGCCCGCCGGTGACGATGACGCGCTGATCGGGATGGAGCGCCCGGTACCCGTATGTGCCGACGAATCCTGCCATGATCGTGCCAGCCTGCCCAAACTGAAGGGCAAATATGATGTGATCAACATCAAGCTCGACAAGACCGGAGGTCTGACCGAAGCGCTGGAGCTGCGCAAAGCGGCGATTGCTGAAGGCTATGACATCATGGTCGGCTGTATGGTCGGCAGCTCTTTGGCGATGGCCCCTGCGACATTGCTGGCGCAGGGTGCGATGGTAACGGACCTTGACGGACCACTTTTGTTGGCCGAAGACCGCGACAACCCGCTGACTTTTGATGATGCCGGAGTGTACCCGCCATTGGCAGCGCTCTGGGGCTAAGGAGATTGACATGACCCGCACCGTTTATGTGAATGGCGACTACCTGCCCGAAACCGAAGCCACAGTGTCGATCTTTGATCGTGGCTTCCTGATGGCCGATGCCGTGTATGAGGTGACCAGCGTTCTGGACGGCAAGCTGATCGACTTCGAAGGCCATGCGGTCCGCCTCAAGCGCTCGCTGGACGAATTACAGATGGCTGAACCCTGCGCGAAGGACGAGCTGCTGGAGATCCACCGCAAGCTGGTTGAGTTGAACGGCATTGAAGAGGGGCTGGTCTATCTTCAGGTCACGCGCGGCAGCGACGGCGACCGAGATTTTGCATTTCCTGCGGCTGATACCAAACCCACACTGGTTTTGTTCACCCAAAACAAGCCGGGTCTGGCAGACAGCCCTGCTGCCCGGAAAGGTGCCAAGGTCATCTCGATCGAGGATATCCGCTGGGGCCGGCGCGACATCAAGACGACACAGCTGCTCTATCCCTCGCTGGGCAAGATGATGGCCAAGGCCGCGGGCTGTGATGATGCCTGGATGGTCGAAGGCGGTTATGTGACCGAGGGCACCAGCAACAACGCGTATTTTGTCAAAGGCAACAAAATTGTCACCCGACCGTTGTCGAGCGACATCCTGCACGGCATCACCCGCAAGGCCGTTCTGCGAATGGCAGCCGAAGCGCAGATGGTTGTCGAAGAACGCCTGTTCACCATCGACGAGGCCAAGGAGGCTGATGAGGCGTTCACCACCTCTGCCAGTGCTTTTGTCATGCCTGTGGTTGAAATTGACGGCACAGCGCTGGGCGACGGCACGCCGGGACCCATAGCCAAACGTCTGCGCGAGATTTATCTGGACGAAAGCCGCAAGGCAGCGCTCTAAAGGAATCTCATGCTGGGCGTTTGTGTGGCATGGGGTGGTCGCAACGAATTTGACAACATTTGGTGCCGCGTGCAGGTCTTGGTCGGGATGAACGGCGCAAAGAGGGTGCGGCACCAAAATCTCTGAGCGCGATCTGAACACGATAGTTGGTGATCCTGCATCCTGACAGGCCGCTTTGAGAATAGTCATACTCAGCCTGACAAAGGGTATTGGTTTGGCCGAAACCAGGCGGCATATTACGCGCTGAGTTGCGGTTTTCAGGAGCCAACTTCACACATGATGATGGCGAAGCCCCTACGTGTTGCTGGTGTAGCTAGGGGACAGAGGGCCGGAGATGCCCCGTAACACGACCAATGGGCCTCAATGGCCGTTATTGGTGCCGATGAAAATGTTGGTCTATCATGTCCTCCTGTGGTCCATTTCAAATGAGTTAACTTATGGCCGATCCATACTCTGACCTCGGTACGCAAGACACCGCCCTTCAAGAGCGGATCGCATCAGCAATGGAAGTGCGCTGTTTAGAGCCTGCGCAGATTGCAATTCGCAAAGCCTACATGGAAAACCTGAGGCTCCCCAAAGGTGCACGGGCGCTGGAGCTTGGTTCAGGAACAGGACACGTTACCCGAGATTTGTTGGAGCTTGCAGGAGCCGCAACGGCTCATGGAATTGAACCCTCGCCCGTCATGGTCGCACGGGCCCAGAAGAGCTTTGGGGATGATGATCGACTTAGCTTCGATATCGGGGATGCCAAAAACACAGGTTTTGAAAGCGAGACCTTTGACCTTGTGTTAATGCACACGTTGTTGTGCCACGTCCCTGGACCTGAAGACGTTGTTCAAGAGGCCTTCCGCCTTTTGAAGCCCGGAGGTGTGCTGGCAATTTGTGATGGCGACTACAGTACCGCAACTGCGCAGATCGCGGACTTTGATCCGCTCGATCAACTCATCAAATTCATGATCAATCAAAATGTCACTAATCTTTGGATAATGCGTCAGATTTCAGGCATCCTGGTCGATGCCGGATTTCAACTTGGGGCCCGGAAAGGTCATGGATATGTGGCAGAAGGGGAAGCGACCTATTTTCTCACCGTAATTGAACGCGGAGCAGACCGCATGGTGGAAGAGGGTCTGTTATTTTCCGAAACTGCAGAGGCTTTGAAATCAGAAGCGAAACGCAGAGTATCTGCCAAGATGTTTTTTGGTTTTATGTCCTATGTGAGCCAAATCGCAAATAAACCCAAGATCGTTTGACCGTTCTCAGTAATCGGGCAGACAGACATTGCACAGCATCCGGCCTTCTTGGTTCAAAGCGGACCCTACCAGTAACAAAAAAGGCCGCCCCAAACGGAACGGCCCTTTATTCACTGTCTCTTTACAGAGGATCAGGCGGTCAGAGCAGCCTGAGCCTGGGCGACGATCGCGCCGAACGCTTCCGGTTCGTGCACGGCCAGATCGGCCAGAACTTTACGGTCCACTTCAATACCGGCCAAGTTCAGGCCGTTGATGAAGCGGGAATATGTCAGGGCTTCGTCATGCGAACGTACAGCAGCGTTGATCCGCTGGATCCACAGCGCGCGGAAGTTACGCTTGCGGTTCTTACGGTCACGGGTTGCATATTGGTTGGCCTTGTCTACGGCCTGACGGGCAACCTTGAAGGTGCTTTTGCGGCGGCCATAGTAACCTTTGGCGGCCTTGATGACCTTCTTGTGACGGGCGTGAGTTACGGTTCCACCTTTAACGCGGGACATGTCTTAATCTCCTCTTATCGGTCGTAGGGCATATAGCCCTTGACGATTTTGGCGTCGGGGGCGGACAGGGTGGTGTTGCCACGGGCATCGCGGATGAATTTTTTGGTCCGCTTGATCATGCCGTGACGTTTGCCGGCCTGGCCAGCAAGGACCTTACCGGTCGCAGTCACCTTAAAGCGCTTTTTGGCGCTCGACTTTGTCTTCATCTTAGGCATTTCCGTCTCCTTTCGGGGTTCGGTTCGAAACGCGACTCGGCATGCCATCTCGGCCGGTCACGCGATCAGAAGCGCCGTTTACGCAAGTTCGACCATACTGGCAAGGGGGTTTTGGATGGAATCTGCAATTTTAGCAGCCCAGTCAGGCACCGGGGCGACGCAGGCCGCCCCGGTGGTCTATTTAGTGACCGTATTTGCGGATCTCACCGCTTTTCAGTCTTTCACTATACGATGCCAGTTCCTGACGAACGATCTTCATCAGGAAGTAGAGCGCAAAGACGTTCACAACCGCCATCGCAAAGATCGCCGCATCCGAGAAGTCGATAACCGGGCCGAGGTTGGCCGCAGCACCGATCACCACGAAGACGCAGAAGATGATCTTGAACACCAGCTCTTTGGTGTGCCCCTCACCGAACAGATAGGTCCAGGCCTTGAGGCCATAGTAGGACCAGCTGATCATAGTCGAGAAAGCAAACAGGATCACCGCAATCGCCAGAACATAGGGGAACCAGCTGAACGCGCTGCCAAAGGCGGCAGAGGTCAGGCTGACGCCTGAGTTGCCGTCAACGGTCGCAATAGCGCTTCCTGCTTCGTTCAACATATAGTTGCCGGTCTCGGGGTCGATGATCAACTGCTGAGTGATGATGATTACCAGCGCGGTCATGGTACAGATCACGACCGTATCGATGAACGGCTCAAGCAGCGAAACAAAGCCTTCTGTGATCGGCTCCTTTGTGCGCACCGCCGAGTGGGCAATCGCAGCAGACCCAACGCCCGCTTCGTTCGAGAACGCGGCCCGTTTGAAGCCCTGGATCAGAGCACCGACCATACCGCCGGCCACACCAAGACCGGTAAACGCACCGGCAAAGATCTGACCAAAGGCCCAACCGATCATATCCGCATTCATGACGATGATGACCAGAGCCGCCGCGACATACATCACGCCCATAAAGGGCACAACTTTTTCAGTCACTCGCGCGATGGATTTAAGTCCACCGACGATCACCATGAACACGACAACCGCAAAGACCACACCGGTGATCCAACCCGGGTAATTCCCGACGATGCCTGCAATCTGCTGATGCGCCTGATTGGCCTGGAACATGTTGCCCCCGCCCAGCGCTCCAAGAATACAGAAGATCGAGAACACAACCGCCAGGATCTTACCTCCGGGTAGGCCAAGCTCGTCAAAACCCTTGGACATATAGTACATCGGGCCGCCCGAGACGCTGCCGTCTTCGTATTCGTTGCGATACTTTACGCCAAGTGTACATTCGGTGAATTTTGACGCCATGCCCAGAAGACCAGCCAGGATCATCCAGAAGGTCGCCCCGGGGCCACCAATGCCAACAGCAACGGCAACGCCTGCGATATTGCCAAGCCCGACCGTGCCCGACAGGGCAGTGGCCAATGCCTGAAAGTGGCTAACCTCACCCGCATCGTTGGGATCGGAATAGTCGCCTTTGACCAGACTTATCGCGTGGCCGAAAAAGCGCATCTGCACAAAAGCAAAGTACAGAGTAAAGACCGACGCCGCGATAACCAACCACATCACGATCCAGGGAAATCCTGTCCCGGGAATTGGTGCGAATATGAAGCTAACGAATGGCCCAGTGATATCAGCAAAAGCCTGATTGATCTTTTCGTCCAACCCGGGCGCCTCTTGCGCGGCGACGGGGCTGGCCATCAGGGTGGCGGCTGCCAATCCCAGTTGAGATAGTGTTTTCATTCCTGTGCCTCCCTCAATTCACGACCGTGACCGGTACATCGGCATGCATCACAAGGTTTTGTGTTGAGCTGCCGAAGATACGCTTTTTGAGGCCATCCGCGGACGAGCGTCCAACGACAATCTGTACGGCCTTGCTGTCTACCGTGATGGCATTCAGCGTTTCAGCCACATCTCCGTGGCGCACCACTCCGGTCGCGGCGAAGCCCGCGGCCTTCAGGGCGTCGACGGCGGGTGCCACCACCCGTGTCGTTGCTAGTTCAATCTCCTCCTCACGCCGCATGTGCCGCTTTGCGTTTTCTTCAGGTGTCTGAAAAGTGTAGGGCGACCATTCAATGACATATGCAACCAGAAGCTCGCATGAACCAATCCTTTCAGCCAAATCTTTGGCGAAAGCGATGGCACGTTCTCCGGATTCTGTCCCGTCCAGTCCTATGACAATTTTTGTTGTCATCTCGTTCCTCCATTTATTGTTCATTTGACCGGGGCCCGTGCCCCCGGCAGGGCAGCCGGAACTTGGAGCATTTATTGTAGACTGCCCTCAAGCCAGTATCAGGAAAAATCACTAGGAAATGGTGTTATTTTTGGTCTATTTTCAGTAAATTACCCCATTATGCGCCAAAATTACAGGGAATTTTCCTAATGGACAGAGAATTGGACAAGATCGATCAACGCATCCTGCGGGAATTGGAAGCCAATGGCCGCCTGCCGATCGTCGAGCTTGCCATGCGGGTAAACCTGACCAACACCCCGTGCTCAGAGCGTGTAAAACGACTGGAAAGAACCGGCTATATCACCGGATACAGCGCCGTTCTGGACAAGGAGCGGTTGGGTCTCGGGCATATGACGGTTGTGCAGGTTTCCCTGGCTGCAACGTCTGAGAACTCATTGGATAAATTCAACGATGCCGTGCGCGATGTCACCGAAATCGAAAGCTGCCTGATGGTGGCGGGGTCGTTTGACTATCTGTTAACCGTTCGCACACGCGACATCGCCCATTTCCGCCAGACCCTGGGGGAAAAGATCAATAAGCTTCCGGGCATTCACCAGACCAGTTCCTTTACCGTGATGGAGATCGTCAAGGAACCGGTCGGGCAGAATGTCATACCCGCCTGATCAGCCAGGATCCGTGTTATAGATCAGCCTTTCGTCGCAAGGCGCGATCCGCAGGATATTGGTCGTGCCGGGCACGTTGAACGGAACACCGGCGGTGACAACGATCTGATCCGTGTCAGTTGCAAATCCACCAGAACGAGCAGCACGGGCGGCGCTGACGACCGCCCCTTTGAAACGCTCAAGCTCGGGCGTCATTACGCAATGGCAGCCCCAGCTCAGGCATAACCGACGGGCTGTTCCCTTTGCAGGGGTCATTGCAATGATCGGAACTCCGGGGCGTTCGCGCGCGGTCAACAGCGCAGTTGTGCCGCTTTGAGTGAAACAACAGATTGCCTTGATATCCGTTTTCTCGGCAATTTCGCGAGCGGCGGCGACGATACCATCGGCCACGGTTGTTCCCTTTGCCGTGCGCGATGCCGCGATGATCTGATCATAGGTGGGGTCGGCTTCGACCTCGATGGCGACCTTGTTCATGGTCTGCACGGCCTCGATCGGATAGGAACCTGCGGCGGATTCCGCGCTTAGCATGATGGCGTCTGTGCCCTCATAGATAGCGGTTGCCACATCTGAAACCTCGGCCCGCGTGGGCATCGGGCTTTCGATCATGCTTTCCAGCATCTGTGTGGCCACAATCACCGGCTTGGCGGCGCTACGGCACCGGCGGACCAGACGTTTCTGGATCGGGGGCACCGCGGAAACCGGTAGCTCCACGCCCAGATCTCCGCGCGCAACCATAATGCCGTCAGAGGCATCGAGGATGTCGTCAAACGCCTCAACCGCGGCAGGCTTTTCAATCTTGGACAGGATCGAGGCGCGCCCATCGGCCAGTGCCCGAGCCTCAAAAACATCCTTGGCCCGCTGAACGAAACTCAGCGCCAACCAATCCACACCCAGCTGGCAGACGAATTCCAGATCACCACGATCCTTGGCGGACAACGCGGCCAAGGGCAGCACGACATCCGGCACGTTCACGCCTTTTCGGTTCGAAATTGTCCCGCCGACCTCGACGGTACAATTCGCATGATCCTGGCCGCAATCCTGTACGATCAGGCGAATTTTGCCATCATTGACCAAGAGGCGCGCACCGGGTTCCAGCGCAGCAAAAATCTCGGGATGGGGCAGGCATACGCGGCCTGCGTCGCCCGGGGCCGGATCCAGATCCAACCGAAACACGGCACCCTCGATCAGCTCTTCCGCATCATTGGCAAATACGCCGACACGCAGCTTTGGCCCCTGCAGATCTGCAAGAATGGCGATAGGGCTGTCCAGATCCTTTTCGACCTGACGGATGATCCGGTGCCGCTCGCGGATTTCGTCATGGCTCCCATGGCTCATGTTCAGGCGAAATACGTCGGCTCCGGCTTCGTGCAACGCGCGAATGGTGTCATAGTCATTGGACGCCGGCCCCAGCGTCGCCACGATTTTCACATTTCTCAGGCGTCGCATTGACCTTGTTCTCCTCAAATCATGTCCTGAATTTGCGCGAATGTTACCGCAAACATCGACTCTGCCCGCTTATTGCGCAATTCCCTTTCCGAAGCAACTGTCCTAAACCTGCCGGAAACAACATGACAGGCTTATGACGTATTCTCCGTTTTTTATCCATGGCGCGGATCGCCCTTCCCGCTGGCTGATCACATGTGACCACGCGACCAATACTGTTCCACCGGGAATCAATGGTGGGGATCTTGGCTTGCCGCGTGAGGATATGGAGCGCCACATCGCCTATGACGTGGGCGCCTATGAAGTATCGAAACATCTGGGTGAAATTCTGAACGCCCCTGTGATCGCGGCGAATTTCTCGCGCCTTGTGATCGATCCGAACCGAGGCGAGGACGACCCGACTCTTGTGATGAAATTGTATGATGGGTCAATCATTCCCGGCAACCGTCACGCCGATGCGGATGAGCGCGAGCGGCGTCTGAACATGTGTTACCGCCCTTACCATAGGGCATTGGCTGAGCTGGCCGCACTCCCCCATGCAGTGATCGTGTCGATGCATTCCTTCACCCGGCAGTTGCGTGGACGCGAACCGCGTCCCTGGCATGTCGGTGTGCTGCACACTCCGGATGAGCGTTTTTCGCGCCCACTGATCCACCGGTTGCAGGCTGAAAAGGACCTATGTGTTGGCGTCAATGAACCCTATACTGGCGTTCTGCCGGGCGATGCGATCGACAAGCATTGCACTGCCTTTGGCCGCCCTAATGCGTTGATCGAACTGCGCAATGACTTGATCGCCGACCACGCGGGGCAGCGCGCATGGGCCGAACGTCTGGGAATTGTCCTGGAAGACGCCCTTTCGCATAGCGAATTGTGACTTTCGGCAGCTGAGAGCCCGCGCACCATTGAGCGACCACGCCCGAAACCCCATATATCAGGCGAAAGGAGGCGATCATGACGCAAGAGCTTTTGACATCTGTTTTCGGCTGGATGGCGGTGATCAACCTTGCTGTGTTACTGTTTTCGACCCTGATGGTCGTGCTGATGCAGGATTGGGCGGCTGGCATCCATAGTCGGATGTTCCAAATGGACCGCGCGGATGTGAAACGTGCGTATTTCAGGTATCTGGCCAATTACAAAATTCTGGTGCTTATCTTTTTCATCGTGCCCTGGCTGGCGTTGAAACTGGCCTAGCGCACTGAGGTGTTGCTGATGATTGAAACGGCCCGCTTGGGTTGTTAGGTCTTCTTGAACATATTGGGCAAGCATCCGGAACGAGAACATGGACCAGAAAACCGAAACCGAACTTCAGGCCGCCGCATTCCGCAGGTTGCAGCAGCACCTGATGGAAGACCGGACCGATGTTCAGAACATCGACATGATGAACCTGGCCGGATTTTGCCGCAACTGCCTGTCGCGCTGGTATCAGGAAGCGGCCAATGAACAGGGCATTGAGATGGACAAGGACGAAGCCCGTCAGATCTTTTACGGGATGACCATGAGCGAATGGAAAGCCAAGTATCAGACCGAAGCCAGTCCTGAAAAGCAGGCGGCTTTTGAAGTCTCATTCGAAGAAAATGTCGGCAAAAAGAGCTGAACGTGAAAATAGAAAGGCCCACCATTCCGGCGGGCCTTTTCTCAGTGAGGCGGCTGTCAACAAAGGTTTCACTGCCTCCGCTACATTCGCTTCTTACGGTTGTTCCGATCCGAAAGCGTCTGGCGCGGCGAATTGCGCAAATGCCCAACTTTACCTCAGCGCTCCTAAGATTTTGCCTTTAAGGCCTGCGCCCGACATTTACGCTTTCTCCGAATTAAGGGATGGTTCTTCTGCTGACTTTCAGTGCAAGAAAGGATGTCTTTGCTCTTACTGACGGGTATGAAACGTGTTGAAACTGATCAAGAATGCGCGGCTCTATACGCCTGAGCCTGTTGGTTTAGGCCATATTCTCACCGCAGGTGAACGCATTATTTACCTCGGTAGCACTCAACCCGAACTGCCGGATCCGCTTCAGGCTGAAGTCGTTGACGTCGAAGGTGCATCGGTTGTTCCGGGTTTGATCGACGGACATGCGCATATCACGGGTGGTGGCGGTGAAACCGGGCCAGCCAGCCGGGTGCCGCCGATGGTCCTGTCCTCGTTCACCCGTGCCGGGGTCACGTCGGTTGTGGGGGTATTGGGGACGGACGATCTGACCCGCAACACGCAGACGTTGGTGCAGCAGGCCTATGGGCTGCGGGAGGAGGGGCTTTCGGCTTGGTGTCACACTGGTGGCTATCACGTCCCACTGACCACGCTCACCGGTTCGGCCCGGGGTGATATCGTGTTTCTTGACCCGGTTATCGGCGTTGGGGAACTGGCGATCAGTGATCACCGGTCAAGCCAACCGACAATGGACGAGTTTCTGCGGATCGCAAGTGAGGCGCATGTCGCGGGCCTGATGACCGGCAAGGCAGGGATCGTGCATTGCCATATGGGTGACGGCGACAGGGGCCTGTCGATGTTGGAACAGGCGATCGCAACCTGCGAAATCCCCGCACGCGTCTTCAATCCAACTCATGTCAATCGCAACAAACCCCTCTTTGAACAGGCCGTCGCGTTGGCGCGGCACGGATGTTACATCGACGCGACCGCATTCCCCTGCGAACATATCGAGCCGGGCATATCAGCCGCCGAGGCCTATATCCAATTTCGCGATCTGGGTGGTCGTGCGGACCGTTTCACCATCAGCTCTGACGGCGGTGGCTGCTTGCCGGCCTTTGACCGTGAAGGCAATCTGACACGGTTCGGTGTGGGATTGTCGGACACTCTGCCCGAAACACTGCGCGACTTGACCGATAAAGGAATGTCCCTGTCTGATGCGCTTGCTCCGATGACCTCTAATGTCGCTGATCTGCTCAAGCTACATCGAAAGGGCCGTTTGAAAGTGGGTATGGAGGCCGATCTGGTGGTTCTTGACGAAAACACCGCCGTGCGGCATGTGATGGCCCGGGGGGAATGGCATGTCCGCGATGGCCAGATAGCCCGGCGCGGCATGTATGAACAGATTTGAACGTCCGCGCGGTCCCCGGTGGCTGCCCGCTATAGCTCCGGAAGGTAGTTAAGATATGTGCCCTGCACCCATTGATGCAGAGACCCCGCGCGGGTTCATCATCCCGATCGGTGGTGGCGAAGACCGCGTCAAGGAAATGCAGATTCACCGCAAATTCGTGGAGCTGTCCGGCGGCGGCGATGCCGATATTGTCGTGATCCCGACAGCCTCGATGCTGGAAGAAACAGGGCCGGATTATAACCGCATATTCTCTGAGCTTGGAGCGGGTCAGGTTGAGTTCCTGCCCATCTCGCGTCGCGCCGATTGCGACAATCCCGACTATGCCGAGATGTTGGACCGCGCCACCGGGATATTCATGACCGGCGGGAACCAGCTGCGCTTGTCGGCGATTCTGGGTGGCACGCTTGTTGCTCAAAAAATCCGGCGCCGGAATGCGGCGGGGATACCGATTGCGGGAACCTCAGCCGGGGCGTCGGTCATGTCCGAGCATATGGTTGCAGGCGGCAGCAGCAATTCGGCCCCAGCCGAAGGCAATATCACTCTGGCCCCGGGCATGGGTTTGACCAATGCGGTCATCATTGACCAGCATTTCACGCAACGTAACCGCCTGGGGCGCCTGTTAACCGCCTCATCTTTCAACCCTTTCCTGATCGGGTTGGGCGTTGACGAAGACACGGCGGCCTTCATTGGGCCCGATAACGTCCTTGAGGTAGTGGGTAGCGGAACGGTCACTGTGGTGGATGCCAGCCATCTGACGCATTCATCGATGTGGGATGCCCGCCGCGGAGAGGCGTTGAGCCTTCTGGGACTTCGGCTTGACGTTCTGGGCGAAGGGTGCCGTTATGATCTGACGGCTCGCCAGGCGTTTCCGCCGGATGAGCATATGGCGTTCTGTACATTGCCGGACCTGTCCGGGGACGAGGGCGCCGGCGGGGGAAAATAAAAACTAACCAACAGGGTGCCTCATGAAAATAATTTCGACCAACGTCTTTGTCGGCCCGAATGTTTGGGCAAGTTTTCCGGTTATTCGCCACGTTATCGATCTGGGTATTCTGGAAGAATGGCCTTCGGCAAAGATTGGTTCGGAATTTATCGACGCTCTGGTCGCGGCACTTCCCGGTTTGACAGAACATGGCTGTTCCTATCGCGAACCCGGCGGGTTCATCCGCCGCCTGCGCGAAGATGAGGGCACCTGGCTGGGTCATGTGCTGGAACATTGCGCTATCGAGGTTCAGAACGTAGCTGGTACGGATGTGACTTTTGGCCGAACGCGCGGCACTGGCGAACCCGGCCAGTACAACATGGTCTATGAATACCGCCAGCGCGATGTCGGACTGGATGCGGGCAAGCTGGCGATGCGTCTGCTAATGCATCTGTTGCCACACTCCCTCAAGGACCAGGTGGATTACGACTTTGATCCAGATTTCAACTGGGATGATGAGTTACGCAGCTTTGTGCTGCGGGCGCAGCGCAAAGAATTTGGCCCCTCGACCGGCTCGTTGGTCAAGGCGGCACAAGAGCGGGACATTCCGTGGATCAGGCTGAACTCTGGCTCGCTGGTGCAGTTCGGACACGGGAAGTATCAGAAACGCATCCAGGCTACCATCACTTCTGAGACCAAACATATCTCGGTCGAGATTTCCTGCGACAAGGAAGATACCCACAATCTGCTGAACGATCTGGGCCTGCCGGTACCACAGCAGCGCATGGTCTATTCGGCACGCGAGGCGGCAAAAGCAGCGGGGCGTATCGGGTTTCCTGTTGTCGTCAAGCCGCTCGACGCCAATCATGGGCGCGGTGTTTCGATCAATCTGAATTCAGAGTCCGAGGTCGAGGCCGGTTTTGCCGAAGCCAAGGAACATTCTCGCAGCAGGGCCATTCTGGTGGAAAGCTTCATCACCGGTTTTGACCACCGAATGCTGGTTGTGAACAACAAACTGGTTGCGGTGGCCAAGCGTGTCCCCGGACATGTCGTTGGCGACGGCACACACACGATTGCCGAGCTGGTTGACATCGTGAACCAGGACCCGCGCCGTGGCATCGGACACGAGAAAGTGCTGACCATGCTGGAAATCGACAATCAGGCCAAACGCCTGATGGAGAATGCGGGCGTGACCGAAGAAACCGTGCTGTCGGAAGGCGAGATCTTCTATCTCCGTTCAACGGCAAATCTGTCGACGGGGGGGACAGCGATTGATCTGACGGATGTGGTGCATCCTGACAATCGTGACATGGCCGAACGCGCCATAATGGCGGTTGGATTGGATGTGGGAGGTGTGGATTTTCTGATCGACGACATCACCAAATCCTACAAGGATATTGGCGGAGCTATAGTCGAGGTGAACGCCGCCCCGGGCTTTCGGATGCACGTGGCGCCGTCCGAAGGTCAGCCTCGCGACGTGGCGGGCAGAGTGATCGACATGTTGTTCCCAGCCACCGAAGAAACCCGCATCCCGATTGCGGCGATCACAGGCACCAACGGCAAGACGACGACCTCGCGGATGCTGGGGCATATTATGAAAACCAGCAGCAAGACCGTTGGCATGACCTCGACCGATGGCGTTTATGTGGACGGTAAACTAAGCGTTAAGGGCGACATGACGGGACCGAAATCCGCGCAGATCGTCCTGCGTGATCCGGCGGTCGATTTTGCAGTGATGGAAACCGCACGCGGCGGGCTTGTGCGGTCCGGTCTGGGCTATCAGCGGTCGAACGTGGCGGCGTGTCTGAATGTCTCGGCCGATCATCTAGGTCTCGGCGGCATAAACACGGTCGAGGAGCTGGCCGTTGTCAAGCGCGTGGTGGTTGAAAGCGCTGTGGAGACTGCGGTGCTGAATGCCGATGACATCAACTGTCTGAAAATGGCCGACTACGCTCAAGCGGATCAGATTTTCTATGTCACGACCAATCCAGCGCACAGTCTGGTCAAGGAACATATCAAGGCCGGCGGCAAGGCTATCGTGCTTGAAAAAGGCATGAATGGTGACATGCTGACCATCTATGACAACGGGCTTCATATCCCGGTTCTGTGGTCGCATCTGATCCCGGCGACGTTGGAAGGCAAGGCGATTTTCAACGTCCAGAATGCGATGTTCGCCGCCGCGATGGCCTATAGTTTCGGCGTGGATCTGGATAATATCCGTCATGGGCTGCGCACCTTCGACACCAGCTATTTTCAGGCACCTGGACGGATGAATGTCTATGACGAACATCCCTTCAAGGTGATCCTCGATTATGGCCATAACCCCGCCGCGCTGAAAGCGATGGCGGCACTGGCCGATCAGTTAGAGATCAAGGGCCGCAGGCTGTGCGTGGTAGCGATGCCTGGCGACCGGCGCGACGAAGATATTGTCGATGGGGCCGCCGCCCTGGCCGGACATTTTGATCATTTCATCTGCAAGGCAGATGACCGCCGTCGCGGACGCGGGCATGACGAGGTGCCGCAGATGATGCGTCAAGCCCTGATCGACAACGGCGTGGATGCCGCAGCCATCACGGTCATCCCCGACGAGGTCGAAGCGGTCAGTGCCGCGTTGGAACAGGCCGGACAGGGCGATCTGTTGGTGATCTTTGGTGATGACACAACGCGCTGCTGGAAACAGATCATCTATTTCAATTCTGATGGCGAAGAACCCGAGGTCGCACCTGTGGCAGCCCCCACCGAAACCTCGTTCGAAGATATGTTCGAAGGCGACCAGAACCTGATCCGGGATGAGCGTGGCGTGCGTCTGGCCCGTGAAATCAGCGAAGACGCGGATTGAGCGGAGGCACCGGAATGGACCGGATCGAAGAGCTTGAGACCGCGCTGACAATAGAAAGCGCGACCGTTGACCATATTCAGGTGGATGACGCCCGGCGTCTGACCGGGCCGGGCCTGCTATGGAACCGACCCGGCGCGGTGATGGATGTTTTCTTCACTGATATCGACGCGACGCAGATCACCGACTTGTGGGAGAAGCATGCGCGCCGGGTTCTGGACGCACTGGGCTGGCAGGGGCAGGGTCTGATCCACCGTACCTTTACGGGCGGCGTCAATCTGGCGATCTCGGCACCGATGGATCAGCTCTATTCCGGGATATTCGCAGCGCAAACCGCCTGGCATTTCTGTGCTGCAGAACTGCTGGCATCCGAGCCCGGAGATTTCGATCAGATGGTTGCGGATGTCAAAGGCGTCATGGAAATGGAAGCCAATCCTGCTCTGATCGCCTTGATCGCCGCGGCTGAGGCGCATGGCGTGGATATCCTTTGCGATGATGACGAGGTGTCGATCGGGCATGGTACAGGCAGTCAGACTTGGCCTGTTGATGGGCTGCCCACCCCGGGTGAGGTGGACTGGTCTGCGCTGCATGATGTCCCGGTCGCGTTCATCACCGGAACCAACGGCAAGACCACCACGACCCGGCTGCTTGAGGCTATCGCACGCGCTTCGGGCAAGGTCGCTGGGCTAACCTCGACCGAGTTTGTCCGCGTGGGCGATGATATACTGGACCGTGGCGATTACTCGGGTCCCGGCGGCGGGCGGATGTTGCTGCGTGATAAAAGGCTGGAGGTTGCTTGTCTTGAAGTCGCCCGTGGGGGCATCCTGCGCCGGGGTCTGCCGACCCGCGCCGCCACGGCGGCGGCTGTCACCAATGTAGCCAACGACCATCTGGGCCAATATGGGGTCAACACGGTGCCGGAACTGGCCCAGGCCAAATTCGCCGTACATCGAACATTGGCCGAGGGGGGCGTGCTGGCCCTGAATGCCGATGACGGCTTTGTCCGTGCCGAGGCGGAGAATACCTCGGCGAATATCTGGTGGTTTTCGCTGGACGCGCAGAACGACCTGATCCGCCGGGCGCGCGATGCAGACAGGTGCTGCGCCTATGTGCGGCAGGGTGATATCGTGTTTTTCGACGGCACAGCGGAACAGGTGGTGATCGCAGTTTCCGATGTCCCCCTGACCATGGGCGGCGCTGCGAAATACAATATCCTGAACGCGCTGGCGGCCTTGTGCCTGGCTTTGGCGCTGGACTTGCCCGTTCAGGCGGCTCGGGATGGGTTGGCCGGGTTCAAACCAGACGCTAAGGATAATCCAGGCCGTTGCAACGAGTTCCGATACAACGGCGCACGGGTCTTTGTGGATTTTGCACATAACCCGCATTCGATTTCCGCCGTTTGCGATGCGCTGTCGAGCTTGCCAGCAAAACGGCGTTTCATCATGCTCAGCCATGCGGGGGACAGATCGGATCAGGATATCCGGGACGTAACCGCGACAGCGCTGAATTTCCAACCCGACGTGGTCGTCGCAACCGAGCTGGTAGGGTATCTAAGAGGCCGCGAGTCGGGGGAAGTTTCTGATCTGATCGAAAGGACAGCGTTGGAACATGGGTATGGTGCAGAACAAATACTCAGAGCCGCTTCGCCCAAACAAGCCGCATCAATGATACTCGAAAAGCTACAACCGGATGATATCGCTTTGTTGCTGGTTCTGTCCGATCGTGACGCTGTTCTCGCTATGCTCGACGGGTAAGAACAGAGGCGCGTGTCGGGATCACAGAGAGGGCGTGTTAGGAAATGAGTTTTTGGGCGGTCGGCAGTCCACATCCGACGCACTCACCCAGTGTCAATACGGCCCTGTCGGACCTTCGTCCCTATCGTATATCCGCCTCATCCTCGGATTTTTTGCTCTGCGCATTGCATCATACAGTCCCGCAATTCGAGGCCGAGTTAGCTGGTGCGACGCCGTTCAAAGGGCATTGAGCCCCTGATCATTGGCCGTTGGGGCAGGTATGATACCTGCCCTCAACTTGCTCGTGGCTGCCGAAACGGGCTCTAGCTGCCGGCTGAGACGTGCGACGAACCCTGCGGGATCACCTCGTATCCAGGCTCTTCTGGTTCGTCATCCGCCATTTCCGCAGGGAAGCCGGGGGCAAGGATGGAAAGACCGGTGGCGTCCTCTAACCGACGGATAATGTTGGGCGATAGCTCGCGATCGCCATAGCGTGCAATGCCGTCGTCAAAAATCTGGCAAATCAAGGGAGAGACTTCCAGCGGCACATTGTTTCGTTCGGCAATACTCTGGAACAGGCCCACATCTTTTTTCACCAGATCCATGGTGAATGAGATATCGCGCGAACCGTTCAGGATTACCTGGCTTTCGGTAACATGGGAAAAGCTGTTACCGGACGAAATTTTGATCGCCTCGTAGGCTGTGTTCAGGTCCATACCTGCAGCCTTCGCCGTCACCAACGCTTCGGCATTGGCGACCAGATGGACGGTGGCCAGATAATTGGTAAGTACCTTGAGCATCGAGGCGCTGCCAAGCTCACCGGTATGCAGGATACGGCGTCCCATTGTCTTCAGTAACGGCAGAACTCGCTCGAACGTTGAGCGGTCACAGCCCGCAAAGATCGAGATATTTCCAGTGTCGGCGCGGTGGCAACCGCCAGATACCGGGCAATCGACTGCGGCACCACCGGCGGCGATGACGATACCGCCAAGGCGTTCGGCTTCGGCTTGGTCAGTGGTAGACATCTCCAGCCAGATCTTGCCTTCTTTCACCTCTGGCAGCATCTCCTGCATGACAGCGTCCGATGCGGCAGGCGAGGGTAGGCAGGTGATGACGACATCGCAATCACGCATCAATGCTGCGGCATTTTCTGCCAACTTGGCACCCTTGGCCGCCGCCGCTTCCATCAGGTCGCGGTTTAGATCAAGAACCGTCAGGTCGATTCCGTTCCGCAACAGGCTGCCTGAAAGCTTTCCGCCGACATTACCAAGTCCAATGAACCCTACTTTCATCTTCTATTCCTTCCGAGTGTACGAAAAATCCAAACAAACAGTTCCGCTAGATGAGCAGCTGATAAGCGATTCCCGAGAACAAGGTGCCACCGACCCCTTTGTCTGATGAACGACGTTGGAACCTGCAATAACGCCAGGACCGGCCGCGTTTGCCACGAAGTCGAAGCCAAGCGCCGGATTGGCCACGAATGCGGCAATCCTGACTTTCGTCGATGAGACGTCTGGTTTGACCAAGTCCAGATTTCCTGTTCGGATTTGAGACAATTCAAAAACTTGTATCGCGACCTGAGCCGCAAGTGAAAATGATAAAACAGGCTATCTACCACAAAAATTATTTGTCGCTAGATTAGATCAAATCCAATACCCTTAGTTGGTTAAGCAACTTCGAGGCAGCGGCCCGGCATTTGAACGTTTCGCATATCGATGTCGACCTGTTCAAAGCTTGGCTGCGTGGACAGTTTGCCCCGGATTAGGGATATGCGAGAGATGGTCAGGACAAAACTTGCGGCAGCCTAGCTGTACATGGTCGGCTACGTAGGTCAGCTTCGGCGGAGCCAGTGCGATATTGTCGAAACAAGGCATATCTCAACGTCATTTGCCCGCCCGTTTCGGAGCTTCAAAGAAAACCAGAGGTGCAAAGATGAGATGGTGCTGCTGGAGAGAATTGAACTCTCGACCTCTCCCTTACCAAGGGAGTGCTCTACCTCTGAGCTACAGCAGCGCTGTGGGCGGGTGATTAGACTCAAACGAAACGCGGCGCAAGGGTGTCTGGACGGTTTTTTTCGCCTCCTGTAGAGAAAGGTTATGGCAGATAAAAATACACCTAAAAAACACGGCAGATCCGGCGATGTGCGCGAAGAGCGGCTGAAAGCGGCGCTCAAAGCGAATATGGCGCGGCGTAAGGCGCAGGCTAAGGCGCGGGCAACCCAGAACGGCAAAGCCGACAAAGACGAGGGATAAGAGCAGATGGATTCGATTCTGGTGACAGGCAACGGGCCGCTTAAAGGTCAGATACCGATTGCAGGGGCAAAAAACGCGTGTCTGACGCTGATGCCGGCGACCTTGCTCAGCGAAGAACCGCTGACGCTGACCAATGCGCCTCGGCTGAGCGACATCAAGACGATGACGGCTTTGCTGCAGTCCTTGGGGGCCGAGGTGTCGTCATTGCAGGATGGTCAGGTGATCGCAATGTCCAGCCACGACCTAACCAGTCAGACGGCGGACTATGACATCGTGCGAAAGATGCGCGCGTCAAACCTTGTGCTGGGTCCTTTGCTGGCGCGGTTTGGGCAGGCGGTCGTCTCGCTGCCCGGAGGCTGTGCAATCGGCGCGCGTCCGATGGATCTGCACGTCGAAGGGCTCGAGGCGCTAGGGGCTGAGATTGAGCTTAAGGACGGGTATCTGCATGCCAAAGCTGTGGGCGGGTTGAAAGGTGCCGTGCATGAGATGCGATTTGCATCCGTGGGCGCGACCGAGAACATTGTCATGGCGGCCACGCTGGCCAAAGGCACAACGGTTCTGAAGAACGCGGCGCGCGAACCTGAAATCGTCGATTTGGTCGAGTGTCTGCGGAAGATGGGTGCCCAGATTTCTGGTGAAGGCACGCCGACCATCGAAATTCAGGGCGTAGACCGGTTACATGGTGCCACCCATCAGGTTGTGACTGACCGGATCGAGCTGGGCACCTATATGCTGGCGCCGGCGATCTGTGGTGGAGAAGTCGAACTGTTGGGCGGGCGGATGTCTCTGGTGGAATCATTTGCCGGGAAACTGGATGCGGCGGGCGTGAATGTCTCGGAAACAGCAAACGGTCTTTTGGTCGCCCGCAAGAACGGGCGCGTCAAAGCCGTGGATGTCGTGACCGAGCCGTTCCCGGGTTTTCCGACCGACCTGCAGGCCCAGATGATGGCGCTGATGTGCACGGCCGAAGGTACCTCGGTGCTCGAAGAACGCATTTTCGAGAACCGTTTCATGCACGCCCCCGAATTGGTGCGGATGGGCGCGAATATCGAAGTGCACGGTGGCACGGCAACCGTGACTGGTGTCGAACGTCTGAAGGGCGCACCGGTTATGGCGACAGATCTGCGCGCTTCGGTCTCGCTGATACTGGCGGGGCTGGCTGCTGAAGGTGAAACAACTGTCAGCAGGGTCTATCATCTGGATCGTGGGTATGAGCATGTTGTGCGCAAGTTGGAAGGCGTGGGCGCCAAAATTGAACGGATCAAAGACCAATGACAGACGCAAGTTTCCACGATGGGCGTGAGGCTCCACTGAATCTGGGTGCAGAGGATGGGGATGACCTTCAGGTGATCTCGACTTTGACACAGGATGCGGTGTTCCCCGTATCCGAAATGACCTGGCATCCGTCGCAGCGCCGCTTTGGCCTGTTGCTGAACCGTTTCCGCTGGGAGGACAAGGATGCGGCCACGCGCCGGGGCCGTCCATTCGAAAGGGTGCAGTCTGTGCTGGTGTTCGCTTCCGTTCTAACCGTGGCCAGCCAGGGTATCGACCGTAGCGAGAAGGATTTGGTGATGTCCTTGCTTTCGGTCGATTTTGAACCCGGCGAAGACGGCGCGGGTCAGATTTTGCTTACATTGGCCGGAGATGGCGCGATCCGTCTATCGGTCGAGGCAATAGACGTCACGCTCAAGGATGTAACCCGCCCCTATCAGGCGCCTTCGGGGCAAGCGCCGCATCATGCAGAATAAGCGCGGTATCGCGCAGGCCTTCTCAGAACCACCCGCTGGTCTGATGTTGCGCCGCGCGACCGTGTTTGATGTCTTTGATCTAAGCCGGGTTCTGATCCGTTCGATCACGCAGCTGTGCGAGGCGGATCATGGCGATGATCCGCAGGCCGTTGCGGAATGGACCGCCAATAAAGACCCGGAGACCATTCGGGGTTGGATCAAGGCCGGAGCGCAGATTTGGCTGGCCGAGCGCGCAGGTCAGGTTGCGGCTGTCGGCGGATTGCGTGAGGGCGGCGAGATCACGCTGCTCTATATCGACCCGGCTCATACCGGTCTTGGGGTGGGAAGCGCGTTGTTGGCCCGGCTGGAACAGGAACTGGCCGCTGCCGGTTGCACCGAGGCACAGCTTGAGGGGACACGGACGGCCCAGGCGTTTTATATCCGGCATGGCTGGAAACCGACTGGCGGCTGCGCGGCGCGCAAAAGCATATCCTGTTTTGAGATGCGCAAATCGCTGCACCCGGTGGACTGAGGGTTGAGGACAGCCCATCCCGGCGATATGACCCGGTGAAACGCCACGGAGTGCCAGATCATGCCCGTTTTTCTAGACACCACGTCGCCCGAATTTGACGCGGCTTTTCAGACCCTGCTGTCGGCCAAGCGCGAAGACAGCCCGGATGTGGATGCCATCGTCGCGCAGATCATTGACGATGTGCGGGTCCGTGGGGATGAGGCGGTAATCGAACTGACGGCCAAATTCGACCGGTTAGAGCTGACACCGGATACGCTGGCCTTTTCGGCAGAGGAAATCGACGCCGCCATTGCGCAGGTCTCGGACGCGGATCGTCAGGCGCTCGAACTGGCAGCCGAACGCATCCGGGCCTATCACGAGAAACAGATGCCCGCCGATCACCAATGGACGGATGAGGCCGGGGCGACCCTTGGCTGGCGCTGGTCCGCAGTGTCTGCGGCGGGGCTGTATGTGCCGGGAGGGCTGGCCTCGTATCCGTCGTCGGTTCTGATGAACGCGATCCCGGCCAATGTTGCAGGGGTCGAGCGTCTGGCAATCGCCGTGCCCACCCCAGACGGTCAGGCGAACCCTCTGGTCCTTTTGGCCGCGCGCCTGTCAGGCGTGACTACGGTCTATCGCATCGGCGGGGCGCAGGCGATTGCGGCACTGGCCTATGGAACAGATACCATTGCAGCGGTGGACAAGATCACAGGCCCCGGAAACGCCTTTGTCGCCGCGGCCAAGCGCCGTGTCTTTGGCAAGGTCGGCATCGACATGATTGCGGGCCCGTCCGAGATTCTGGTCATTGCCGACAAGGATAACGATCCGGATTGGATCGCGCTGGACCTGCTCAGCCAGGCAGAACATGACGAAAGTGCTCAATCCATTCTGATCACGGATAGCGCCGATTTTGGACGGGCCGTGGCGCAAGCCGTGGAAAAACGTCTTGAAACCCTGCAACGCCGGGCCATAGCCGGGGCCAGTTGGCGCGATTTTGGTGCGGTGATCACTGTGGGCAGTCTGGATGAGGCAGCCTCTCTGTCGAACCGAATTGCCCCGGAACACCTTGAGCTATGCGTCGCAGATCCCGTCGCTCTGAGCGAAAAGACAATTCACGCAGGTGCAATCTTTCTTGGTCAATACACACCCGAGGCAATCGGGGATTATGTTGGTGGGCCTAATCACGTCCTACCCACTTCTCGGTCGGCGCGTTTTTCTTCCGGTCTGAGTGTGATGGATTTCCTGAAACGCACGACTCTCAGCCAGATGACACCCGAAGCCCTGCGGGCAATCGGGCCAGCGGCAGAGCAACTTGCGCAGTCGGAAAGCCTCGAGGCGCACGGCCTGTCCGTGACCGCACGGTTGAAGCGATTGAACGGTTGATCACCTATGGTCAGAGGGTCACACCTGCAATTACCTCATCCGATTTTCTCCGATAGGGCTTGAAGTCAAGGGGCAAATTGCGGCGCTCTTTATGTGCGACCGGATCTAAAGGAGGTTGATTTGGAACGTGTGGCGACCCTCTGGATCGGTAAGCGCTTTAGCTTTTTGGAACATCTGTGCCTGAAGTCCTTCGCCGATGTCGACCAAAAGCCAATCGTCTATCACTATGGCGATCTTGAAGACATTCCGGATTATATCGAGCCGCGCGATGCCCGCGAAATTTATGATACTCCCGAGATCTACCGCGATCCGATAACCCGATCCGTAGCCGTTCATGCAGATCTTTTCCGTCTGCAGTTGATGCAAAAAACCGACTATATCTGGGCCGATGCGGATGCTTATGCGGTCCGGCCACTCGAGACAAAGAACGGGTATCTTTTTCCGAATGCGAACCTCAAGAAACAACGGATCATGAACGGTGTACTTGCGTTGCCCTGCGACAGTCCGGGGCTGCAGGCCATGTGCAAATATGCTTTTGACAGCGATCTGGTGCCACCATGGTGGACACAAGAGCAAAAGGAAACCTACCGCCAGATGTTCAACGGGTCGACCTATTGGAGCCTGCCAATTTTCAGCTTTGGTCCGCCCATGCTGTTTCATTTTCTTTATGGCACACCAGAGCATAAGATGGCTGTGCACAGGTCGGTCCTCTATCCTATCCCATTGCGATATCGCGGCCTTTGGAATGATCCTGACCTTTCCAAATTGGATTTTCTGAAGTGGGACCAACAGATGTCTGTCCATTTTTTTGGATCCTGGTTCCGAAAGATCTTTCTTGGCCGCCAAATCAACTCTGGTTCACTGGTCGATACGCTGTTGCGCAAACACGGAATAGATCCGTCCGAACACCCGCTTTGACGATTTTCGTCGGACGGCCCGTCACTGCGTTGCCCATTTATTTCCATTGGGATAAGTCTGTCCCGACCTGAACGGACCAAACGACCATGACCCGAATTTCGCACATCGAACTGGATGATAGAAACTTGCCCCCGCCGACACCCGAGATCGAGCAGGAGCGCAAAGTGGCAATCTATGATCTGCTTGAGGAAAACGCTTTCGCGCTGCCCAAACGCGATGATCGTGTGGTTCCGGAAGGGCCGTATCATGTGCAACTCTCGATCCGTGACAAGCGTTTGGTCTTCGACATTGCCACCGAAGCCGAAGAAAAAGCGGCCGAGTTCCATCTGTCCCTTGGACCATTCAGGCAGGTGGTCAAGGACTACTTCCAGATCTGTGAAAGCTATTTCGACGCCGTAAAGACTTTGCCGCCCAGCCAGATAGAAACCATCGACATGGCCCGGCGCGGTATCCACAACGAAGGCAGTCGGGTGTTGCAGGAACGTCTGGAAGGCAAGGCCGAAGTTGATTCAGACACAGCCCGTCGCCTGTTTACGTTGATCTGCGTATTGCATTTCGGGGGGTGACGGGTGACGTCTCTGCCGCAGTCCATCTTGTTCTGTTGCGACCACAATTCGGTCCGATCTCCGATGGCCGAAGGCATCATGAAGAAGTTTTATGGCACCGGCACCTATGTGCAATCCGCCGGGGTGCACAACGATCTTGAGATCGATGGCTTTTGCATTTCGGTCTGTCATGAAATCGACGTCGAGCTTTCACGTCACCGGTCCCGGTCGTTTGATGAAATGCAGGAATGGGGCGACGACCTCAGCTCGTTCGATCTGATTGTAGCGCTGTCGCCGGCCAGCCAGCGCCGTGCGCTGGATTTGACGCGGGTTTTTCATCTGGATGTCGATTATTGGCCAATAATGGACCCTACCGGGCTGGGCGAAAGCCGCGAGGAAAAGTTACATCACTACCGACAGACCCGCGATCAGATCATTCAGCATCTGAAGGACCGCTGGGGTGAACCAACGGAGTGACCATGAACGAAACCGTCAAAACCTATTTCGAAGCCTTCAACGCCGGGGACGTAACCGGCATGCTGGCCTGTTTGTCCGACGACGTGGCCCATCATGTGAACGAAGGGCAGATACGAGTGGGCAAAGAGAAATTCGCAGCTTTTTGTGACCACATGAACCGCTGCTATCGCGAGAACCTCACCGATATCGTTGTGTTCGCGGCCGAGGGCGGTACCCGTGCCGCCGCTGAATTCATCGTGAACGGCACCTATCTTGAGACGGATGAAGGCCTGCCCAAAGCACACGGGCAGACCTACCGCCTACCAGCCGGATCGTTCTTTGACCTGAAGGATGGCAAGATCACGCGGGTCACCACCTTTTACAACCTGGCCGACTGGACCAAGCAGGTCTCGAATGGCTGAGGTTACAGGCGTTCGCGCCTTGACCGGGGCGGCGCTTGAGGCGGCTCTGGATGACGTCGCTCGCTTGCGGATCGAGGTGTTTCGGGCATGGCCGTATCTTTATGACGGCGATCTGGAATACGAGCGGAAATACCTGCAATCCTACCGTGACAGCGACAGATCCATCGTTGTTGGTGCCTTTGACGGGGATCGTCTGATCGGCGCATCGACCGGCGCCCCGCTAGTCGACCATGCCGCCGATTTCGCGGCGGCCTTCGATGGCTCTGGGCTGGACTTGTCCCAGATCTTCTACTGCGCCGAATCCGTCTTGCTGCCCAACTATCGCGGGCAGAGCGTGGGGCATAGGTTCTTTGACCTGCGCGAAGCCCATGCGCGCAACTTTGGCTTCACCAAATGCGCCTTTTGCGGTGTGCAACGCACGACCGATCACCCGATGCGGCCTGATACCTACCGCCCGCTGGATGCTTTTTGGAGCGCGCGGAAGTATGAGCCGTTGCCCGGCGCTGTTGCGCAGTTTTCGTGGAGGGATATCGGTGAAGAAGGCGAGACGCTGAAGCCGTTGCAGTTTTGGATCAGGGATATCACGGCTTAGATTTTATGGCTGACGTTTGCGCCCAAGAAGGCCGTATTTTACGGCCCAAGCCCTGATTGACCGGCGTTTCCGCCTTTGCTGTCTCGGAGTTGATTTTGATAGCGCTCCACCCGTTCGGTTGAATTCGTACACGTCGATAATCCGTTCGGCGCAACCGCAGGCTTCTCCCATGCCAACCTTTGTGTAATAGAACTTTTCGAAACTTTCCCGGTTTTGCATCGCAACTCTCCTAATCTTATTTAGCCATTTCAGGCTTGAGATGCCAACTCACAATCCCTTGCAGGGCCGGTATATGCGCATATGTTCCTGTACTTTTCAGGGCGCCCTCAACTAGTGTTCGCCAAACCAGCGCAATGAAAGTTACTCCATGAAAGCTGCCACCGCCGCCTATAACCTCGACTGGCTCGAAAACTGGGCGCAGTATGAAGATAAGCTGGCCCGCTGGGTCTCGGATGCGGCAGGGCAGGGGGCAGATCTTCTCGTTTTCCCCGAGTATGGCGCGATGGAATTGTCGACTTTGGACGGGGCCGAAGTGGCGGGTGATCTAGAGCGTTCGATCCGTGCTGTTTCAGATCGGATGGGGGACGTGCAGGCCCTGCATTCGCGTTTGGCTCAAGAGCATGAGATCTACATCCTGGGCGCATCCGCTCCGGTGATTGACGGGTCAGGCCGTCCGGTAAACCGGGCTGTGCTCTACGCTCCGAACGGGACGTTTGACCATCAGGACAAACAGATCATGACCCGCTTTGAACGCGAAGACTGGGATATCGCGCCGGGCGGACCACTAAAATTGTTTGATACCCCACTTGGAAAAATCGGAATCCTGATCTGCTATGACAGTGAATTCCCCTTGCTGGGCAGAGCCCTAAGTGAGGCGGATATAATCCTGGTTCCCTCATGCACCGAGGCGTTGGCAGGGTACTGGCGTGTCCGCATCGGGGCTATGTCGCGTGCGCTGGAAAACCAATGTGTTACGGTCATGGCGTCTCTGGTGGGCAAAAACGAATGGTCCGATGCGGTGGATATGAATACAGGAACGGGTGGTATTTTTGGTCCACCTGACAAGGGTTTTCCCGCGACCGGAGTGTTAGCAGAGGGTGCGCTGAACCAACCTGGCTGGACCTATGCCGACGTCGACCTGACAACGATCGCCAATGTGCGCCGGGATGGCCATGTGTTGAACCGCGCCCATTGGGACGAGCAGTGCGGTCGAGTCGAAACAGTCACAATATCCTCTCTTTAGGTGAATACGCCCTTGAAATAAGCCCCAAATAGGCTCATTTAGGCGCACATCCCCGTAGATTCTGCGGGTGCAACGTAATTATGGAGACAACATGGCCAAGGAAGATACGCTCGAATTTCCCGGTGTCGTGAAGGAACTCCTGCCTAATGCGACGTTTCGGGTCGAGCTGGAAAACGGCCATGAGATCATCGCACATACGGCAGGCAAGATGCGCAAGAACCGCATCCGTGTTCTGGCTGGCGACAAAGTTCAAGTCGAGATGACCCCCTACGATCTGACCAAAGGTCGGATCAACTATCGCTTTAAGTAACGCCCGACACATGGCGTTTATTCTTGGATCGGGCAGCCCAAGGCGGCTGGACCTGCTGGCGCAGCTTGGCGTACAGCCCGACGCGATCCGTGCCCCTGACATTGACGAAACGCCTTTGAAGGGTGAGTTGCCGGTGCCTTATTGCCACCGGATCACACGCGCCAAAGTGCAAGCTGTTCCCGCCGAAAGCGATGATTTCACACTTTGTGCGGACACCACGGTCGCGCTGGGTCGGCGCATCTTGGGAAAGCCTGAAGATGCAGGTCAGGCGGCCGAGTTTCTGCACGCTCTGTCTGGACGGCGGCACCGGGTGATTACCTCGGTTGCGGTTCGGCGCGGCGACCGCATATCGCAACGCGATGTGGTGTCTCAGGTCAAGGTCAAGCGCCTGTCGGATGTTGAGATCAATGCCTATCTGGCAACCGGTGACTGGCAAGGCAAAGCCGGTGCATATGCAATCCAGGGGCCTGCAGGGGCGTTCATCCCATGGATTTCCGGCTCATTTACCGGCATCGTGGGACTACCATTATCCGAGACTGCCGCTTTGCTGCAGGGCATCGGCTATCCTTTGTATCGCGAGGCACTATGAAGGGGCGTACCATCGTTTTAGACCACATCAACAACCGCGAGGCAGCGGCGTTGATGGTGGACGGAAAGCTTGACGATTTCCTGATTGCTTCCGAAGCCCCGGCACCCGGTACCATCTACCGGGCGCGGGCGGATCGCCCGGTCAAGGGGCAGGGTGGGATGTTTCTGGCCACGCCGGACGGCCAGGCCTTTTTGCGACAGGTCAGAGGATTGGCCCCCGGAGAGCTCAAGCTGGTCCAGGTGACCGGTTTTGTCGAACCCGGAAAGGCGCTGCCGGTGACGGATCGCGTGCTGTTTAAAAGCCGCTTTGCGATTGTCACACCGGATGCGCCTGGCCTGAATATCTCGCGCAGTATCCGGGATGAGGATGAACGCGACCGCTTGCTGGAAATTGCACATGAGGCGATGGCGGGCAGCGAACACGGGTTGATCCTGCGGTCCTGCTGTCAGGGCGAGAACGCCGAAGAGATTGCTGAAGATATCGGCGTCATGCTGGCTCATGCCGATGCTGTGATGAACGATCCTGGTACCGAGCCTGAGGTTCTGCTCGCAGGTGATGGGCCGCATGTTTTGGCCTGGCGCGACTGGACCGACCCGGCCGAGGTCGTCACCGAGCCCGGCGCCTTTGAGGCGCATGGTGTCCTGGATGCATTGGATCAGGCGGGCGGAATATCAGAACCATTGGCCGGGGGCGGACACATCTTTATCCAGCCCACCCGCGCCCTGGTGGCCGTAGATGTAAACACGGGTTCAGACACCTCGATGGCCGCCGGAACCAAGGCCAATTTCGCCTGCGCAAAAGCACTGCCACGTGCATTGCGTGTCCGTGGGTTGGGGGGGCAGATCACGCTCGACCTCGCTCCAATGCCCAAGAAAGACCGGCGCGGTTTCGAAGCCGCTTTGCGATCTGCATTCAAGTCTGATCCGATCGAGACGATTCTGGCAGGATGGACCCCGTTGGGTCACTATGAGTTGCAACGCAAACGCGGCCGGATTTCCCTTGCGGAGGTGCTGAAATGAGCTGTCCGATCTGTCACGAACCAACGGTGTCTCAATTCCGTCCTTTTTGTTCGAAACGCTGTGCAGACATTGATTTGGCCAAGTGGCTGAACGGGTCTTACGCGGTTCCTTCGCAGCGTGAAGAAGACGTTGAACAGGATGTTTCTTCAACTGAAACTGAGATGCCGCGCCCACATTGAAAAAATGTAAAAAAGCCTCTGGACACTGCCAGTAGCAAGTCATAGAACGCCTCCACCCAACGGCAAAAGCCGTATCCGTGCCCGGGTAGCTCAGGGGTAGAGCAGTGGATTGAAAATCCTCGTGTCGGTGGTTCGATTCCGCCCCCGGGCACCATTTATCTGAAAATATACTGTAAAATCAGTCGCTTAAGAATTGCGATTGTCCCACTTCACATCGTGACGTTCCAAAGTGGGACAGCCCCTCGTCACCTTCCACGGCTTCGTCAGCCGCAAGCACATTGTAAAGGGCAACGAACTTATCGGGTTCAAACAAGACGCTAACAGCAGCATCTGTTTCGAAAGGACAGAACCCGTAGCCCGCGTTGGCCAAGGCTGTCTCGATGATCATCCGCATTTCCATCATAGCAAAATGGTCTTTGCGATCAGCGGCATCGCTTAGCTTTTGATGAAATTCAGAGCCAAGCAGGGATTCATAAGTCTCCTTCGGCTCAAGGGTTAGTTGATTTTTCGTATCATACATATTGCCGAGTATTTGAAAGATCACGGCTGGAACTTCTGGGGTGTCCTGTTGTTTGCCGAAAGTGGATGCATGTGCGTTCATAATTATCGTTCCTTCCATCTGGATTAGGTTTTGCTCTCATTGCGGGAGCACACCCTTGTTCTAGGTGGACGGTCGAAATGACGCTTCGGGGGAAAAACCAGCCAGTTGCTCTGGTATTAATTCGGCCAACCGACATCGACGCCGAAGTTTGAATTGATGTCATCAAGAAAGGTGGTCATTGAGGATACGTTTCCTAGCCCCATTGTCTGCCAGTTCGCCTAAATACGATGGGAGGATGCAGCATGAGCGGCACACGCAAAACCATCAGGAACATTGACGATGATTTGTATCATCAGGCCAGAGTCATGGCGGTCGAGAATGATATGCCGACTGGAGAGTTCATTAGCCATTGTCTGGCGTTCTTCATCAATGAGGGCGAATTTCTGGATGTGGATCAGTCTGACGTGCAACCTGCGCATTGAACGCGGTCATGTGAACGATGCTTGTGCTGGATGCAAACCGCTTCAACAGTTCATTGGGGTGCGGTTTTTTCATTCGCGGGTCAGGTATGCCAAGCCTGCTAACGGCACGTTGATGTAACCGCGCTGCCAGTTCACGTCTTGCAGTAGCATGATGTGGCCATGTGGCCTCTACGAAGGCTACGGCCATGATCGGGTCCAGCAACGCAACGTAGCGCCGTGTGGCCATTTCCCTGACCTTGTTGGTGTAGACCTCTGGAACATTCACCAAACGGATGCCCCGTTCACGCCTTTTAGCGTTGCGAAGGCAGAGCCGTTCGAAGATGTCCTGTTTTTCAGATGCTGAAATCAGCGGAGAGTCTGGGTGAAAGTGTTGCAAAAATGTGGGCAACAGTCACCGTTATTCGATGGTATAGACGGTCGGGTTACCGTTGGACCCCACGATCACCAGTTGCCCGTCTGTCAGCGCAGCATCCTGACACACTTCGGAGCCGCTGAACCGTGCGGGAAGCGTCAATGTGCGGCACCATTTTCCGTTGTTGATACGCCATGAGCCAGACAATGTATCACCACCAGCCAACACGCCGATCAGTGCGCCGTTGGCACCCGCTGTCAGTCGTGTATCCCCTGAGACAAGTGCCCGCCCCGATACTGCTTGGGTGATGGGGTCTGGTGTTGTGGTAACCTCGGCACAGGCGGTGATTGCTATCAAGGAAGCGAGAGTCGGAATAGTTCTTTTCATATTGGGTCCTTTCGATTGGAAATATTGTTGTCATGGGGCGGTGGTTCTGCGTGAACCAAGCAATGGCATTCACGCCAACTGCTCATCAACATTGTGTCACCACCTGCATGTCGCGGTTTTCACTTCTGACGATCCTTGGACCCGATACCGCACAAACCGTGTGGCCGTTCCATCTGGGTAGCTTCGCCAAATCTCCTCACCAAGGGCTTCCGTCATGTAGACGTGATCTTGGCTTGAGATGCGAAGGCTGTGATCTTCAAGGCAGGAACGTAGGTTGCGTTCCAATCCTTCACCGCTGAGGAGAATGATGCCCGCAACACCTGCTGCGATGACGATACCGACTGTCACCAAATTACTCATATCGGTGTTCTCCTTATTCAATGGATTGTGGGCGCAGCAAGCCATGGCAGGTGCAGTGCCCGTCGGCGTGATGAAGGCCATAGAGGTCGTTGGGCGACACCTGACCACCTGTGGCGTCCCACAGCGCACGTGCGACGCGCTTTGATGGTGCTACCGTTCCGTCCTTAACGCGAAGAATCGTGCTGGCACTCGTTCCGCATTGTTTTGCGAGGTCACTCAGGCTCAGGCGATTGGTTTGAAGATATTGTGTCAATGTCATGCATACCATATTCCATTAAATGGAACGATTCGCAATTATTAAGAGTGTCATTAGATCGTTTTACTTCCCTCCCGTTCCACGTTGTGGAATACCAAAAGGATGAAAAATGCTTCTGCGAAATCATTCGGTGAAATCCTGCAAGACGCCCGTGAATCCAAGGACCTTTCCCTCGGTGAAGGTGCAAAGCTGCTTGGCGTTCCCAAGACCAGCCTTTGGCGTTGGGAGAACAACGAAACCAAGGTTGATGCGCAACGGCTGGTGGACATCGCTGCGGCCTATGGCCTTTCGATCTCCGCGATGTTCGAGGGCCGCATCGTGGTAGCACCGACCCAAACGGACTTCGACCGTCTTGGCATCGTCGTCGAACACATCGAACGGATGATCCAGCACATCGGGCATCGGCCTAAGCCTGAAGCCGTGCGCACGGCGGTGGTGGAGGTCCTACGGCTTGAGACGACGCGGGTGCTTGAAACTACTGGCAGTGCGTTCGATCCCTCACGCTACGATGCCATGGTCGGTGGTATCTTGGGTCAATCTTCATGAGTTTGCGGTGCAATCCTTCAGTTAGGTGGGCTTCATGAAGGTCGCTCCGAATACTCAGCAATCTAAAGTCATTGAAACTACTGATGGACCACTGCTTGTCGTTGCAGGTCCTGGCTCAGGCAAGACATTTTGCCTTGTAGAACGGGTCGCCAACATCCTGCGTTCAGGAAATGTGGCACCCGAACGTGTTCTGATATCGACGTTTACTGAGAAAGCGGCCAAAGAACTTGTGACGAGGATCACCGCGAAGCTTGGTGGCATCCAAAACATCGGCAATCCCTTGGACCTTACAGTGGGGACGCTGCACTCCATCTTTCTGAAAATGTTGGAAGAGTTCAGAGCCTATACACGCATTCAGAAGAATTACACGGTTCTGGATCAATTTGATCAGCAGTATTTCGTCTTCCAGCAGATCGGTGAGTTTCGGGATATTGAAGGCATCGAGGACGCACTTGGGCTGAAGGGACCACAGTCGTCCTGGCGATTTGCGGGAACTTTGACTGCTTGGCTGAACAAGATCAGCGAAGAGGGTATTTCTGGGCAAGACTTGGCAGCCAGTTCACTCCCTGAAATGTCTGCATCGGGAGAAGCCTACCTCACCTATCAAAGGCTGTTGGGTGAGTTCAACTATCTCGACTTCTCTACCATCCAAGTTGAAATGCTGGGCCTACTGAACAACCCCGAAGTTGCCGAAGAAATCCAAGGTCGCTTCGATTATCTGATGATCGATGAATACCAAGACACCAACACAATCCAAGAAAAGATCATCCTGAAGCTGGCAGAGAAGCATCGCAACATCTGCGTCGTCGGCGATGATGACCAAGCGTTGTATCGCTTCCGTGGGGCGTCAATCCGCAACATCCTTGAGTTCCCCAGCCGCTTCAACAATGGCGAATGCCAACAGGTGAAGCTCACCCAGAACTACCGATCTGAACCACCCATCATCGACTTCTACAATCGGTGGATGGAGACGACGGAATGGGATGCAGACGGGACATCGTTCCGCTTTGACAAAACGATTGAAGCCGCAAATCCAAAGCCATCTGCGCATCCGACGGTTTTCAAGGTGTCAGGCGATGATGGTGGGGAAAACTGGGCCGACGACACCATTGCATTCCTGAAGAAACAACGTGCCAGTGGCATCATTAAGGACTGGAACCAAGTCGCCTTTCTGTTTCGATCAGTGCGCAACCATAAGGTCGTTGCATTTGCCAATGATCTGGAAGCCGCAGGCATCCCGATCTACGCACCCCGATCCAACATGTTCTTTGAGCGGGCCGAGATCAAACTGATGATTGGTGCCATCCTGTTCATGTTCCCACAATACGGATCAGTTCGGCAAACACGTGAGGGAATGACGCTTCAGGTATGGACCTACTACGATGAATGCCTTGGTGACTTCATCGCCCACCTGAAGAGCGGCACAGACCCACAGATCACGGCTTGGGCGGCGGGTATGGCCAAAAGCCACCTCGGCCTCACAGACAACACCAACTACGCCTTTTCTGGGTTGTTCTACGACCTTATGCAGTTCCCCACCTTCAGTGGGTTTTTGGATGAAGGCATCGCCCATGCTGGCGTTCGGGATAGTCGCCCCGCACGGAACCTGTCCAAGTTCTCACGCCTGCTCAACAAGTTCGAATACCTCTACAACGTCATCGTCATCCGCCCAGATCGTCTGGAACGTGACCTGTTGATGCTGTTCAACTATTTCATGCGGTTCCTTTGGGATGGCGGCATCGAAGAATACGAAGACGACAGTGAATACGCCCCGTCAGGCTGCGTGTCATTCATGACGATCCATCAGTCCAAGGGCCTTGAGTTCCCGATTGTCATCGTCGGGTCACTCGATGCCGTGCCACGCAAACAATACTCCGACATGGAGGTCATGCTTGAGCAAGAGTTCAGTGGCCGTGAACCGTTCGAACCTTTGGATCGGATCAAGACCTTTGACTTCTGGCGGCTGTTCTACACGGCCTTTTCACGTGCGCAAAACATGTTGGTGCTGACCTGCCAGGAGAACACACCCAAGGGACGTGGGCAGCGTCATGTCCCGTCCGCTTACTTTCGGCCCGTCTACGATGACCTGAAATCTTGGCGTGACCTGACTTTCGATGCCAACACCATCGACCTGGCTGATGTCAAAGAGGTGGACATCAAGCAAAGCTACTCCTTCACATCCGACGTGCTGGTGTTCGAAGGTTGCCCACAGCAATACCGCCTGTTCAAGGACCTCGAATTTTCGCCCGTCAGGACCAACGCGGTCCTTTTCGGCACATTGGTCCACCAAACTATAGAAGACGTTCACAAGGCCGTTCTGCGGGGCGAGGAGAGCAAGGTCACAACCGATCAGATCAACAGTTGGTTCGATCTGAACTACGCCAACCTGACGAAGAAGGAACGGGTGTATCTGGCCGAACCCGTGCTGAGGATCGCAAAGCGGCACGTTACAAGCTATGTGGACCGTGAGAAGGAACACTTCCACCGTCTGCGGGATGCTGAGGTCGAGTTGTCACTGCTGAAGGACGACTACATCCTGACTGGCACAGTTGACCTCGTCCAGGCCGACGACGGGTCCTATGAGATCATCGACTTTAAGTCAGAGAAGAAGCCCGACATCATTGATGAGGCGGATCGGCTTGCACGGTATCGGCGTCAGCTTCAAATCTATGCACATTTGCTGGAAGAGAAGCGAGGCGTTCAGGTCAGTCGAATGACGCTGTATTACACGGGTGAAGAGAACGGAAAGCCGACAATCACCTATCCCAGAGAGACGACGGATGTCGAAGGCACGATTGCCAAGGTCGATGCAGTCATCCACAACATTGTTGAAAAGAATTATGGCATATCAGAGCGGCCAGAACGGCTCTGCAAGAATTGTGACTTTCAGGCGTTCTGTGACATGACGTTTTGTAAGGCTTGAAGGAATTGAATTAGATGGCCAGCAAAGAACAAGAAGCGTTTGAAACATTCGACCTTGATCAACAGCCAATCCGTGGTTTTCCGTCGTTGAGGTGGGCTGGAAAGCGTCCGTTTTCATCAACACAATATTACCCTGCACAAAGGAAAGAGACCTACGGTGACCCTACTGATGGTTGGTGGAATCGTCTCTATTGGGGTGACAATCTCCAAGTTATGTCTCACCTCCTTAGGGATTTTCGCGGAGGAATAGGGTTTGTTTACATTGACCCTCCTTTTGATAGCAAAGCTGACTACAAAAAGAGCGTTGAACTGCGTGGTAAAACCGCCAGTAACAGTCGAAGCACATTTGAAGAAAAGCAATACGGTGATATTTGGCAAAGTGACCAATATCTACAGTTTATGTTTGAACGCCTAACGCTTATCAGGGCGCTTTTATCGAATGATGGCGTGGTTGCACTTCATTGCGACTACCATCAGAGCCATCACCTTCGATGCATTTGTGAGGAGATATTTGGTCCAGAAAATTTCATCAATGAGATAAAATGGAAACGTGCTGGAACGGTGAAGGGAAACACTGGTCAAGGTAGTAAAAACCTCGGTGAAAACGTTGATACGATTTTGTTGTTCGGCGGCGGCGGCCAATACCCGTTCGAGATGCAGTATACAGATTATTCTGAAGACTACATCTCCAACTTCTACAAGTACAAGGAAGCCGATGGCCGCGTTTATCGATTGGTCAGCATGACTGCACCTGGAGCGGACACAAAAGGGAACCCGCAATATGAAGTCATGGGTGTCACGCGGTACTGGCGTTACTCAAAAGACAAGATGGAAAAGCTGATAGAGGATGGCCTTGTTGTGCAAACGAAGCCTGGAAATGTTCCTCAAAAGAAATTGTACTTGGATGACGGAAAAGGAGTACCGATCCAAACGCTATGGACTGATATGGCGGGACTTGCTGCTGTATCGTCGGAACGTGTCGGCTACCCAACACAAAAGCCAGAAGAGCTACTCGAAAGATTGATGCTTTTGTTCACCAAACAGGACACTCTTGTTTTTGACAGTTTTATGGGTTCGGGGACAACTCAAGCCGTAGCAATGAGGCTTGGTCGTCGCTTCATTGGCGCGGATATCAATCTTGGAGCAATTGAAACAACTGTAAAGCGGCTGAACGGCTTGCGTCACCAGATTGAGGCAAGCACAGATGACCTTCTTTCTGATGACAACCAAGAAAAGATCGGCAAGCGGTATACTGGCTTTGAGCTATTTAACGTCAACAATTACGATATCTTCCGCAATCCAATCGAGGCCAAAGAACTCGTAAAGGAGGCTCTTGAACTCCAACCGCTGCCCACCAGCAGTGTGTTCGATGGTCAGCGGGACCAGCACCTCGTCAAGATCATGCCCGTGAACCGAATTGCCACCCGTGCTGACCTCAACGAGGTCATCAACGGGATGGACTTTAAAGCCTATGAGCGGCGTCAGGCCGAAGCCCCCTCAAAGATCGTGGAACGGATCATGCTGGTCTGCATGGGACATGAACCTGACATCGGCCCAGAACTCGTCAAAGCCGCCAAGCCGTTCAACATCGAAGTCGAAGTTGTGGACCTGATCCGTGACAAGGCGAACCTGCACTTCAAACGCCAGTCAGACGCCAAGCTTGTCATCAAAGACGGTCATCTTGAGATTGCAGGCTTCTACCCCCTCAACCTGCTTCAGAAGCTCTCTATGGACACCGATGCGGTCGAGGATTGGCGGCAACTGGTCGAGACGATCAAGGTGGATTGGAACTATGACGGTGCAGTCCTCAGCCCAGAGCTTATCGATGCACCTGACAAGAACGAATTGGTCACTGGCCGCTACAAAATCCCCGATGACGCTTCTACCATTCGTGTGAAGATCACTGATCTTCTGTCCGAGTCATGGGAAGGCGAAATCGAACATGGCTAAGAAGATCAATCAGGACTTCGCGTTCTTCAATGCCCTGTATCACTTTGTGCAGACCAACAAGGGCAAGATCAGGACTAAGTATCGCAAGCTGTCCAAGCACCTGTTGGATTTCAACGATCCCGACCTGCGGGCCGATGCCTACCTGCGCCGCCCCCAGTTCGAAGCCTTCGAGATGTATGTGTTCCTCAAGGAGTTCGGCGAGAACCGTCATGTCCACCAGTTGTTCAAAGAATGGGCCAAAGGCGAAGGCATTTTTGATGGCTTGGTGAAGGCTGATGGGTCCAAGCAGGGTCAGGGTATGCTGCTCGGCTTCGAAGAGATCATCGGTGAGGATCAATACGAGGCGTTGTTTGCAAAGATGAGCGAACGGTCCCGTGACTACCCCAATTACATCTTCGCGCTGACCATGGGCCTTGGGAAAACGATCCTGATGGCTACCTGCATCTTTTACGAGTTCCTGCTGGCCAACAAGTTCGGCAAGGATGACAAGTATTGCCGCAACGCCTTGGTGTTCGCACCTGACAAGACGGTCCTTCAGTCGTTGCGTGAAATCCAGACCTTCGACCTGTCCCAAGTGGTGCCACCAGAATACGCGAACTTCCTACGGACCAACCTGAAGTTCCACTTCCTTGATGACACTGCATCGACCATCGGTGCGCAGGACGGATCGTCGTTCAACATCATCATCTCGAACACTCAGAAAATCATTCTCAAGCGTAAGTCGGCCAAGCCGACCGCAACTGAGCAGCTTTTTGCAGAGAAGAAGGGAACCCTGTCAGAGGTCTATGGCGAACTCTACGACATGTTGGGCGAGGACGCCCCTGAGACCGACGCAGACCTTGCTGTGAATGCGAGGTTCCAACGGATAGCCAGGTTGCCCCGACTGGGCATCTACGTGGACGAGGCGCACCACTCCATGGGACCGTCCCTTGAGAAGGACCTTGGACAGGCCAAGCAAGCCTCAGCCCTGCGCACTACTATTGACGAACTTGCGAAGGCACTGGAACACCGTAAGAGCAGCGTTGTGGGCTGTTACAACTACACGGGCACACCATACGTCAAAGACCGTATCATGCCTGAAGTGGTCTACGCCTACGGCCTAAAAGCGGCAATCGACAACAAATACCTCAAGCAACCAGAGTTCCGCACATATACGGGCAACATCAAGTCGGATGATTTCATCAGGGAAGTCATCACCCACTTCTGGGAAAACCAAGGCCAGACCCGTCACGAAGGGATGTTGCCGAAGCTGGCTTTGTTCGCTTCTACCATCGATGAACTCAAGAACGACCTTCAGCCAGCAATTGAACGGGTGCTGTCAGAGCTAGGCGTTTCCACGGATAAAATCCTGAGAAATGTTGGTGATACCAGCCTGACGACCAATGAGGACATTCGGGAGTTCAATCGCCTCGACACCGAAGATTCCAACAAGCAGTTCATTTTGCTGGTCGGCAAAGGTGGTGAAGGCTGGAACTGTCGGTCTTTGTTCGGCGTCGCCTTGTATCGTAAGCCCAAGTCCCGCATCTTCGTGCTTCAGTCCACGATGCGTTGTTTGCGATCAATCGGTCCAAACCAAGAGACGGGCCACATCTACCTCTCCGCAGAGAACCAGGCGATCTTGGACGATGAGTTGCAGCAGAACTTCCGCGTCACGACCGAAGAGTTAGGGCCGAAGAAGAATGATACGTCCGTGACTGTCGAGGTCACCGCCGTGCCACCGCCCGTGATTATCAAGATGAAACGTCACCGTGAGTTGTATCGAACGGTGAAGAAGGAACAGCCTGACACGCTGACCCTTGATGTGTCCGATGCCGCTATGGAGCAGTTCAAGATCACGCTTCAGACGCGGACCCATCTGAAGGACAAGCCATCCTCTGTGGAAGACATCACTGATCGACAGTCACACAAGACTTACTCGAAGATCACGCTGGTCGGTGAGCTTGCCCGCTACTTCTCAGGCGATCAGATCAGCGCCTTCGATGTCGAAGATGCACTGGCAAGCACGAACGTGCCGTTTGATGACATCCTGACGGTCGTGAACAAGGCCAACGATTTCATCTACGCTGTGCTGGTCCCCCATCTGTTCCATGCCTTCTTCGAAGTCGAAAAATTCCAGAACTCCGTAGAAGAGGAAGTTGAGCTAATCCGTGGTTACAACGATCAATCCAATCGTTTGCCGACCTTCACCTTCAAAGCACAAGAACATCTGATCGCACGGCGTGACTATCCTGAGTTTGATGGGAAACGTTCGAAGTCATTCCACCTCGACACCTACTGCTTCGACAGCAATCCTGAGGTAGACTTCTTCCAAAGAGTTCTGGGGGATGACAGAACGACCAACATCTATTTCACGGGAATGTTGGTGCACGGCCAATCAGGATTCCAAGTGTATTATATCCACCCTGAATCCCACACAGTCTGCAACTACCACCCTGACTTCTTGGTCTATCGAGATGATGGGAAGGCCCACATCATTGAGGTGAAATCCAACTGGAAGAAGGATGATCCAGTCGTCCTTGCCAAGAAAGAAGCTGCGGAGAAATTGGCTGAGGGTAACCAGTTTGAGTATGCACTGGTGACACCTGAACAGTTTGATGGGTTCTTGGGTAAAGATGGATGGGACGCCTATGTTCCAGATGCGCAGTTGAACACTTAGTGCTGGCTCGTGTGCGCTGGTTTACCTAAGCCAACAATATAGTTCAGCTTGGCCCTCTGAGGTTATTCAGTTTCCATCCAAGCGACGGTAGTCACTTCAACGCATCAGCGCGTTTCATAAACTCAAGGACCTGCACATGGCTTGCGTCATCTGCATACAGGAGTTTGTATGCATTCGAGTCTTCTGACCTGAGACGTGCAAATTTACGGACCTGATCAGGAAAGCCTTCATTGCCTTGGTTGATCTGTTCAGGAACGACTTTCATGTAAAAACTTGTAACGAACGAGAGGAAAGCACCCTCATACCTATAGGTGTTGTGGTTCTGTCCTCTTTGTTCTGGTCGTCCGCCATCAACGACTTGGCTGACTTGGGCGGCTAAACCTTTGGTATTTCGGGCTTCAAAAATTTCTGCAAGGGCGTGGACCGAAAAGACCATTGAGTATTTTGATGGCCTGCCAGACTTAACCAAACCGCTTTTGTAGTCAAAGAACCGCTTCAGTTCCAAAACCTCGCGATGTGTCTCGATAAGATATTGTCTTGTTGCGGTCACCTTCGCTGCAAGGCTCTTTGACAACCAGATGTCTGGCGCACTTGGCGCACGATCTTCAGGGTGCCCTTCCGAGGTTTCAGCAACAGCCGCGTCTCTGTCTGGGTCATCAAGATTCTTGACTGCACTTCGCAGTGACCGTTCCAACCCCGACAAAGTGGAGAAAACCCTCTTTGCAGGGACGCTCATATCGACCGTCTTTTGCAGTGCTAGGAACCTGATCAAAACCTCATCGATTTCTTCCTCAATAG
Organism: Ruegeria sp. CDSC081; assembly: GCF_059610485.1. Lineage (NCBI taxonomy): Bacteria > Pseudomonadati > Pseudomonadota > Alphaproteobacteria > Rhodobacterales > Roseobacteraceae > Ruegeria > Ruegeria sp. CDSC081. Next base: position 147,518 of record NZ_JBXWNS010000002.1, on the reverse strand, counting down.
CTAGTTCGTCGTCGCGACCTATCGGCTCATCACTCAGGTGTTGCAGCATATCGCCATAGGCTTTGACTGGCTTTTCGGCTCGATGCCGATGCCTAATATTCGGCTCAATTTCCTTCAGCCTGATGCGGTCGCAAACTACCGAAAACTGTTCGGGAACGTTTCGTGCAAGATGCTTTTCCTCATACAGGTCCACGTCCTGATCGATGGCATTACCCAGCCGATTGACTTCAAACATATCTGGCTGATCTGCGATTTTTGCGTTCTCCGAAAGTATTGGGTGAGTTTCAAGGGATTTATCCCCCGATGTCTGGTTTTGCTCACCCCCTTATACCTCAAGACGTTCAGACAACAAAGGAGAACGTCATTGGATACAGATACTTGCAACACAATTGAAATCACGGAGGTTATCCGAGCAGCCATCGCCAAAGATGCAATTCTATCGCCGCAGATGGCAAAGGTTGATGCGATGATCGTCGCATCAGCAGACAAAGAGATCGACACCACAGATGATGAAACCGCCAAGAAGCTGCAATGCGGCGGGCGTATTTTACTGGTTCAGCTTTGGCCGCAATCAAGTCGGCTCAGCTTGGTCGCTGTGCGGCTACTCAGCCACCACAACCTTGTGATGCCTTGGTCCGCGACCAAAGCCGAATACGCCATTGATTGGGCGTCCGAGCTTTCGTTGAGTGGGGCGGAGCCTTTGTTTGCACACATCGTTTTGCCTGACGATGACGCACCTGTCTTCTTCAACCACACGGTCATTGGGCACACGGGACGCAAAATCGACTATTTTGACCTCAATGTTCAGGACCTCAGGGAACGATTTCCTCGTGCGATGGAACGCATTTCTGACCGAATGATGTTCCTCGTCAACATTCTTCCCACGCCAGCTTTGCGTCAGGAGGGATTGGTATGAAAATGGCAAATCCAAGTGACAACACCACCTCGGAAATGGTCCTTACGAAAGCTGCAACAAGCCTCGTTGCCGCCGCCGAAGCCCTTGAGAAATTGGGGAACATTCGTGAGCGGGCGCACAAGGCACCCACACCGAAGCGTGGCCTGACACGGGTTGAAGCGGCCAGCTACATCGGCATCAGCCCCACAACGTTGGATCGGTTGGTGGCCCAAGGGAAAATCCCCAAGCCACTCAAAGCATTCTCGCGTCGCATCTGGGACCTCAACGCACTTGATGCTGCGTTCGAGACACTGGCTGCGACCCCTGATGACAACCCATGGAATTGAGGAGACCGAGATGACCATTCGTTTGCCTTATGTCACCCAAGACCGTGATCGTCGCGGCAATGTTCGACTGTATTATCGTCATGGCGGGAAAAAATTCCGCCTGCGTGGTCCAATTGGCTCAGCCGAGTTCATTGCCGATTATCAGATGGCCATGTCTGGACACGATCCCAAAGAACGTGGGAAGCCTGTTCTTAGCACGGTGAAAACTGGGTCGATCCGCGATTTGATCGGGAAATACTATCAGTCTTCAGCCTACCAAGCTTTGGCACCCCGCACTCGCCGTGTTCGTCAGCAAATCCTCGATCGGTTTTGTCAGAATGAAGACGATGGGGACAAGCCTTTTGCCTTGCTTGAGCCGCGTCACATCATGCACCGCCGCGATGCCATGGCAGACCGACCAGAAGCCGCCAATGGGATGGTGAAGGCCCTGCGCCAAGTTTACAATTATGCGGTCGAATATGGCTATCATGATGTGAACCCGATCAAGGAAGTATCGTTGCTTCCTGGGTCAGTCGAGGGCTTCAAGGCGTGGGCTGCGGAGGACGTGAAGGCGTTCGAAGATTACCACCCGATTGGCAGCATGGCCCGCCTTACCATGGCATTGGCGCTCTACACGGGTCAACGGCGCGGTGATCTTGTGCGCCTCGGTCCTGCCCATATCAAATCCCATCATGGGCGCGAGGGGCTTGAGTTTATTCAGCATAAGAACCGCAATCGTCCTGGCAAGAGGGTTTCCCTCTGGGTTCCGATCATTCCTGAATTACGCAGCATCATTGATGCGTCACCAACGGGGCAGGACACGTTCATCCTGACCGAGTTTGGTCGTCCGTTTACTGGCGATGGGTTTGGCAACCGCTTTCGCAAGTGGTGCAGAGATGCAGGGCTTGAAGGTTTGTCGGTTCATGGTCTGCGTAAAACGGCATCTGCTGTGTTGGCCGAGAATGGCTGCACCGAGCAGGAGATCATGGCGATCACTGGTCACAGAACCTCCAAAGAAGTGACCCGCTACACTCAAAGCGCCGAACAAAAGACCCGCGCTGCCAGCGCACTCAACAAAGTATCCAAAGCGTCAAAGGGCGAAGGAGACATCAACACCGATCAGAAGGAGACCACACTATGAAATTGTATCACTTTACATCCATCAGCTATATGAAAGCGATTATGTCCGAAGGGCTGACAAAGGGTGAAATGCCTGTGACTGTCTCCCGATCTGTTAACGCGGTCAATTTGACAACGGATAAAACGGGCGTTGGTCACGGCTTATGTAAGGCGAAGTTTGCGACACCAGACTTTTTGAAAGGCCGCAAAATACGACTCGGACCACGCGATCAGGTGCCGATGTTTCCCAATAAGTATAAAGTCCGAATTACGATTGATCTCGACCGCAGCCGTGTAACCAAGTGGATGCGTTGGGCTAAGTCGAATATTGCTTCATACGCAATGAAAGAACTGATTGCGTCGGGCGGTGGCATGGCAAAGGCGCGGACTTGGTATTTTGCCAATGGGCCGATTTGCCCCACGGAATTTGAAAGTGTTGAAGTCCGTCAGGATGGCGGATGGGTTGATATCCTCGACTATGAAGGGCCTTGGGAAGAAACGATCAGCGATAAAATTCTGATGGATGGATACGCACATTGGGGCCGCCGTTTGTTGACAGGTCTGCCCAAGGAATTGGGTGCGCGTTTGGAAGAACTGATCGAACATCAGGACTACATCGATCAAGTCAAAGCCGATGCTGCGGAAGAAGCGACATGGCCAGAGGCGGCTCGTCGTCCTGACCCAAATACACGTGTAATGCTGATGGATAAGTTGTCGTCACGCTCTGACAAACAGCGCCTTGGTCGTTTGGATCACCCCCACTGTCCGCCATGTCTGCCACCTGCGGTAAATACTGAGGTTGGATGCACTGATGTGTCAAACGTGGAAGCAGGTTGATGACACCCAAACAACAAGAACATCAGATTGCATTGTTGGATCAATTCTATGCCCCGAAGCTTTCAAAGAAGGCTTTGGCGCAGTTGAAGAAAGCGGTCACGACCCCCCGCAATGCGTTTTGGTCAAAACTGATTGCACCCAACTTGATCATGGATGCGGACGGTCGTTCACTTCTTGCTCCTGTTAACCCAGATCAGTCCCCCATCGCAGACCAGCTATCAGGGGTCACGGTGGACCCAACTGAGTTGCTGCTACGGCCCAGTTACATCTGCGTCTCCGACAACATCCATATCGAACGGCGCAGTCAGTCGCCAACACTGATGATGTTGGAAGACTTCAAAGATGATCTGACTGGATTGTATCAACCACCTCGGCGACAGACTTATTTCACCAACGCGATGCGCTTTTGGAACGCGGATGAGGATGATTTCCAGATGCCATCTGAACGATGTGTCTTCGGTGCAACCACCGTCTTAACTATCGAATTTGACCCACCGAAAGACTGGGATGAGTCCAAGCGTGTGATGGTTCTTGAAGAACAGTTCGACTGGTTGCGGCGTTCTGGAAATGAAAGGCACAGTCAAAAGATTCAGGAGATCATCAGGTGGGCAAAACGGTTCGCGGATTTCAGGGGGCTGTGCGTCGTCTACTCTGGTGACAAAAGCCTTCACTTCCATTTTGCCTTCGATACCTCGACCTTCTGTGCATCACATCCAGGACTTCGTGATCATTTTCGCCCTACATATGCGGTGGCCCATGACAGGTTGGTTCAGGCATTCGGAGAACTTCTGCCATTGGGCGAATTGGAACCTGATAAGGGAATGCGTCAACCTGAGCAATTTAGACGACTGCCCAACGGCATGAGGCTTGTCAAAGACGGGCGTAGTCATCTGTTCGGGGTCCCCGACGGTCGTCAAATCAATCAGTCAGTGTTGTATGAAGAGGTTTTGTTGCAGGCCCCAAGAGGGGCGAACACGTTCATGTTCGATGAAATAAATGTCAGCCAAGCACAAGATGTTAGGGAGGCAGAGAGGCGATCAAAACAATCACGCAGTGGATTCATTTCTTCTTGGGTGAATGAAGACGAACAGGCGTTTTGTTTGGATCGCGCTGACCAGCAATTCCGAAAGATTGTTGGGTCTGATGGATATCCCTGCGTCAGTCACTTCGAGACATCGGGACACGGCGTTGTGTTGAAAATGTTTGGCGACGCAAATGACAAGAACCCTGGTGGAGTAGTCTTTGCGGACATGAGCGTCCCGATCTTTGGTGGTGGGAGGAAGCTCACACAGATTCCGAATATCGGTTTGCCACTGAAGTTTCATGTCCAAAGATGGCGGCGAGAATGGCGTAAGCTCAATCCCGATGTTGCCAGTGATGACACCGATGATGTGATTGCTGTTCCTATTTTGAGTGCGGATTTGAGTGTGTCGGATGTTCTGACAGCGCGGAATGAATTTGAACGCGAACTGCGACGTGCAACCGCTGACAATGCTGTGGTCATGGTCAAGGGGCCTGCTGGGTTTGGTAAGACGACTGCGATGATGCAGGTGCTTCCAGACCTTGTGACGCAGACCAAGAATACCCTTATTAAAGCACGGGAGAGTGCGTCCAGCTATGAGATTGATCTGATCAAAGCGGCTGTGTCTGCTGTGGCAACGTCAGGATATGAACAGGCGGAGGACAAATGCGCCCAGTTCAATCGGATGCACCGACCCAATACCGCTATCGGTCTTGTGTTCAAGTCTTTTGACCGACTTTACGGTGCTGCGCTGGAAGCCATCTTTGGCGAAGACTGGCAGGGCCATAAGATCGTCGCCGATATCGCTGCGAAGGGCAGTTACAGTTCGGTCCTTGGCACGATCCAAGTCCAGCAGCCGAAGGTGTGGCAGCAGATGGTGCATCTACATCAGGAGATGTTGGAACCGTTACGAACCGCCCCTGCGGGATGTGTCGTCGTGTTGTTTATGGTCCATGACGTATTGCATCAGTGGACCGAGGGTGGCCTTTCACGGTTCTTGTCGCATCCCAACTTTTTCCACACTGATCTTGATCAACTATGGAAGTTGGAAGAAGCGACAAAGCTGATCGTGGCCGTGCAAGACGAAATCGCACTCAAGCATCTGATCCGTCTGCATGACCGAAGCGAAGTTGAGTGGTGCGAAGCGTTGTTCGCAGACCGAGCGTCTGTTTGGGACGACAAGCACATCCACCTCGGAGATGCGTATGATCATTGGGAAGACTATTGCAATCGAACGGTTGGCAAAGTGGCCTTTGATGAGGCACTTGCGATCCGACGCAATGGTTTCTCGTCTGAAAACTGCGTCGGCGTTGGTGCGTTGGAAGCATACGGCCAATCCCACGATGGCCAAACTTGGGAGATGTATGCACCCACCCATCGAATGAACTTTGCGTATCAGAAAAGGGCTTGGTGGCGGGGACTTGCACACCACACTGCAATGTTAACGACCGAGGCGTTGCCTGTTGAGGTGTTCCAGATTTCGGAACACGATCAGCCGCGCACGGTTGTTCTCGACTTATCAGATGGCATCCATCCCAATGGTGTCGTCGAATTGCATGTTGTCGGTAATCTATCAGCAAAAGGGAATAGTCAGGTCGCGACCCAAGTCCGAGAACACGAAGCCGATCTGGACCTTTTCGTCATCGCCAATAAATGTGCCGATCTTGACCGATCTACTCCACATGTGTCCGCCAAGGGGGTGAACCATCTGGCCGAAGAGAACATCCTTCAACTGATCAATTCGATTAGCCCGACAGAGTATGCGGAGTTGCAGGCGATCAACATGATCTTCAACATCAGGTCGGCCATTCGATTGCATCATGTGGATCAATTCAATCAAACTGTGGGTCGCAACCTTGGGTATCGCTACACTGGCAAACGTCACATCGTTTACGTGCCATCGGCGTTGTGGACGCATATGACGAACGGGCCGTGGCATGATTTTGCATTCCAGATAGAGCAGATTGAGGACGCCCCACGTCGTCGGGACAAACGTAAGAGTCAGGTTCGACAGAGTATCCGTGTTCACGAACGCGATCATGAAGATGACCAGATGCACAACGTCGACGTTTGCTTCGATAGGCTGATTGATCAACAGGCCGATGCTGCGGGCATTCTTGATGATGTCAATGTTGAGGGCCGAGATGTGTTCCCCTCTGATGCATTGATCGATGGGGCCTATGATCAAACGTGGCCGTGGCGTCGTCAGGAGGTTGGTTGATCTAATTTGGTGTCATACACCGCGCCATGTCTTTATGGACGGTAACACTCAGAAACGATGGTGGCTGCGCCACCACCCGTTTCAATCGCATCACCAAACATTTGGGCCGACGCCCCAAACGGTCTATTCAGATCAAAACACTTCTCGACACCCTGCGGGTGCCGAACAAGCTGATGACTGCCTTTGGAAAATTCCTGCCAGTTTGTGTGGCCCTACTAAGTATATTTAAGAGCAATCACATGATCTGGCAGTTTTGACGTGACACCCACCACCCCCGCATAAAATGCCTTCCTGTTTGGAAACGTGATCAGGGCAGCAATGTCTGACGATAAATATCCATGTCAATGAATGGAGAAGACCGATGAAGATATATGCCCCGTATCAATACCCTGACCCAGAACTATTCGAAGTGTTGTCGTTGGATCAAGGCAACCGTATTGCCGTTACAGCGCGATACCACCGTGTTGAAGATGGTCGAGACCTTCTCGCACACGTGCCAGTCTATTTAGATGCACCACTCAAGAATGCCCCCGATGGTGCCTTGTTGATAGATATCTGGTCAGATGACAATGATCGTGACTGGTTGGCCTCAACAGTTTTTGTGATGAATGAAGATGTGGCCGAACTTGCTCAGTCCCGTGTGTTTGGGCGTTGGCAAGGCGTCGGCTTGTTATCGTTGATGATCGTTGTTGCGCAGGAACTGACGGGTTGGACACAAAAGATCATTGGGCTGGAGCGTGTTGAGGTCTGGTGATGTGGAAACGGCGGATGCGTGGTGGAGCCTTACAACCTGGTGTGTCCGAAGTGAGTATAATCTGACACTACGCCCAATATTGAGCCAAAAATGTCCTTTTAGACTTATCGAATCACTTATCGGACGGTAGGTGTTAATCGGATAGTCAAATCGGACGGGAGGACGCTTTTGGGAGAGCTTATAGGATACGGACGAGTCAGTTCACGATCACAGTCACTGGACATCCAGATCAGTGCCTTGACCAATGCTGGTGTCGCGAAGGAACATCTCTATCTTGAAAAAGCATCGGGACGGAAACGCGAAGGCCGCGCCGCATTGGAAGACCTGCTGGCACGTGGCATCCGTAAAGGGGATACCGTCGTCTGTACTCGTCTGGATAGGTTAGCACGTTCAACTCGTGACCTCTTACAGATCGCCGAGACCTTGGACCAGAAGGGCGTGGGGTTGAAGGTTCTGGAGCAGCCCATCGATACGACGACACCCACGGGAAAATTATTTTTTACGATGTTGGGTGCGTTTGGCGAGTTCGAGGCCAGTATTCGTGCGGAACGCCAGCGCGAAGGGATCGATGCTGCGTTGGCAAAGGGTGATGACAGTCCATTCAAAGGCCGACCGCCAAGCATTGACCCGAACGATATTCGCCGATTGCATGACGAAGGTTTGTCTCCAACTAAAATTGGCGAGTCTCTAGGCATTGCACGGTCATCAGTTTATCGATTGATGAGCGCGGCGTCATAGACGTTGACCTTATTCGTCTGGGATCAATAGTAAATGTCTGAGATTTTTGACAATGCCATAACATCTATCAGATTGGGGATTGAAGATTTCAAGACCGATGATGATGATCGAATGATGAGCGCGGCCCGCAACTATTACGCAGGACTGCTGTTACTTGCCAAGGAATGCCTCGTATCCACCGCTCCCGCTGCTGAAGCCATGACTATCGTGGGTGCGCGTTTCAAGCCGATCCCGAACAGTTCTGGTGGAGTCGATCATGTCGTAGACGGATACACGACTGTTGACCTTGGCACACTCAAGAAACGGTTCAAGGACTTTAATCTGCCTTGGCCCAAAGTTGATATTAGCAAGTTGCAGCAATACAGAAATAACCTTGAACATTACCATTTGGCGGAACCAGTGGCAGCCCTACGTGAGGCCATCGCGTCGTCGTTCCCGATGATTGTGGATTTCTTCAAAATACTAGACGAGGATCCCCAGCACCATCTGCCCACCGTATGGGACGTGATGGTCGCCGAACGCGCAATATTCGAGAAGTTGCAACTTGAATGTGCCGAGACTTGGACACCAGTAGTGTGGCCAGCAGAAGTTTCGGCATTGGATCGAATGTCGTGTCCAAACTGCCAGTCTTCTTTGATCGCACAGGATAACCCCACAAACACTCATCATTCGGATGTTGAGGGGCGGTGTGTTCAATGCAACGAAGATATCGATCATGGAGCAGTAATGACCATGATCGTGCAGACCAGCTACGAAGTTGACGCATACATCGCTGCAAAGGAAGGGCAAGAGTCACCGATTGGCGATTGCCCTGAATGCGGTGAGGGTGCTTATCTGGACACCTTCATCGATGAAGACACCAATGGTATTTGCTTCGCTTGTGGTGTGACCGTCGATAATACCTGTCGTCGATGCCATGAACATATCCCCATTGAAGAATATGACGGAGAGCTATGCGGAAGTTGCACGTATGCTTTTGACAAGATGATGGCTGAATAGCGAGTATCAGTTGTTTGGATCGGCCATGTCGAGCCGCCGCGCAATCGTCAGAAATGTTCTTTGGTGTATTTGACCATCTCTGCACCTGTCAGAATGCGGGTCGTATTTCCAACGCGGATGTAGAATGTTTCTTTGCCCTTGATCGTGTCGGCATAAACGGGTGACGACGATTTGCTGACATCGACCAAACAAACCACGCAGTCTTCGACCGTTTCGAAGCGGATGTTGACACCTTTGGCGACAACGGCTTGGCCGATGGCGTTCATGAAGAGGGTAGACAACCAGTTCTGGTATCCATCCAAGTCTTGTTTCTTGAAATCGAGATCGGGTTGAATGCCCAACAGATCACCATCGTCAGATATCCCGACGCCGAGTGTGCCACCTTCAGAGTTCATAAACGCGGCCACTGTTTTGATGACACTTTCGTTAATAACCTTCTCTGGCACGTCCGACGACAACGGCACACGTGCGGTGGACTTAAACTCTATGCGTAGGGTTTCCATATCGGCCAGCAATTCGGCAACAGACGGGGCTGCCTTTGCGCCCGTGTGTGGCACTACATCGCCAGTCAAAACCTTGAACCCATCACGGATAACGTCAGCGATCAGCTTTCGTCTCTGAGCGATGAAGTCGAGGTAATCGAGGTTGTGCCACTTATCTGGAAGGGCATGCCAGTAAGAAGCATTGGCCTTCTCTTGGTCAGTCAACTCGTCGAACAGGTCTGGGAAGTAATCGTTGGGAGCATTGTCCGATATGGCAATGTTGTCCGCCCATTCAACAAAGGCGTAGTTGGCAATCTGATTCAGGCGGTAGGTGCCGCTGAAGCCGACGCTGCGCAGGTATGCCTTTGGAAAAAGATGGTGCCGTTCCACAGGCGATTTTGTCCCCGATACGGCTGGGTCGAGCAGGTCACTGATCCTAACAGTCGAAAACAGCGCGGTCGCTCCAAGGAGGTTCAACGCGGCGTGGTAACCGAAGAGATATGGACTGTAAGCACTTGAGCTATCCAGTTGTTCGGGCAACGTCACACGCCAGTAGTCGTCGGTCAGTTGGTTCGAAATCACTGTGTCCAGTAATTGCACGAAGGCATCGGGTGTTTGTTCTACCTGCTGAAAGCGTCGTAGGTCCGCTTCCAAGACCGTTTCTGGACTACCCGTGTATCGCCCTGTGAGCGCACTCATGAAGAACCATCGGCTCATCACATTGCGTAGCGTCCGTCGTTCAACACCAAACTCATGCTTGCCGACCAGATAGATGAGGTAGCCGTAGAGGAAGTTGTTTGCTGATGTGAGCATCGACTTCGACCTAAACCCAGCGGCTTTGATACAGGTGATATATTCATGCCAGTCGGTAAGGTTAAGGACCTTCGCCTGCGCATTTTGTAGGTCGGTGAAACGGGCTTCTCGCAGGTCTTCTTTTACCTTCTTCTCAACAGGATCGCGTCCACGAAGCACTTGATATGCGTTCTGCAACACACCACGCTTCAGGCCCAAGCCGACCGCTACCCGTAGCATCTGATCTGGTGCAGGGGCGTGGAAGACGTTGTAGGCTGATGCGCCATGATCCGCTGACGGTATTTTTGCCTGACGGGAGAAGTCTTCAAGTTGATGGCGACCTTCGACCCAGTAAACGGACATCAGCGTGAGGATGAAGTCAGCGGAGTTGAGTGGGATTCCACCAGCGTTGATCCGTTGAAAAATCTCGGCAACAGTATCAACATCAAGTTCAGCAGAAAGAACGAGAACCGAGAACTGGTAATTGCGGATGTTCTCAAGTTGCTGGATGTTATCTGCAATCATCGAACGTTGCGCTTCATCTAGGTCTTGGGTCGCAGCAAGCTGATTTATGAAATCGTTGATGAAACTGAACGTTCCCTTTCCCGAAGCCCAGATATCGGAGATGTTCGATATGAACTCAGGGTTGTTGTCTGATGAAGCGTTCGCGACCGAGAACTCCTCGGTCAGCGGGTTGAAGGCAATCTTGATCAACTGATCTTCGTTGGCCTCGTTGAGGATCGGCTTGCCTTTCATCACAGCATAGAGGCTGGTCAGGCGTTGTTGCCCATCAACGATCATCTTCTGGTTTGCACGACTTTCAGTGCCGCTGCCAATCGAATGACTATCGACCTGTTTTTGCGTGTTCCAGAACAGAAAGTATCCAGCGGGGAAGCCTTTGTAGAGTGAATCGAACAGGTCACGGATGCGGGACCGTTTCCATACGAACGGGCGTTGAAGGTCTGGAAGGCCCAAAGTGCCCATATCGATTTCTTGGATCAGGTGATGGATTGGCGGCGTTTCACTGGAAAATCGTTGGGTCGTTTGGGACATGGATACAAATACCTAAAAAAATGAATTAACGGGAGGACGGAAGGCCCAGTTGGTGGAAGAAAGCCGAATTGCGTTCTGTTGCATGTGAAAGCAGCCCCTGAAAATCGATCACTTCCGTATATGCTTGGATTGATGGGTTTGGATTAAACCCAAAGTAGCTCAGTCCATCAGGTGTTTCGCGTAGACCTTTGTCTTCGCATAGGAGCCTCAAAGATTTGGTCAGATCGGCAATTACGTAAACATGTGCTGGGAGACTGTGTGCTTTCAGCACATGGCGATTAGTATTACTCAAGACGCCACCCTCTCTGATCCGCCTCAGGTAGCCGTAGGCTTGAGCAATAGGATCAGATTCTTCACCATCACGATGTCCACCCAACATCGGTCTTTTGATCTCAACGATTGTAATCGCGGCATGATTGCCACCGTCTGTATCTGAGAAGGCATGCGGGTTCTCATAAACGTTCAAACCCATCAAGTCAGGTTCTTTACCACCGCCTGCACCCGTGACTGGTATCGATGCTAAAGACTTGTCTGATCCAAGATAATGCTGGTGAAATGCAAGCCGTTCATCAAGCAACCAAAGATTGCTGCCCCGCAGACTTTCAAGGTCCTCGCTTGTCGTTCCTAACGGCATGATGAGTGAGTGTAGAACCTCTTCACGAGCATACTTTCCGTCTTCTTGTATTTTCATGGCATTGCGAAGCAGGTCAATGACAACTCGTCGATGTGCAACATAGGCGGCGAGGTCCGACTGTTTCACCTGATCCAGTTCGGTCATGTATTCGCTGACGCGTTCACTGTATTCCGCGTGATTGTCAGAAAGATCAGGCTTGAGCAGTTTTTCTCCCTTCTTAAGAAGCGCCTGTTCAACTTCATATTTTTTACCGTGGAGTAACTTGTCGAGGTGTGCGTCCGTCACCGCAGGATCGACCGATATCGACCCCTTTGGTAGGTTTTTGACGATGGGAAGATACTGAGGGGCAATCTGGCTAACGTAGGTGTCCAGCCTTTTACGCCCCTCAGATAGGTTTTCCTCCAATGCATCTCCAAGATATGCTTCAATTAATGGCCTTAGACCGTCCCTCAGGTCGGATCGAGACACTTCTGACGAAGCGAACAGCCCTGTGTTTTCCTCATCCATTTCGATATCTGTGCGTTCAGGATGGACCCGTTGGTCTAAGTATTCACCCACAACATATCCTGCGTATCGGAAAGGACCGTTCTGGTCTGAAATACTATTGCTAAGCCCTGCGATATCGAGAGGTTCTTCTTTCACAAGTCTCTGGGCTGCGCAGTAGGCGATGACATGTTTCCGCGATGCCTTTGCTCGTAGTTTGACATGGGTCACATTGAATTTCACGCCATTGATCTCAAGGTCGTCGTCCTTTGAGTCAGAGAGCATTTCAATTTCGAAAATTTTGTTTAGTTCCAGAGGGTTTTCAATGTCGTCGTCGTGCACGATAACTTTGGGCACTCCTGCTGATCGGACATAATACCACAACAGATGCTCTAACAACTTGGGTGCAATAGCCTCTGCGGTTTTCTCGACAGACTGGGCGTATTGCGTCTGGAAGTTCGATAAGATTACTTTTGAACCGATTTGCCCGATGGGAGTATCTTCTGGCAAGTCGATGAGTTCGTCTTCGTTCTCAGCAGTGAACTGAAACCAACGTCCTTTGGTCGTGCCAACATCATCATACCAACTCTCTATTCGAACTTTAGAGAACGCTTTCAGCCATGTCAGGCGACCCACTCCTCTACATCCACGCTTTGTCTTGCGGGTAAAATCTAATTCTTGGAAGGACCCCCAATTATCATCATTGAATCCAATACCATTGTCTAAGATTTCGAAGGAGGTAATCGGGCGTTCTGGGCGGCGTCCTGGGCTTAAATCCATTTGCTTCTGGCTGTCTTCGCGGCGGATGAAGATGTTGATTTCGCCACGATTACTTATGTCGACCCCAGTCTTGAAACGATCTTCGATTGCTTGGATCGAATTGACTACCGCCTCAAACAGAGGGAGAAGGCCATTTGCTTTGGACAAGACGACGTTCTTAACGCGACCGCGCAGGCTACTCTTCATCTAATTGCCCCTTTCGAAAATCTCTTGTGGGCCTTCGTGCTGTTGGTTTTGGTAGCAGTGGAAGCCATTCGATTTATTCTGACACGTTTATCGTTAGTGATAAACATCCATCCTTTCCATGATGATCTGTAGGTTTTTACCGCAGATGATAAAAAAGCATGACTCTTGACGGAAATTGTCGTAATTTATCATGTATGATAAGGATTATGCTATGAGCCTCAACCCAGAAACAACGCGATGGGCACAGAAAATTGGCGAACAGATCAGGCACCAACGTAGGGCGCAGAACCTAACGCTGGACGATCTGTCACGCCTATCAGGGGCGACAGTTCCTACTCTTTCGCACATCGAACGTGGAACGAGGGATGTGAAGCTCTCAACCCTCGTCGGATTAGCCAAGGCACTGCGGCTGCAACTTTCTGATCTAATTGCAATTCAAGGCCGTGAGGGAAACCCATCAAAGACTACCGAAGGTTATGATCTGGATGATGACTAATGACTATCGTTGAACAGGTGGCCACATACTACGAAGCTTTCAGTGTTGGACAAATTGATGTTCACAACGATGGCAAGCTGTCGTTCGTTTATAACAAACGATGGCTGGCCACCAAGAGCAGTTTCCCACTGTCCGTGACACTTCCGTTGACCGAGGAAATTTACCCAGATCATGTCATAACGCCATGGCTTGCGAACCTTCTTCCTGAAGAACAGCAGCTGCTGACCCTCTCAAGGGCATTGGGTCTGTCATCGACCGATGCACTCGCAATTCTCAAGGAGATTGGCGGAGACACCGCAGGTGCCATTTCAATCGGTGACCCCAGTGACAAGGCTGCTTGGTCGTATCGGCCCATCACTGACAACTATGACACAGAGGACCCACAGGACGCCCTGACAGCGCACTTCAAAGACCTTGGCCAGCGTCCGTTCCTCGCAGGGGAGGATGGTGTCAGGTTATCCCTTGCTGGGGGGCAAAAGAAGACCGCACTCGCAGTGTTGGATGCCGCAGGTGCGCCTAAGTTGGGGTTGCCAGAAAAGGGCGATCAACTTGCGATCCCGATGTCAGGTGCACCATCGACCATCATCATCAAACCCGACAACCCAAACCTTCCTGGCATCGTTGAGAACGAAGCCTACTGCCTGACATTGGCGAAACTTATTGGAATGGCGGTTGCAGATGTCAGCATCATGGACGTTGGAGATAGGGCCGCACTGACAATTGCACGGTATGATCGGACGACACGTAAAGACGGGTCACTACGACGCCTTCATCAAGAGGATTTCGCGCAGGCCAACGGTATCTTCCCAAGCCAGAAATATGAGCAGGGCACCGTGGCAGGTTTAGACCTCAATCGGCTTCTCATGACCGCGCAACATCTGCCTGCACAGGACGCGCTCACGCTGCAAGATCAGGTAATTTTTAACATCCTTGTCGCCAACACCGATGCACATGCAAAAAACTACTCGATGCTTCTCAGCGGCGGGCCGACGATGGCACCGCTCTATGACGTATCGACCGTGCTGCATTGGGATCATGTGAATCAATACCATGCCCAGAAGCTGGGAGGGCGCAAACGCCAGCCTGCTGACATGGCACGGCGGCACTGGGAACGGATCGCCGACGCCGCAGGGTTCAGCCCACGGGGCATTCGATTGCGGGTGCAGGAACTTGTCGATGCGATGGTAGCAAAGCGTGTGGAAGCTGTAGAGGCTGTCTGTGCGCACCAAGGTGCAGAGCGGGGCATGGTCGAACATGTGGCAGTGCTGGTCGAACAAAATGCACTGCGGATCGCTGGGCGTCTAAGGGAATAGGGATGACCCTGACCAAAATTCACGGCACGTTCGTAACCGAATGATAAGAAACGAGATTTGAGATTGAAGCGTATTGAACCCAAGCCATTGATAGGTTTTCTGTTGAACCCGTTTGGCACCCACGCCCGCAGCATTGATTACGAAAACGGTGTGGTGAGCATCCATGCGAGGCGTAAGCAAAACATCCAAGTCGCCGACCTTTCAGCACCTCCGTTGGTTACGAGAGGGTTTGTCGGAAGCACGTTGAAAATAACTGTTGATAAGGGCACTCAGGTCTTGCTTCGGGGTGCCAATCACAAAGACGCCCGATCATTCAGCGACCGCGTCAAGACGGGTTGGACTGCCCACAACATTGCGAAGTTCAATGCTGAACGTTTGGCCATTCACGAAGTTCTGCGCGTCATAACCGAGCTATTCCAGCCGACGCGATATCCGTCGGCATGTATTGTGTCACCCACCCTCGTACAGGCACGGGTTCTGGATAAGCAACTCCTTTCGAAACTTTCCGAGGAGGCGGTTGGCGAGGAGATTTTCAATCAAATTCGGACAATCCAAGGGTTTTTGCAAAACGCAGGTTCGATGCGCGACGACGCCATCAGGAAGTTTGAACATCAACAACTGCCCAAATGGCAAACGTTCTTTGATACCTTCGAAAGCAATCCTCTGACCCCCGAACAGCGCACATCGATCATCGCCGATGAAGACGCCACACTGGTTTTGGCAGGCGCAGGATCGGGTAAGACCAGCGTCATCACGGCTAAGGCTGGCTACCTGATCAAATCGGGCATCCGACAACCAGAAGAAATCCTATTGCTGGCATTCGCAAGAGAAGCCGCAAAGGAGATGTCAGAACGGATTGAGGAACGGTGTGGTGAGCCTCTCGAAGCCCGCACATTCCACTCATTGGCCTACGACATCATTGGGGTTGTCGAAGGTAGCAAACCTGCACTGGCGGCACACGCCACCGATGACAAAGCCTTTCTCGCACTCATCAAAGACATCCTGCGGGCGCTGGTTCACAGCGTGGCTGAGGTATCAAAGTCAATCATCGGTTGGTTTTCCTACGCCCGTCTTGAAGGCAAGAGTGAGTGGGATTTCAAGAAAAAGCATAACTATTACACCTATGTCGAAAAGCTGGACCTTCGGACGCTTCAGGGCGAACAGGTTAAGAGTTTCGAAGAGTTGATGATCGCAAACTGGCTGTTCGAAAACGGGGTCGAATATGAATATGAACCCGACTACGAACACAAAGTTTCAGAGGGTGGGTATCGTGACTATTGCCCTGACTTCCGCCTCAAGAAGAGCGGCATCTACATCGAACATTTTGGTGTGCGACGGACCAAAGCCGCAGATGGCACATACCACCTAACCACGGCCCCCTTTGTGGACCGCGAAGAATATCTGACGGGAATGGAATGGAAACGCGGCGTCCACTCCAAGCATGATACCCAACTGATTGAGACCTTCAGCTATGATCGGGAAGAGGGTCGTCTGTTGGAATCGTTGGCTGAACAGATCGCACCATTTGAGGAACTCAAACCCCGTTCCCGTGAGGCGCTGTTCGATATCGTGATCGAGATGAAGCAAGCTGACAGCTTTGTGCAACTCATCGGGACATTCCTACGCCATTACAAGGGTGGCGGATACCAGTTGGCCGAATGTGCTGACAAAGCAGGGAAGATGAAACTGGGCAAACGGGCCAATGCGTTCTTGTCCATCTTTGCACCGCTTTACGCCGAGTATCAGAAGCGTTTGGATGGCCGTATCGATTTCGAAGACATGATCCTGCGGGCATCCGATTATGTGGAACGTGGCACCTATAACAGTCCATTCAAGCACATATTGGTGGATGAGTTTCAGGACATATCCCGCAGCCGTGGGCGCTTGGTCAAGGCTTTGAAGGCACAGCACGATGATGCAAGGCTTTTCGCGGTCGGTGACGACTGGCAATCCATCTACCGCTTTGCGGGGTCAGACATCAATCTGATGCGCGGTTTCGGTCAGGAATTTGGTGGTGTTTTTGATGGGCGGTCTGATGTCCATCGTGTCGTCGATCTTGGCAGAACTTTTCGGTCGGTGGACCAGATTGCATATGCAGCCAAGAAGTTCGTTCTTCAGAACCCTGCACAGTTGAACAAGACGGTTATTCCCGCTGGCACGACTGAGGTCCCAGCATTGAGGGTGGTTTCAACGTTGCGTGATAATGCCGATGAGAAACTGAGGCTGGTGCTGCGGTCACTGCACGATATCGCAGCGACGGAGGGTAAAAGGTCATCGGTGCTTCTCCTTGGACGTAACAGGTATAACGAACCGTCCGATCTCCGACAGTTGCGACGCGGCTTCCCAAGCCTCGACATCGCGTTCAAGACAATCCACTCATCCAAAGGGCAAGAGGCGGATCATGTGATCCTTGTGAATCTCTATCGGGGTCGCACAGGGTTTCCGTCGGAAATCGTGGACGATCCACTCCTGAGCTTGGTATCACCTGAAGCCGAACCTTTCGAGAACGCCGAGGAACGCCGTGTAATGTATGTCGCACTCACCCGTGCGCGTCATTCAGTGACATTGATGAGCGCCGCGTCGAAGCAGTCGGAATTTGTAACGGAGTTGTTGGACGATCCTGAATACGGGGTCGTCGGCGATGTTGAGCAAGATCAAGCCAACCATACCTGCGGGGAATGTGGCGGTCACCTCGTTGCAGTTCCAACCAAGGATGGACGCACATGGTATAAATGCGAACACGCAGACCTGTGTGGGTTTTCACTGAATGCCTGTTCGGGGTGCGGCAACGGTATGCCCGTGGTGCAAGGCAAATCAGGGCTGAAGGCATGTGGGTGTGGTGCTGAGTATCCGAGTTGCCCAACATGCGATAATGGTTGGCTGGTCGAAAGGCGGGGGCGCTTTGGCAGGTTCTTAGGGTGTGTGAGTTACCCTCGTTGCAAGGGAAAGATGAAGGCACCCTGACGTGGTTGACCTCCCGCCAAGATTAGGTTTCTTTCTCCGTTAGTTTTTGGGGGAAAAGTAGACTTCTAAAGTTTCTATGCCAAATGCATACACAGAGACCAGTGGCGTAACCTGCCAGTTTAGGAAATATTTTGTTCAAGAGATTTTTAAGAAAAAATACGCCTTCTCCCTCAACGGGTGGTGACTTTGAGGAAGGTAAACGCCTGTTTGAATTAGGCGTAGCTGCTGCACATCGTGATAATTTCATCGAAGCCCAGCAGTTCTACACCCAATCTATCGAAGCATGTCCTAACCCTGTCCCCTATCTTAACAGGGGGCGCATACTGGTGAAACGATTGCGCCACTATGATGCGTTGAACGACTATCAGAATGCTTTGCGTTGTGATTTGGCACAAGGAAATGAGTTCGTTGACGAAATACAAAGTGAAATACAATCGGTTCAATTTTTCACTGAGCTTTATCGCGATGGCACACGTGAAAAATTAATCGCGGACTATGATACCCAAGACGATATAATGTACGTTGCACGTCGGATTTTCTGCACTTCGTTCAAGGTCAAAGCGGACGGATTTGTTCCTTATAACTCACCGCTGGTACAGTTCCATTTCTTTAACGAAATCGATAACATCGCCCGTTTCGATGACCTCTCTCTTTACCCAGAGGTCGCCGAGTTTCTGGAAGTCTATCCAGCCGCGTTTGTCCGTAAGATGGTTGATGAGCAAATAGACGATGAGGCTTATATGGTTGCTGAAGCTACCCTTCATCGCTTCCTCTGCGCATATGATGAAAAAAGGATGCGTTACCTAAGGCGGCACATGTTGTATGATATTCATCAACGTCTGTTAGACCGTGACCACGGAGCCTTGGGGCATGGAACTATGACTTCCGAACCAAACAGTCACCTCATTCGGGAGGCCGCTGAGTATTTGACGAATGGTGGTTCGTGAGGGTAATGCAGCATGCGTTTCGAATTGCGTGGAGTTGCTGTAAACAAAGCAGAGTAGGCTTGTATTCCAAGTGAGACTTGCGTGGGACAATCAACGACAAAATACTGCCATTTTCAGTGTCCCACTTTCCGTTAAGCCATTGATCTAAAGGGTTAGGTGGACCCCGCCCCCGGGCACCATTTAGCTAAGATAAATTATTCAATATCAAGGCTTTGATCTGATATCTGCTTTGTGTATCTACCATTGCATCCATCAGTGTGTTTTGCATTGCCCGAAGCTGTGTGCCGAGACAACCGCTTGGTGAAAAGTACGAATACAAAGAACTGATTTAGCAGCGCGGCGGCTTTCGGACAATTTGGCACGATTTCCCGGAAAAAATCAAAGTGACTTCTGAGCCCACAGCATGGCGCGACGCGGCTATTTGTAGAAATATTCCCAGCCGCGATCTTCATGCAAACCGAAGCGGGCATTGAGCAGGTGGCCACTGAGTCGACATTCGCCGCGATTGCAGCAACTGTCGTTGCTAACGGCGGCTTTACGCAGAAAGCTGACTTTGCAAAGTTACCGTTCAAAGTTTCGCTTGCCTAATTTGACCGGCCCAGATGGTCGGAGGCTTTTCGTGGAAGTGCGGCACTTTAGATTGTTGGCCTATTTGAAGTAATTTTGGGTACGGAGCATTGTTGGGCTACATCAGCCAACGTAAGCGCCAGGGATTAAAGGCAATACGAAATCCAATTATCCAGATGACAATTGACGAACTATTGGTCGATTAATCTCATTACCCGAGCAAAACCTACCCAGCGAGCTTCAGCGCTGCTTTCGTTTGACCGAGATAATGCATCCGGAATGCTTCGGGTGCCGTGCTGGTACATCACGAGCCATTGCGTCCACGTTCCCGAGGTGCCGCAATGCTCCGTTGTTCAGTAACACGCCCCGCCCAGCGTCATACCGGCGCTGTCCAAATCCGCTGGCAACGCATTCCCAGTTTTCCTTGGCCGCCGCGCTGCGGAACCTCGGCAGGTCGTGCGGGTCATGCCGTCCAGGTGTTGCTGCGACGTGATCGTGTTTCTTTGAATTACTTTGGTGGGTTAAATGGTGGGTCACTTGTGTTGTGCCAGGTTGCTGAACAGTACCGGTTGTCGGCCTCGGCTTTGGGCGCATGATTGTCACGACGCCTTGTGGCTTCGGATGTCCTGGGACGGCCACGTGAGTTGCCGTAGGTTTTGGTGTCAACTGTGGAACCTGGCCAGGAACCGCGGTGGGAACCTGATTGGGGGTTGCGGTTGGGACAAGCGGTGGCGTCGCTGTAGTGCCGCTGGGTTGCGGAACACGGCCTGGCACTGCGACTGGTATTTGGTTGGGTGTCGCTGTTGGCACAAGGGGCGGCACAGCCGTCGGGCCAGTAACTTGAGGCGGAACCTGGCCAGGGATAGCTATCGGAACTTGATTGGGAGTTGCAGTCGGAACTTGCGGCGGCACCGCGGTAGGACCGGTAGCCAATGAGGGAACCTGATTTGGAACAGCTGTCGGAACCCGGCTTGGTGTCGCGTTTGGTGTCAAAGGCGGAACTAGGGTCGGCGCTAGGACCGGTGTGGGAACCTGACCTGGAACCGCTATTGGTGTCGCAATAGGAACCTGACCGGGAATTGCGTTCGGGACCGCGCCCGGCGCAAGGACTGGAACAGTAACTGATGTGGGCGTTTGCTGCGTTCCTTTAGGCGGCAACTGATTTGCCACCGGCTGCGTTGGGCCTGTAATTTGATTGCCTGCCCCTTGCCCACCGGCCTGCCCACATCCTTGGCTCGACTGGTGCGGATTCCCTACGCCACGGCACCACCCGAAATGATTTCCCTGCGCGACGACCTGCGTAGCGGCCAGCTCTGCGACCAAACAAGCTGCGGTAAGTAAAACAATGCGGTTCCGTTTCATAACATCCTCACCAACTTGTTGTCAGAGCAAGATACGCGCCAGGATCGCCTGAGTCGGTCAAAGGGCCGTCTCTCAAAGGGACACCGACATATCCGGACAGGAATAGGTTTTGCTTAAACTCAATGTCCAAACCCAGACCTGTCGATGCCAGTGTAGCATTATCAACTTCAAAACTCGCTGGGTCATTGTTCGAGATGTAACCCACGTCGAAAAAGACAAAAGGCGTTAAGCGATGAATGCTTTGGGAACTTGGAAAGTAGGAGTGAGATACTTCGAAAATCGCGGAAATCCCGGAATCACCGTCTACTTCGTCGAACCGATACCCGCGCAATGCATAGCGATCACCAAGGAAGTACTCCTCGACCGAGGGCAACCGGTCGGTTGTGAACTGGCCCCAGATCTCGGTGCGCCAAGCTGTGTTGGGTGACAAGCTCGTAAGTGGGCTTTCGTATCCGATGCCGCCCCGCAGATGCCAGAACGAAGAGTCTCCGTCGTCAAAATTCGCGTCTGTCGTGTCATTGTCATTGTCACCAAAAGATAAGGTTAGCCCCGCTTCCAGAGCTTGTCCTTTTGGATAGTTTTGTCCGTAAAGATACGTAAGACCAACAACGCTCGCGTCACTGGACAATGGAACGCCGCCACTGACTGAGTCCGCTTTTGAAAGGCGATAATCCAGCAGAAAATATCCATAACGGGCCACATCGCGGATCACGGGATAACCCATCGCGACGGTGAAGTTCTCGCCGTCAATATCTGTTCTCGCAAAATCCCCCGAGAGGTCACGTTTTGCGTTAATGTTTCCGTAGAAAATCTCACCGTAGAGACCATTGCTGTTCAGCGGCGTGCGATAGGTAACAGCGCCCCACAAAGAGTGTTCGTCGTCTTTGTCCCAATTGTAATTGCCTGATCCCTCAAAGCGCAGTAAATCCCCGACGGTCAGCGTCGAATAAAACTCTTGTACGACATAGAAGCTGAGCGCTTCTCCAAACTCACGCGGAGGGTTGTCGAGTGTCGCACTCCCGGCTTGTTTGCGCAGAGGCTCTCCCAATACTCTCAGCCTGGCACCTGCCTGATCCGGATAATCAAGTTCGGTCGACAATTCCAAATCAGGTATGTCCTCGGCCAACATAACCGCCCGCTCAAATTGTTTGAGAGTTATTGGATATGCGGTGGTGAGGGGGCGAAAGATCTTTTCCAAGGTTTGGAACGTGCGCGTATCTACACCTTCAATTTCGATGGTTTGAATACGCCCTTCATCAACAACAATGCTCTGCCCATCGGGGCCAGGCCAGGCCTCAGCCAAAAAATAGCCGTCTTCTCGGTAGATCTGCGTGATCGTTGATGCGACCTCTACCGCTGTGATGCGCCCTGACCGATCAAAGGCCAACTGACCGGCAAAAGTTAACAGCTCATCTGAATCATACACAGTTACGCCGCTGACAGAGTGCTGTGATGCTATGTCCCAAGTTTGTGCAATGCTGTATTTTGGAACTGAAACAATGGCCACAAAAGTGCAAATGATCGCAATTACAACCGAGTTGGTTACGGGCATTTTCTACAACCTTAGCATGATTGAGCATGTTAAAACCCAATCCTATTACGAGGTTTGAATGTCTAAGCTTGCCGTTATTCAAATTTGATCACGACTGGTGCTTTCGAGATACACAGCGAACAGACTACAATGCGCCTTCGTCGCCAAGGAACTCGATACCAGCTGTCGCGCCATCACTGTAGGCAATGCAATTCCACGGAGCGCGATCCTCACCAACGCCTACAGTGACCTGTGTTCCCGCCTCGCTAAACGCGGATGAGAGCACCACGACTTGCGAATTGTTTGTCGTGTTGGCTACATCCCGTAAACATGCCTGCTGAGCGGGCGTGAGCTCGGCGGACGCGCTGGACGTACTCGTGTCGTCGCAGGCTGCAAGCAATGCGAAACATGTCGCGCCTGCAATCATCACCTTCTTGTTAGTCATTTTCTTCTCCCTCTGGTTCCTTTGAAATTTGTGAAATTGGATGCGCATGTTTGAAGCTTTTGCGTCTGTGCAGCCAACAGAACACACCTCGATCCTTTGACTACCTTTCCCAAAAACTTGCCGCGGGGGGCTTGTGGGGCAGAACGACATTACGTTGACTACCGAGGCCGCCAACAACGTGTGATGGCCGTATGACGTCACTGGTAAAAGCTAGAGCGAACTTGGGAGAGAGGGCGAGTACGTTAAGTCTGAGCATCGTGTTCTCCCAAGCCGGATTATTGTGAAGTGCCTTCCGACCGCCGGCACTCACTCCAGCAGTCGGAAGGGCCCGGTAGATCGGGCGACAGCGACAACAACGGAGGTAAAAAAAGTTGTGTCGAATTCGTATGTTCGAATATATTTTTTCATAAATCAATACTTTTTCCGCGCGTAAACTTCTTTACGCTCTCGTACGATAGGCTTCTGCTTTCAAACAAAAAGGTAAGTGGGAGTCCCCAGAGGGGAGAGTGTGTTCTCCTGAGCGGCGAAATGTTTTGAGGCCGCACAGAAACTGAGAAAGGAATGAAAGATGGGATTCGGTGAAGCAGTTAAAACGTGTTTCTCGAAATACTTCCAGTTCTCCGGGCGGGCTATACGCTCAGAATACTGGTGGTTCTTCTTGTTTGTGGTTCTCGTAAGTGCCGTTTTTGCCGGGTTGGATTCGATCCTGTTCGGGACAAACCCCGAAACAGGCCAAGGATCTCGGGTTCTGTCCTCTGTTTTTCAACTGGCCGTTCTCATACCTATGCTGGCCGCCGGTTGGCGGAGGCTGCATGATACAGGACGACCTGGTTGGTACTTGCTGCTGCCGATGGCGCTCAGCATTACAACGCTTTTTGTTATGCTGGGTGGGGTGGCGTTCTTTTCGGTATTGGAGCAAGGGACCGAAAACCCCGATGCATTGCGAGGACCCGCGGCAGTCCTGGGCTTGACCGGTATTGTCGTTGTCTCAATTCTGCAATTCGTTCTTTCCATTCTGATGATCTGGTGGCTGACACGACCTTCCCAAGAAGGCGCAAACGAATACGGCGCACCTGCTTCCTGACCTCGCTGTGGGGGCAACAGGTCGGAATCTCTGCTGAATGAAAGTGCAAACCGCAACACCATGGAGAGAGAAAATGAGTTTCAGACCGATTTCCATTGGAACGCTAATGATGGCAATGGCGACCACAGCATCGGCGGAGTGGTCGTTCAGTTCCGGGCCTAATCCCAATGCATTTATTCAGACCGGAAACATGACGCTGGAGCTTCAGTGTAACAGTATTCGCTTTGCTCCAGCTGGATATGAGGACAGCCAGGACATTGCGGAGAAGCAAGGGCTTTCCATTCGTTTTTTGAAGAACGGCACCACCGAGGTTGGGGCATTTCAGGTTGGCGCTGAAAACGCTGTGTTGCAGATCGTTGACAATTATCCCGTCGAGATCAGTTTCAATAGTCAGCAGGACTATGGTTTTGTATTGGACCAGCTTGCGGCCAATGCATCGGTTAATTTGTCGATGATTGATCAAGATGTCAGCTATGGAATCTTCGACTTAAAAGGTTCCAGCGCGGCAATTCGGTCCCTTCGTTCTGAATGTGCTTCGGATGCCAGCCAGGGAGCCTCCTACGAAGCACCCGAAGGCATCGTCTATTGTGGAGGCGGAGCGATAGAACGCGTGATCGAACCCATGATTTTGGAAAACCCGGAGGGGGAGTGGGACGCACGAGTAACGGTCAACGGCGAGTTAATCAGAGCCATGACGGCCTACAGTTACTTCGGAAACTCCGAGCCACCGGCCGGATTTGTCGTCGCCCTGCTTGGGGAAGACAGGTCCGAATTTCTGATTTTTAGCGAAGGCTCGGCAAACTGGCTGGAGTACGGGGACTACAGGTATGATCAGTGCAATTGATGCCACCCACCAACCAGCTTCCCAAATAGTGCGCCAGTCGAAAGGTTTGGTTTCCGCGATTGTACTTGCTTCGGGCCTTGTTTGGACCTCACCAGCTGTCGCGGCTGATGTTTCGCAACTTCCGCCCGGTTTTGCGGGCCCGTGAGGCAGTATTGTCGAAGTCGATTATTATAAATGGGTTACCGCTGATGACCCAAGAAGGTATGGGGAGTCAGTGGCACTTCGACGATCTTGACGTCTACTACCAGAACTGTGTGACAGGCGGACCTGGTTCATTCGTAATCCCGGTGCTTGACTAGCAGGGCTTTGCGGAGGCCGTACGACGAAAATTGGTACTGGAAATTGCGTCAGCGCCAGCAACAGGAGAGGTTATGAAGGCGCAATACACCTCACCCTCAGACTATGACTGCCTGATTGGCGAGAAGATCTGGGAACGGAACCAACAAATCTGGAGCGAACCCTAGAAGCGGCCTTTGCATCAACCACCCGAGGCTCGATACAAAAAGCCAGCAGCAACATTCTAAGGAAAACTAGTATTCCCTGCTTCTAATAGAAACGCACAGATGACGGTGAATCTTCGACACGGTGTGAGTAGACAAACTTATTGGCATCGATTTGCACGAACCGAGCGAAATTTGCACGCTTATGGTTAATTAGCAATAAGAGAATATCATGGCTGGGGTGGTAGGATTCGAACCTACGATACACAGTACCAAAAACTGCTGCCTTACCACTTGGCTACACCCCAACGGTGAGGCGCTATCTACGATTGTTGTTGGTAGGGTTCAAGAGCTTTCAGGCAAAAAATTAGGCCAGTTATAAAAAAAATTCAGAGCATCTTTCACGGGTCATGTTAGCAGCACCTCTTCCTGCCCGAAGGTGTTGAACATGGTTTGACGGCAACGGCTGTGAATTGGCTCTTCCGCCAATGAAGCATGACTCTGCGGATAGATGTTGAACGGCTGGGCCGGGCGAGGATTCGTCTGGCAGGCGGACAGGAAGCAGGTTTTCGATTGGTTTAACGAGGGCGAGTGGCAGTCGCGAATGTGGTCTTTCTGGCGCTGCACCCCTTTGTTGCGCCTCCTGCTTACGTAGGGCGGCCCAATGCCGAAGCAGATAACAAGAATAAGCAAGTTCGAGAGTGGCGGATCGGGAACTTCATTGCCGGTTGCTCTGAGATCAGCGCTACTCGCGAATCTCTGAGGGGTCGACGCCCCAAAGGTTGGATTTTAGGGCCCAGCCACGATAGCCACCTGCAGAGATGCGACACCACTCGATCGTGCAGGTTCCAAGCCGCGCGACAACGCCGGTTTCAAACCGCGCACTGACCTGCGAGTTTGGGTCCGGGTTGGAATAGACCGGCAGCAAGTCGGATTCGATCAGTACTGTGCGCACGCCAGACAACAAGGCGTAATGGACCCAACCCCCTGCGCCATCGCGGTCCTGAACCTTTCTCCAGTTGCCATATTCCGCCGTCACCTGCAAAGGCATCCCACGCCGTTTGAACACCCAGTCGATTCGATGCGAAAGGGATGGTCCTCTGCGCACGTTTCCCTCGGCCGCTTTCATGGAAACATACCGTGGCAAAGGCAGATTCGTGACTTGGCCGCGCTTATCCTGTGCGCTGGCCACCAAGGGACCAAGCACAAGCATAATTACTGAAAAAAGCGCCAGAATCCGGCGATTTACTGGTAGGAGAACACTCACTGACAGTCTGCTCTTATGCCTGTTAATTTTGCTTCGAAAAAAGGTTGGATCAATGCCCAGGGGTTCTTGTGCCCCGCCTTATCCTGCGCCACGATGCCATGACGCGCGAAAGTTTGCAAAGCAGTGGGAGTACACAGGTGCCTAGAGAACGTCTGAGTGTTGTCGTTACGCGACGGTTGCCCGAGGCTGTTGAAACTCGATTGAGCGAGCTGTTCGATGTCCGGTTGCGTGCGGACGACGCACCCATGACCCGAGAAGAGCTTGTAGCGGCCGTACAAGAAGCGGATGTACTTGTACCAACGGTTACAGACTCGATTGATGGCGGATTGCTGGGGCGGGCGGGTGAAAGGCTGCGACTGATCGCCAACTATGGGGCAGGGGTTGACAATATCGATGTCGCAACCGCCCGTCAGCGCGGCATCCTTGTGTCGAATACGCCCGGTGTGCTGACCGACGATACTGCGGATATGACCATGGCGCTGATATTGGCCGTGACCCGCCGCATCCCCGAGGGGCTGTCCGTCATGCAAAAAGGGGACTGGCAAGGATGGTCACCCAACGCGTTGCTGGGTGGGCGGATCGGTGGGCGGCGTCTTGGCATTTTGGGGATGGGCCGGATTGGTCAGGCGGTCGCCCGTCGTGCCAGTGCCTTCGGAATGCAGATACATTACCACAACCGTCGTAGGTTGAGACCGGAGACAGAGCAAGAGCTTGAGGCGACCTATTGGGAAAGCCTTGATCAGATGGTCGCACGGATGGATGTGATCTCGGTCAACTGCCCGTCTACGCCTTCGACTTTTCACCTGATGAATGCCCGGCGGCTAAAGCTGATGAAGCCGAGTGCAGTGCTCGTCAATACGTCACGTGGCGAAGTGGTCGATGAAAACGCGCTAACCCGCCAAATCCGGTCAGGCGATATCGCAGGTGCAGGTCTTGACGTTTATGAACACGGAACGAAGGTGAACCCTCGCCTACGGCAGTTGCCGAACGTGGTTCTGTTGCCGCATATGGGATCTGCCACGCTTGAGGGGCGGATCGAAATGGGCGAAAAAGTTATCATAAATATCAAGACATTCGAAGACGGCCACCGACCACCGGACCAGGTTGTTCCGTCCATGTTATAGTACACGGCTTGGTGGCCGGACGATACAAAGTCAATTTTTCAGGAGGATACTATGAAACGAAGTCTGATTTCGGGATTGCTTTTGGCAACCATGACCTTTGCCGGGCCGTTGGCCTCTCAGGAAGCTGCGGATGCGGTTGCACCCGAGGGTGGTACTGACGGGCAGGTTCAGGGCCTGACCGCAGAAGTCATAGCCTCACTCGAAGCGAAATTGGCCGGTGAACCCGTGACGTCGCAGAACTGGATGGTGGCCGCGGCCAACCCTCTGGCGGTTGAGGCCGGGGCCAAGGTGCTGCGGGCAGGCGGTTCGGCGGCTGATGCGATGGTTGCCGTGCAGGTTGTACTTGGTTTGGTCGAGCCGCAATCCTCAGGCCTTGGTGGTGGTGCATTTCTGGTCTGGTATGATGCGGCCTCTGGCAAGCTGACAACACTGGACGGACGTGAATCCGCCCCGCTTGAGGCCACCCATCGTCTGTTTCAGGACGAGAATGGCGAACCGCTGAAATTCTTTGATGCGGTTGTCGGGGGACTTTCCGTCGGCACACCCGGCACCCCGGCTTTGTTGGAAGAGGCGCATCGCCGCTGGGGCCGCAGCCCGTGGCCCGGCCTGTTTTCTGACGGCATTAATTTGGCTGATGAGGGTTTTTTGGTTTCCCCTCGATTGGCCAGCCTTGTTGAGAGTGACGCGGAACGCCTGTCGCGATTTCCCGAGACAGCCGCGTATTTCCTGCCGAATGGACAGCCGCTTGCACAGGGGCAGCGGTTGACGAACCCGGCCTATGCGGAAACGCTGCGCATCATGGCTGCGGAAGGATCAGCTGGATTCTACGGAGGAGAGATTGCCGCCGGGATCGTCAGCGCGGTTCGCAACGCGCCTGGGAATCCGGGCGTGCTGTCTGGTACAGATCTGGCGCTTTATCAGGTCATCGAACGTGACCCCGTCTGCGCCACCTACCGCGTTTATGAAGTCTGCGGAATGGGCCCGCCATCCTCAGGGGCGCTGACGGTCGGGCAGATTCTGGGCATGTTGAACGCCTATGATCTGGCAGCGTCAGGCCCCGAAGATATCAGATCCTGGCGGCTGATCGGGGATGCTTCGCGTTTGGCTTTTGCCGACCGTGGGCGCTATATGGCTGACCATGATTTTGTCCCGATGCCGACACAGGGGCTGGTCGATCCTGCCTATTTGTCCGAACGGGGCGCGTTGCTGAGCGGTGAGGCCGCATTGATCGACGCCGGTCCGGGGAATCCCGAATTTGACCACGCCTCGAACTGGGCGGATGATATCTCGCTGGAACTCCCGTCGACCTCGCATATTTCGATCGTGGACCAGTATGGCAATGTGCTGTCCATGACCACGACGATCGAAAACGGCTTTGGATCGCGGCTGATGACCAACGGGTTCTTGCTGAACAATGAGCTGACCGATTTCTCGTTCAAAACCCACAGCGATGGCGTTCCGATTGCCAACCGTCTGGAACCGGGCAAGCGTCCGCGCTCATCTATGAGTCCGACCATTGTGATGCAGGACGGTGCACCGGTTCTGGCCATCGGATCGCCGGGCGGAAGCCGGATTATCGGCTATGTTGCCAAGTCGATCATCGCCTGGGCAGATTGGGATATGGATGTACAACAGGC
Organism: Ruegeria sp. CDSC081; assembly: GCF_059610485.1. Classification (NCBI taxonomy): domain Bacteria; kingdom Pseudomonadati; phylum Pseudomonadota; class Alphaproteobacteria; order Rhodobacterales; family Roseobacteraceae; genus Ruegeria; species Ruegeria sp. CDSC081. Next base: position 118,177 of record NZ_JBXWNS010000002.1, on the reverse strand, counting down.
CTTGGCACTGCCGCATCTGGTCAATCGTTTCGGCACGTTCGACGTGGAACAGGGCACCGGGGCCGAAGGGCTTTCGGATGCGTTGACCGAACTTGGCTATGAGGTCAACGCGCGTGATCTGACATCAGGTCTTCATGCCATCGAGATCGGGGACATGCTGACAGGCGGTGCCGATCCGCGACGTGAGGGCATTGCGCTGGGCGAATAGTCTAGCGGCCAGTCAGAAAGGGAAAGCATGGTGCAGGCAAAGTCGCTTCGGCGAAACGAGGCGGGGATTGAAACGGTCGTCGGCATTCTGAAACAGCAATTCGGCGACCGTTTGCAAACGGGTCAGGCGATCCGCGAGCAGCACGGGCATACGACCACATGGATCGAAAACCAGCCCCCTGATGCGGTGGTGTTTCCGCATTCGACCCAGGAAGTCTCGGAAATCGTCAAGGCCTGCGCCACGCATAAGGTCCCTGTGATTGCCTTTGGCACCGGAACCTCACTGGAAGGGCATGTGAACGCGCCAGCCGGTGGCATTTCGGTCGATCTGTCTCAGATGAACAAGGTACTGGCCGTTCATTCCGATGATTTGGATTGTGTCGTGCAACCAGGTGTAACGCGAGAGGAGCTGAATACTCATCTGCGTGATCAGGGTCTGTTCTTTCCGATTGATCCCGGTGCGAACGCCTCGCTGGGCGGTATGGCGGCGACCCGTGCTTCGGGAACCAATGCGGTGCGCTATGGCACGATGAAGGACAATATCCTTAGCCTTGAGGCCGTGATGCCGGACGGTCAAATCATCCGAACCGGGCAGCGGGCCAGAAAGTCGTCGGCCGGGTATGACTTGACCCGCCTGATGGTGGGCGCAGAGGGCACGCTGGGCATCATCACAGAACTCACTCTGCGACTGCAAGGCATCCCCGAAGCGATCACCTCGGCGCGTTGTGTTTTTCCTTCTGTCGACGCGGCATGTCAGGCTGTAATGATGACGATCCAGTACGGCGTTCCCGTGGCCCGGATCGAGTTGTTGGACGAGGTGTCGGTGAAGGCCGCAAACGCCTATTCGGGACTGGCCTTACCGGAAACCCCGCTTTTGCTGTTGGAGTTTCATGGATCAACTGGTGGTGCGGTCGAGCAGGCTGAGACATTTGGCCAGATCGCCGAAGAGTTCGGCGGCACAGATTTCGCGGCCACTTCGACAACCGAAGAACGCAACAAACTCTGGCAGGCACGCCATGATATGTATTGGGCCAGCTTGCAGTTGCGCACCGGTGCGCGGGGCATATCAACCGATGTTTGCGTACCGATCTCGCGACTGGCAGAATGCGTGACTGCGACCCGGAACAAGACCAAGGAACTTGGGCTTTTGGCGCCGATTGTCGGGCATGTAGGGGACGGTAATTTTCACACCTTGCTGTTGATCGACATGGAAAACGCCGACGAAGTGGCCAAAGCGGACGGGTTTGTTGGGTGGTTGAATGACCTTGCGATCGAGATGGAGGGAACCTGTACCGGGGAACATGGGATCGGGCAAGGAAAGCGGTCATACCTGGCCAAGGAGCTAGGGGCAGCGCTGACCTTTATGGAGGCGGTGAAAAAGGCGCTTGATCCCGACAATATCATGAACCCTGGAAAAATATTTCCGGCTCGGGACGGGTAAAAACCGCGCGGATTATTCCGTATCTAGGCCACAAGGATGCCTCAATTTTCAAAGATTCTGCGCGAAATAAGCAGTGAATGAATATTGAGGTAATTTGATGGACGCGTTGCGGCTGATCGGGTTTGCGCTGATTGTTGGATTGGTTGTCGCCGGGCTGGATTACTACCAGCAGGATAAGAAACACGAAGGTACGCTGTCGGCAAACGGCTATGTGGAAACGCTCAAAACGCGGTTCGCCCTTTATCATGAAGAACTGGATGCCGAAGCGGCAGAGCGCGACCGCCAGAAGCGTTGGCGCGCAGGGGGCAAGCCCTATATGCCGGTCCCGGATTCAGAGCTTTCGCGTCGGGCAATAATGGACAGTGACTTCACGCTCGATGCGCGTGAAGGGGGGGGCTTGAAATCAGTCAGCGAGGCTGCGCGCCCGCTTGCCAGTAAGGTGGCCGTTCAAAAAGCTGAAATACAGGCCAAAAAACTGGATAAGGCAAGCTGGGTTTATGAAAAGGCTGGTCACACTTACTGGATTGAGATCAAACTGCGGCAGGAGGCTTCCGCGGATTCACTTGCGGGCAATATCGCAAGATCGATCGACTCGATGGATTTCGGTGCCAGCAACTATGCTCCGTTCGGTGTGATCGGGGGCGTTGCCTATTTTCAGTTCGTCGAAGCTGAGTACAGCCCGATCCATCTCGATGTCCGTAAAGTCTGGTCGATGATCACTGCCAAAGTGACGGACCTGACAGAGCCGGTTGGGTTCCAGATCTATACGGGCACCCTGGGTCTGGGTGAGGAAATACGTGTTGAGATGTACACGGATGCCCCGGAGCAGGATGTGCGCATATTCCTCAGCCAGCTTGACTATGATGGGATGAACGCGTTGCTTAGCCGGCCGGTGCCTGGTGTAGGAAACGAGGCGGTTACCGAACCGGATGGCGGCATTGAGCGCGCCTTGCAAATGGCCGAAGTCCGGGCCGAGTTCACCCGGCTGCGCAGCGAGATTGCTCAGTTGCGGATCGAAAACATCAACGGGTTGGCCTTGCTTGCCAATACAATGGCGGCACAACACGGGTTGCCATCTGATGCTTTCGATCTGACGGCAAACAATATCCAATCCCCGGATGATTTGATCCAGATCGGGTATCGCAAAGGGTTGGCTGGTCTGGAAATTGAAAACGCAGATGCGGATGGTTCTGGCGGCAGTGTTTTTGGGCGACTCTTCGGGAAGCTAACGGGTGAGTCGGAAGAAAAAGAGGTCGAACCGAAAAGCTCGGGCGGTTTGTTCGGCGGCCTGAAGTCGTTTTTTAAAGGTTCAGAAACCGCCGATGCTTCTGGGAAACGTGTGAACGAAGCATCCGAGATTCGTGTGAACAAGGGTGGAGCAGGGTCTTCGGGCAAATGCGCCTTCAAAGATGCGCGCAAGACCTGCTCGCTGTCTGGCGGCTGAGAAAGTTCAAAACTTTTAGGAAAAACGACCCCCGGATGTCTGAGGGTCGTTTTTTTTATATCACTGGTCGGATGAATGTCGCGCGGTGGGCGCTGATTGCGCCATATGGTGGCAACAGATTCCAAGGGGAGACACCCGGCTATGAAAACCCAAGTCAAAGCACTGGTCGTTGGCGGCGGCGCCGTCGGCACTTCGATTGCCTATCATCTGGCCAAGGCAGGCTGGGACGATGTCATGCTGATCGAGCGGGATGAACTGACATCAGGCTCGACCTGGCATGCGGCGGGTTTGCTGCCGCTGTTCAACATGTCCTATGCGACCACGCATATCCACAAATACTCGGTCGATTTCTACAAGCAGCTTGAAGATGAGACCGGCCTGAACGCGGGTTTCGCCGTGGTTGGCAACCTGCGCATGGCGCAGACCCAGGAGCGCATGGACGAATACATGCTGTACGCGTCCACCGCCGAAACCTGTGACGTTGCCTATGAATGGCTGACTCCGGACCAGATTAAGGAACGCTGGCCGCTGATCGAGACCTCGGACCTGAAGGGCGCGATCTATCACACCGAGGACGGCTATATTAACCCAGCAGACGTGACACAGGCGATGGCCAAGGGTGCGCGTCAACGCGGTGTTGAGATCGTTCGCAAGCTGCAGGCCGATGCCTTCCATTGGACCGGCACCCATTGGGAAGTCACCTGCACCAAGATGGTCGAGAAGGGCGGCAACCTTGTTGAAAGCGACGAGCAGGTTGTGATCACCGCCGAACATGTCGTGACCGCATCAGGCAACCACGCACAGCGCACCGCCAAGATGCTGGGTATCAAGATGCCTGCGATCCCGGTCGAACACACCTTTATCGTCATGGACAAAGACCCCGAGTTGGTCAAATGGCGCGAGGCGGGCAACCCGGAACACCCTGTTGTGCGTGATGCCGACAACGAATCCTATGCCCGCGAAGAACGCGGTGGCTGGATTTTGGGTATCTATGAACATGGCGCGCCTGCGCGGTTTGAACATGGCGTGCCCGATAGTTTCCGCGCAGACTTATTCCCGCTCGATCTGGACCGGATTGCGGATCAGTACATGGCGATGGCCGAACGTGTGCCGTCCTGTGCTGAATCCGGTCTGAAAGACGATTTCAACGGCCCGATCTGCTACACCCCCGACGGTAACCCGCTGGTTGGACCCGCGCCGGGTCTGCGCAATATGTGGCTGGCCGAGGGCTTCAGCTTTGGTATCACCGCTGCGGGTGGCACCGGTTATTATCTGGCCCAGATGATGGTCGATGGAGAAGCCGAGATCGACATGGCCTCGCTGGACCCCAAACGCTATAGCAGCAACTGGATGACCACCGAGTTCGCGGCGCGCAAGAACGAAGAGTGCTATGAGCACGTCTATATCCTGCACCACCCCGATGAAGAACGTGCTGCCTGCCGCCCGCTGCGGACTGTTCCGGCCTATGACCGTCAGAAAGCGCGTGGCGCACAGTTTGGCTGGGTTAACGGCTGGGAGCGCCCGAACTACTTCGGTCCGCTGGATGCACCCGAAAACTTCGACCATGATGCCCGCTCGTTCCGCCGCGGTGGCTGGTGGCAGCATGCCGTTGACGAAGCAAAGGCGATCCGCGAAGGCGTTGGCCTGATTGACGCATCGGCCTTCACAAAGCATGTCGTCAAAGGCCCCGGTGCGACCCAGTTCCTGGATTGGTTCACCTGTAACAAGCTGCCCAAGGTCGGTCGTATCAACCTGACCTACGCGCTGACCTCGCACGGTACCACCCGCACCGAATACACCATCGTCCGTAACGGCGAGAACAACTACTACATCGTCTCTGCCGGTGCCTGGACTGAGTACGACGCCGATTACCTGCGCAAGGCGGCCGAGGACAAGATGGAGGAGTTCGGTTACATCGAGATCCAGGATGTGACCACTCAGTGGGGCGTTTTTGCCATCGCCGGACCCAAATCGCGGGACGTTCTGAAAGAGGTCATCAAAGACGCCGATCCGGAAACCGCACTGTCCAACAAGCGCTTCCCATGGTTGTCGGCCCGTCAGATCGAACTGGGCATGTGCCCGGTCAACGCGATCCGTGTGGCCTATACCGGTGAGCTGGGTTGGGAACTGCACCACCCGATTGAAATGCAGAACTACCTGTTCGACCTGCTGGAAAAAGCGGGTGAGAAGCATGGCATGAAGCTGGTCGGCGCACGCGCCCAGAACTGGCTGCGTCAGGAGAAATCCTATCGCGCCTTCGGCACCGAACTGGGCCGCGACGCGACCCCGCTGGAAGCCGACCTGCCGCGCTTTGTTGACCTGTCCAAGGACTTCTATGGCAAGGCCAAGCTGGAAGAGACTGGCGTGCGCGTGAAATGCTGCACCCTGCTGATCGACGGACCGGAGGATGCCGATCCGTGGGGCCGTGAAGTGTTGTATACGCCGGAAGGTGAACGCGTCGGTCGTCTGACTTCGGGTGGCTATTCAGTAGCCTTCGAGAAATCCATCGGCATGGGCTATGTGAAACCCGACCTGGCGGTCGAAGGCACCAAGCTGAAGGTCAAGCTTCAGGACAAATTGTGGGATGCGGTCGTCACCTGCGACAGCCCCTATGATCCGAAAAACGAGGTCATCCGCAAGGACGGCTGATCTGGATAAGAACGGCGGCACCTTTTTGGTGCCGCCTTCAAATGCCCGCAGCACGCGGGCTTTTTTCATGCACTCAGCTCGTCGAAACAGTCCAGCGCCTTAGAGGCGTACATCATCGACGGCCCGCCCCCCATCTGAACCGCCATGGACAGAACGTCCGAAATCTCGTCACGTGACGCGCCGGCTTTGATCAAAGCTTCGGTGTGCAGCATGATACAGGGTTCGCATCGGTCCGCTATGGATATGCCAAGAGCGATGAATTCTTTGGTCTTGTAGTCCAGCGTTCCGCCTTGCTTGACCGCCGCGCCAAGCGCACCGAAGGCGCGGGCGGTATCAGGGATTGCGCCGTTCAAATTGCGAAGACCTTTTCGCGTGTCGTTGATCTTTTCCTGCCAGGGCATGCTACATTCCATTTAACATCGTGTATTTGGAATATGTTTAGTTGGCCTCGGTCGGGCTTTGATCTGGATCAGGTGTTAGATTTTTCCACGATGAAGGCCAGGTTATTTGCAGGCATCGCCGCGACTTCCAGGATTTTCAGGTCGTGATTGGCCAAAAGCTCAGAAACGTCTCCGTCGTTTTTATATCCGATTTCAGCATCCTGCTGGACCAGAGCCGTATGAAATCGTTGATCCCCCACGCTGGTCAGGCGATTGTTGCGCATGAAAGGACCATAAAGGATCAACCTGCCATTCGCGTTCAGTGCTTGCGCTGCCTCGCCGACAAGCGTTTCCACTTCGGCCCAGCTGATCAGGTGCAAGAGATTGATCAGAACGATCAGATCCCTGCCGCCAAACGGCTGATGCCAACCCTCGATGGTTGCATCCAGAGCTTCTGCTTTGGACACATTCGGCAGGCCCGCGGTGTAGGCATTGATGCTGGCCCGCCGTTCGGATTCAACCTCACTGGGTTGCCAATGCATGCCGGGGCGGCATTCGGCAAAGGCTGCGATGTGCTGACCGGTGCCACTTGCCAGTTCCAGCGCTTGTCCGGTCAAAGGGGCGAACCGGTCCAGAAGATCGCACAAAGCCCCAACGTTACGGCTGGCTGCCGGAGCGACCAACTGACCGTTCTCTCCTACAGTCGCGACGCTGGCGTTGGAGGGTAACGGGCGCTTGTTCATCTGTGCAACCTGTCTGGTCTCAGAGAGGCGATGGTCGCCGTGTCCAGACTTGATTGGTTGCCGACTGTCAGATCCGCTACCAGTTGGGATGCAGCAGGGGCCGTCTGAAACCCGTAACCACCCTGACCGGCAGACCAGATAAACGTAGGATCGGTCGGATCGGGCCCCAAAACCAGGCTGCCATCCGGTGCGAAACTGCGCAAGCCCGCCCAGTTGGTTTCGACCCGTGTCACAGGCTCGGTGACCATTGCCTCGTACCGGGCCAAGCCCTCGGCCAGAACCATGTCATCGGCAAATGCATCATGGGCAGCGGTCGGATCGGCATCGGCAGGTGAGACCAGCAATTTGCCCGCGTCGGGTTTAGCATACCAGCTTTCGCCCGCACCCAACATCATGGGCCAGGCGCGCAAGTCATGCCCGCCGGGGGCCGGGATACGGGCCATTGAGCGGCGGCGCGGCTGGATACCAATCGGCGCGATACCGGCCATCGCCGCGATTTCGTCAACCCAGGCGCCGGCTGCATTGACGATGTGTCGTGCCTCAAAGCTCTCGGTGGCCTCGACGATCCAGTGCCTATGTTTGCGAATTGCCGTGACGCTTTGCCGGGTCAGAACGGATCCACCATTCCCACGGATCGTCCGGGCGAAATCCTGCGTCATGCGGTCGGTATCTATATCTTGTTCACTGTCGCTGTGCGCCGCGAACCCGACGGTTTCGGGGTTCAGGATCGGGATAAGGGATTGTGCCGCGTCAAAGGAAATCTGTCGGCCGCCAAGTTGATCGGCATCCCGGTGAAACACATCGTGTTGGTCTTTCCCGCCGATCAGAACCCAGCCGCGTGGCGACAGATAGTCATTCGTCTCAAAATGTGCTGTGCTGGCAAAGTTGAGGGCAATAACAGCAGGCGGACCATAGGCGGGTGCAAACATAGCCGCGGACCGGCCTGATGCGTGATAGCCCAGCGCCTCTTCGCCTTCGAGCACGGTGACCTGGCCGCGCTCTGACAACCGCGCGCCCGCGCTAAGCCCGGCAATACCGCCGCCGATAATCAGGAAATCTATCATGTCGCCCCTTTGCTGGCCGCAGTCGTGATTTTCTGACGTCGAATGCGTCGTGCACGACCGTAGAATTCTAGTTGAGACTTTAAGCAGGGTTGAATTTGCGCATCAACCCATCCAAAGAAGTGGAAAGCAATTAGAGGAGGGCAGGGTGAGCACAGCAGATTTACACCCATTGGCCACGGGGCACATTCCGTCTTACGTGACCCAGGCGGATGGCAGCGATTTTCTTTTGACGGTCATGTTCATTTTCACGGTTGTGGTAATCATCCTGATCGGCGTTGGCTATTTCACCCTGCATTCGATCCCCGAAAAGCTCGCGCATGAATCCAACCACCCGCAGTTTCAGCTTGTGGGAATTCTTGCGCTGCTGGCTTTGTTCACTCATAACGGATTGTTCTGGATTGCAGCCATTCTGGTCGCCGGATTCCAGTTTCCCGACATAGGTGCGCCCTTGCGTGCCATTGCCGATGCGATCCGATCTTTGGCGCCGCAACCGCCTGCTGATCCCGATCCCGTTCCATCCCCCGAACCCGTCGCGCAGCAGGAGCAATAGGACATGCTTGAAACACTGATGTGCGCGCTGGTTACAGTGCTGCCTGATTATCTGTTCCGCCGCTTTGTGCAGGGAAAACGTATCGGGCACGAGATCACATTATTCACCATGTGGTACGAGTTGCGCTGGGGTCTGACAACCTGTGCCATTATGGCGCTGACCGTGATCACCACTCTGTTCTATTTTCACCCGGCCAGCAAAACTGCGGCGTCGTATTTCCGCACGGTAACGATCTTGCCGCAACTGGGTGGGCGAGTGTCCGAGGTCTATGTCTCCAACAACCAACAGGTCGTTGCTGGGCAGCCAATCTTCCGGATCGAGGACTTTACTCAGACTGCAATGGTTGAGGCAGCGCATGCGCAGATCGCGCAAGTTCAGGCGTCACTGAAAGTCGCGGAGACCGATCTGGCCGAGGCCGCCGCCGGGATCGCGGGCGCAAAAGCGGCGCTGGATCAGGCGCTGGAGGACTTGCAACGCAATACGACCCTGCGGGACGAAGGGTCAAGCGCCGTCCGCCTGGCCGAGATTGACCGGCTGGAAAACCTTGTCGCTGAACGAGAGGCCAAGCTGGTTGCGGCTGAATCGCAACGCGCTGCCGTCGTACAGCAAATCGAAGAGCTGATCCCGGCCCAACTGGCCAGCGCCAATGCGAACCTGGATGCTGCTTTGACCGAGCTGGACAAGACTGTGATCAACGCGGGTGTGACGGGGAGGATCGAACAGTTCGGCCTTCAGGTTGGCGATTACGTTAGTCCTTTGCTGCGTCCAGCAGGTATTCTTGTGCCGTCAAATTCCGGGCATGACCGCTTTCAGGCTGCGTTCAATCAGATGTCGGCGCAGGTTATCAAGCCCGGCATGGTCGGAGAGCTGGGCTGCATGACCAAGCCGTTCACGGTTATTCCGGTTGTGGTGGTCGAAGTTCAGGATGTGATCCCATCGGGACAAATTCGCCCGTCAGACGAGCTGAGAGACGTGCAGTCCAACAAGGTGCCGGGCTCGATCCTGGTTTATTTTGAACCGCTTTATAAGGGCATGACGGATGATATCCCGCCCGGCAGCAACTGTCTGGCGAATGTCTACACCGATAACCACGAGCGGCTGGAGCATGAAGATTTGGGCTTTTGGCACTCTGCTTTCCTGCATGTGGTCGACACGATCGGCGTGGTTCATGCGGCGGGTCTGCGCCTGCGTTTGATCCTGATGCCGGTGAACACGCTGGTTCTGACTGGGCATTAACGGCCCTTACTTAGATCAGAATTTGCCGTTGTCATTCTTCCACTCGCTACGGGGCGCTATGGTTTCCATAGTGCCCCACTGCTCGACGATCACTCCGTCTGCGACCCGAAACAGATCATAAAAGCTGGTATGTTTTCCGTGACTGGCACCTTCGCTCATGCACAGGACGAAATTCCCTTCTGCCAGCACACGATGGACGCGGTGATACTGAACGATCAACTCCGCGTCTGATCTAGCTTCAAGCACCATGCGATAGGCGTCTATGCCGTCAACGCCATCGGGATCGTGTTGTATCAGGTTCGCATCAACAAACGCCTTCATCCGCTCGGTTTGCCGGTCTATCAGGAATGTTTGCGAGAAGTTGCCGACCAATTCCCGGTTCTGTTCGGTTCTGTCAATATCCGTGATTTCAGTTGGCCCATCAAGCATGCCGCGTCCCGAAGCGTTTGGGCCGCGCAGGGGCTGAATGTTATCCCAGTGCTCAACAGCTTTGCTGTCTTCAAACCGAAAGACCTCGAACGCGGCCTTAACTTCGGCAAAATCATATTCGTTATGGGCAAAAGCGAATTCGCCATCTTCAAAAACGCGAACAAATTTAACCTTGGGATTTGTTTTCGACAGGCGGGCAAACAACGTGGCCAGCCCCTCGCTGCCTTCATGGGTCTGGGGATTGTGCTGGATGTATTTTTCTTCGTTGACGACGGTTGCAGCCTCGGCCTCCCCGGTTTCGATACCTTTCAACAGTTTCTGCAGCAATTCGCGTTTTGAATTCATCTGGTCCTCGTTGATCGGTAGAGCCGCGGATCAATGTGCTTGGCGCTGGTTTCGGGCTATCGAAGATCAAGAGTGGCATAAAACAGGTGGCAAAATCAAAAAAGGCCCGCACATGGCGGGCCTTTCTGCGTTATCCTGTGCCGCCTTACTGCGGAATCTCACCTTCCAAGCCTTCGACATAGAAGTTCATGCCGGCCAGTGTACCGTCGTCTGCGGTCTCGCCTTCGGCCAGCCAGTCACTACCGTCCTGCTTTTTCAGCGGTCCGGTGAAGGGGTGGTATTCACCCGCGGCCATGGCCGCTTTCAGCGCCAGTGCCTCTTCTTTGACGTCAGCGGGAACCGCGTCCGAGATTTCGCCGATTGCAACCATGCCTTCGCGGATGCCATCCCAGGTATTGGCGCTTTCCCATGTGCCATCCATGACGGCCTGTGTCCGTGCAATATAGTAAGGCGCCCAGTCATCGATGATCGACGAGACGCGCGGGTACGGAGCGTATTCGCTCATGTCCGAGGCCTGGCCGAAAGTGATGACGTTGCCCGCCTCTTGCGCAGCTGCTTGCGGTGCGGTCGAGTCGGTGTGCTGCAGGATCACGTCCGCGCCCTGTTCGATCAGAACAGTGGCGGCATCTGCTTCTTTCGCCGGATCGAACCAAGTGTAGGCCCAGATGATCTTGAACTCGACATCCGGGTTGACCTTCTTGGCGTGGATATAGGCCGAATTGATTCCGCGGACCACTTCGGGGATCGGATAGGACCCGATATAGCCAACAATGTTCGACTTGGTCATCTTGCCCGCGATATGGCCCTGTACCGCACGACCTTCATAAAAACGTGCCGAATAAACCGAAACGTTGTCGGCTGTTTTATAGCCGGTCGCGTGTTCGAACTTCACGTTCGGGAATTTCTTGGCAACGTTGATGGTCGGATCCATGTATCCGAACGAGGTGGTAAAGATCAGGTCTGCACCTTCCAGCGCCATCTGGGTCATCACCCGCTCTGCATCCGGGCCTTCGGGCACGGATTCAACAAACACGGTTTCGACCTTGTCGCCGAACTCTTCTTCAACCGCCAGACGGCCCTTGTTATGTTCATAGGTCCAGCCGCCGTCGCCCACCGGGCCGACAAATACAAAGCCGACCTTGGTTTTGTCTTCGGCTATGGCAGTAGTTGCCAAACCCAGCGCCATGGCGGCGCTTGCCAGAAATGTAGTAATTTTCATGTGTTACTCCCCAAGTTGGTTCAGTTGTCCCCGTCTAATGCGAGGCATGGAATATCCGGCCGAGTGAGGCAGGTGCGCTGCTTTTGTCGGCGGAAAGGATCACAAGCACAAGGATCGTGATGATGTAGGGCGACATTGCCAGATACTCGACCGGGATGGCAACGCCCGCTGCCTGCAAATTCAGCTGCAACACGGTGATACCGCCGAACAAATAGGCACCCAGCAGGGCGCGCCATGGCTTCCAACTGGCGAAGACGACCAAGGCCAGGGCGATCCAGCCGACACCGGCTGTCATGCCCTCGGTCCACTGTGGCACCCGGATCAAGCTGATATAGGCCCCACCCAGCCCGGCACAGGCACCGCCGAACAGGATCGCCATGATGCGGATCTTGATCACCTTATAGCCAAGCGCATGCGCCGCATCGTGGTTTTCACCTACCGCGCGCAGGATCAGTCCGACGCGAGTGTATTTAAGCGTAGCCCAGACGGCCGCTGTCAAAGCGATGCCGACATAAAGGATCGGGTCATGCTGAAACAGGATCGGGCCGATCACCGGAATATCGCTGATCACCGGGATATGGATATCGCCCATGCTGGGGGGTTTGACACCCACATAGCTTTGACCGAGCAGGGCGCTGAACCCTAAACCAAACAGAGTAAGCGCCAGGCCACTGGCAACCTGATTGGCCAGCGCCACCTGCGTCAGCAGCACAAACAGCAGGGACAGTACTGCACCGCCTATGGCAGCGGCGACAAAGCCCAGCCAGGGCGACCCAGTCTCGACCGAGATCGCAAAACCGCTGATCGCGCCAACGATCATCATGCCCTCTACGCCAAGGTTCAGAACTCCTGCTTTTTCGACGACCAATTCACCGATCGCGGCCAGAAGCAGGGGAGTTGCAGCCACCATCAGTGACGCGACCAGAAGTACGGGATTAATCTCACCAAGGTCCATGATTACGCCACCTCGCTACGGGCCGCACGGATGCGGTAGTTGGTCAAAAGGTCGAAGGCCAGCAGGAAGAACAGCAGCATCCCCTGGAATACTTGAATGGCCGCGGCAGGAAGACCCATTTGGGACTGCGCGATTTCACCACCGATATAGGTCAACGCCATTAGGCCACCGGCTAGCAGGATGCCCACCGGATGCAGGCGACCCAGAAAGGCCACGATGATCGCGGTAAAGCCATAGCCGACGTTAAAGTCGATGCTGACAACACCCGAGGGGCCCGAGACTTCGAACATCCCCGCCAGCCCGGCCAGTGCGCCTGACAGGCCAAGGCAGAACAGGATCAGCCGTGCTGGGTTTACCCCGGCGAATTTGGCTGCGCGCGGGGCCTCACCCGTCAGGCGGATGTGAAAGCCCAGCATGTGCCGGTTCAGCAGGATATAGGAAAAGATCACGGCTATCAGTGCGGTCACAACGCCCCAATGCATCCCCGATCCTGCGATCAGCTCGGCATTATGCGCACTCTCATAGGATTGCAGATTGCGGGAACCCGGAAAACCGAACCCTTCGGGGTTTTTCAGCAGTCCCAGCGAGACCGAGGCCATCATCTGTTCAGCCACATAGACCAGCATCAGCGAGACCAGAATTTCATTGGTGCCAAAGCGCACTTTCAGAAAGGCCGGAATAGAGGCCCAGAGCCAACCGCCAAGCGCACCTGCCATCACCATGATCGGAAAGACATACCAGGCATCCAGCGGGTAAAAGGCTAGCCCGGCCCCCGCGCCAAAGATGGCGCCCATGATATACTGACCCTCGGCGCCGATGTTCCAGATACCGGCGCGGAAGCCTAACGACAGGCCAATCGCAATCAGCACCAACGGCGCGCCCTTCACCAACAGCTGCGGGCGGTAATAAAAGGCGAATTCACCGAACAGAGGCTCCCAGAAAATGGTGCCGATGGCCTGAACCGGGTTTTTACCCAGGACGGCAAACAATATGCCGCCAAACAGCATCGTCGCCAGTACCGCCACAAGCGGGGTCGCATAAGACCACGCCTTGGACGGCTGTGGCCGTTTCTCCAATACAATCATCTGCTCACACCCCCGTCGTCATATTTTGTTTTGCATCAGACATGGGCTACCTCCATGCCATGTGCACCGCCCATCATCAGGCCGATCTCATCCACGGTCAGACCCGTGGTTGTGCGTGGCGCGCTGAGCCTGCCTTCGTTCAGGGCGGCAAAGCTGTCCGAGATTTCCATCAATTCGTCCAGATCCTGGCTGATGCAGACCACCGCCGTGCCCTTGGCGGCAAGGTCCAGAATGGCCTGTCGGATCGACGCAGCGGCAGCGGCGTCCACCCCCCATGTGGGTTGGTTCACGACCAGCACATCGGGGTTCTGCAACACTTCGCGTCCGATCACGAATTTCTGTAGGTTGCCGCCTGACAATGACCGGGCCGCATTCTCGGGCCCCGGCGTGCGCACATCAAAGGCGCTGATGATCTTTTCAGCAAAGCTCTTGGTATCTGCCCATTTCAAGAACCCGTTGCTTTCCAACCCTTCGCGGACCGATCCGGTCAGCAGGGCGTTTTCGGTCAGGCTCATGTCTGGGGCGGCTGCATGTCCCAACCGCTCTTCGGGGGCGGTCAGTACGCCCAGCTTGCGCCGTGCGGTTGGGCCCAGTTTGCCAATCGGCTGGCCATCGAATTTGATCGCATCGGCAGCTGTCTGGATTTCGCCAGACAGGACACCCAGCAGTTCGTCCTGTCCGTTGCCGGCAACACCGCCAATTCCCAGCACTTCGCCCTTGCGAACTGTCATGTGGACATTCTTCAGCGCGGTGCCGAATTCAGACGGTGAGGGCACGGAAAGCCCGCTGACATCCAGCGCGACCTCGCCGAACTCGCGGCCTCCGCGCTCAGGTGTTTGCAGGGTTGAACCGACCATCAACTCGGCCATCTCCCGGGCCGAGGTTTCAGACGGAACGCATTCGCCCACATTCTTGCCCAGACGCAAGATCGTAGCGTGGTCGCATAGGGTGCGGATTTCTTCAAGCTTGTGCGAGATATACAGGATCGATGTGCCTTCAGACCGCAATTTATTCAGCGTTTCGAAAAGGATATCGACTTCTTGCGGAGTCAGAACACTGGTCGGTTCATCCATGATCAAAAGCTTTGGATCCTGCAGAAGGCAGCGAATGATCTCAACCCGTTGGCGTTCCCCCGCAGACAGGTCACCGACTGTACGAAAGGGGTCCAGCGGTAGGCCGTAGGTTTCCGAAACTTCCCGAATGCGCGAGGCCAGGTCGCCCATTGGTGGCGGGTTCTCCATCCCCAATGCGATGTTCTCGGCCACGTTCAGCGCGTCGAACAGCGAAAAATGCTGAAATACCATCGCGATTCCGTCAGCACGCGCGGCACGCGGCTCGGGCGGAGCAAAGGGTTGGCCACGCAACAGCATGGTGCCGCTGTCTGGCTTCACCAAGCCATAGATCATTTTGACCAGCGTGGATTTCCCCGCGCCGTTTTCGCCCAACAGGGCATGAACTTCGCCCTCACCGATGTCAAAGGACACCTGATCATTGGCCACGACGCCGGGATAGGCTTTGGTCAGTCCTTGCAAACTTAGCAGTGGAGTGGTCACGCGCTCAGATCCTTCTTCAAATTGTTTTGCCCGATCGGGCGCAGCAGTTGTGCTGCGACGCCCACGGCAATCATCTGCGGGTGCTTGCCTAGGCCCGGGTCGCCAATCGGGCAGGTGATCCGGCTGATCCGCTCGGGCGAGTGCCCCAGCGCCGCCAGCCGCGACCGGAACCGCGCCCATTTCGTAGCCGAGCCGATCAGCCCCGCAAAGCGGAAATCGTGCGAAAGCAGACGGTTGCACAATTCCAAGTCCAGATTGTGTGAATAAGTCAGCACCAGATGTTCAGCATCACGCGGCGCATGCCGAACCAGTTCCGCTGGTTTCGCGGCAGGGACGGCGGTGACTCCGTTCGGTACGGTTTCCGGAAACCGCTTGGATCCTGTATCGACCCAGGTGATTGCGAGATCGGGCAGCGGTGACAGGACATCCACCAAGGCGCGACCGACGTGACCCGCGCCCCAGACCCACAGTGTACGCGCGGGTTTGTGGACCGGCTCGACCATCCAGCCTTCGATCAGCTGTGCCTCTGGTGCAATCCCCTGTCCGCGGGCTTCGGTCAACAGGCGTTTGACCGACAGTGGCATGTCCTGGCCCGATGTTGGTCGCGCGATGATGCTGTCGTCCAGATCGTTGATGTTGTTGCGGTCATAGACCTCGCTTAGCAAGGAAACAGCGCCACCGCAGCACTGGCCCATGTCGGGGCCAAGCGCGTGATGGGTCAGGCGCGATTGGGCGGTTTGTATCCGCGCCGCTTCGGCTGCCTGAAACTCAAGTGTGCCGCCGCCGATCGTGCCGGATTGCCCGTCCTGCCAGACCAGCATTGCGGCACCAACCTCAC
Source organism: Ruegeria sp. CDSC081 (assembly GCF_059610485.1). Taxonomy (NCBI): domain Bacteria; kingdom Pseudomonadati; phylum Pseudomonadota; class Alphaproteobacteria; order Rhodobacterales; family Roseobacteraceae; genus Ruegeria; species Ruegeria sp. CDSC081. The sequence continues at coordinate 102,039 of NZ_JBXWNS010000002.1, read as the reverse complement.
GTGGGGACGAGCCCTTGATCCCGGCGATGACTACCCGGATCACGCGCCCATGGGTTTTGACCGCCTCCCTCAAAGTCTCAAGGTCAAATCCCATCAGTCGTCCCCCTTCATCCTTTGGACACCATGCCAGACTTCTTCTGCCGTGGCGGGGGCATCCAATGCGGGGTAGCTGTTTCCGCAGGCCGCCACCGCATTCGACAGTGCCAGCCAAGCGGATATCCCAAGCATGAATGGAGGTTCGCCTACCGCTTTCGAGCGATAGATCGTGTCCTCACGGTTTTCAGCCTCCCAAAGCGCAACGTTGAAGATGTCGGGGCGGTCGGAACAAGCCGGGATCTTGTAGGTCGATGGCGCATGGGTGCGCAGATTGCCTGTGCCATCCCAGACGAGTTCTTCGGTCGTCAACCAACCCGCGCCCTGCACATAGCCACCTTCGACCTGACCGATATCCAGCGCAGGGTTCAGCGACGCGCCCGCGTCATGCAGGATATCCGTGCGCAAGATGCGGTTCTCACCGGTTAGTGTGTCCACGGCAACTTCGGTGATCGAGGCGCCATAGGCGAAGTAGAAAAACGGACGACCTTGGCCTTTGATCCGGTCCCATTCGATCTTGGGTGTCTTATAGAAGCCGGTGGCCGAAAGGCTGATGCGGCCCTGATAGGTCAGCGCAGCCGCTTCGGCAAAGGTATAGCGTTCCTCACCAACCGATACATGACCATCCCCGAAGGTGACAGCCGACGGGTCGGCCTGATGTCGCTCGGCCAGATACTCTGCCATCCGGTCGCGGATTGTGTCACAGGCGGCTTTCACCGCCATGCCGTTGAGATCGCTTCCCGAGGATGCCGCCGTTGCCGAGGTGTTCGGCACTTTGGCCGTGTCTGTGGCGGTGATCTTCACCATCTCTAGCGGAATACCAAAGCGTGAGGCGGCAACCTGGGCCACTTTTTGAAACAGGCCCTGGCCCATCTCGGTGCCGCCATGGTTCAGGTGCACGGACCCGTCCTGGTACACATGCACCAGCGCGCCGGCCTGATTCAGATGGGTCAGGGTGAAGGAAATGCCGAACTTGACCGGAGAGAAGGCGATGCCCTTTTTGATCACGCTGTTCTCGGCATTCCATTTCTGAATTGCTGCCTTGCGCGCGGCATAGTCGCTGGAATTCAACAAGGCTTCGGTCATGCCGTGAAGTTCGAAATCTTCGACTTCCATGCCATAAGGGGTGGTGTTTGGCGTATCGCCGCCATTGCGATCAGGGGCATGGTCATCGGTACCCGCCGGAGCAGCGTAATAGTTCCTGCGGCGCAGTTCGACCGGGTCCAGACCCAGCTCATGCGCGGCGTGGTCCATGACGCGTTCGATTCCAACCATACCCTGAGGGCCTCCAAACCCCCGATAGGCGGTGGCAGATTGGGTGTTGGTTTTCAGCCGGTGACTTTCGATCCGCGCATTGGGCAGCAGATACGCATTGTCGGAATGCAGCATCGCCCGGTCCGCGACGGGCAGCGACAGGTCTTGTGCCCATCCGCATATGGCGTGGTGCAGAAAGGATACCCCCTGAATATGCCCATCCTGATCGAACCCGGCCCTATAGCTAATGCGAAAGGCATGCCGCTTACCGGTGATGATCATGTCGTCATCGCGGTCATAGCGCATCTTGCAGGCTGTGCCGGTTGCCCGCGCAGCCACTGCGCAGGAAACAGCCAGAGCGTTGCCCTGGCTTTCCTTGCCCCCGAACCCGCCGCCCATGCGCCGGGTTTCAACGCGCACAGCATGCATGGGAACGCCCAGAGCCTCTGCCACTTTGTGCTGAATCTCAGTCGGGTGCTGGGTTGAACTGTGGACCAGCATATCAGCACCCTCATTCGGCACCGCCAGTGCAGCCTGACCTTCCAGATAGAAATGCTCTTGCCCGCCAAGCTCAAAACTGCCTTCGATCACATGCGCCGCGCCTGCAATGGCGGCGTCTGCATCACCTTTGGTGTAGATGCGCGGGCCGTCCTCGAACCGACTGTCGGCGGCCAGCGCCTCTTCAATCGTCAGAATTGGTGTTTCTTCAGTATAGTCGATCTTGCCCAGTCGTGCAGCTTTGCGCGCGGCCAGATGGCTGGTGGCGACAACCAGAAACACGGGCTGCCCGATATAGTGGACAGAGCCGTCCGACAACAAAGGTTCATCGTGAATGGACGGTGAAACATCATTCGCAAAGGGCAGGTCTTCGGCGGTCATCACCATGACGACACCGTCGGCGGCTTTGACTGCAGACAGGTCAATCGCGGCGATTGTGCCCTTGGCGATGGGACTGAGACCAAAGGCCAGATGCAACGTGCCTTTTGGTGTTGGGATATCGTCCACATAGCGGGCCGAACCGGAGACATGTAGCGGCGCGGCGTCATGAGGCAGTGGTTTTGTCACGCTCATGCCGACACCTCCAGCACATTGGTTACCTGGCCCTGATCTTCAAGGAAATAACGTTCCAGCATCGCTTTTGCCGCCTCAAGGCGGTAATGAGCCGAGGCGCGCATATCTGACATTGGCGCGTAATCCTCGGCAAACATCGTCAGAGCGGATTGAACTGTAGCAGCTGTCCATGGCTTGCCGGTCAACGAAGCTTCGACTTGAGTGGCGCGTTTCGGTACGCCCGCCATGCCGCCAAATGCGATTCGCGCCTGAGTGACGGTACCTTCTGCAACGGTAATGTTGAAACATCCACAAACGGCCGAGATATCCTGATCAAACCGCTTGCTGAGCTTGTAGCATTTCAACCGATCCGCCTGGCGCGGGAAGCTTACGGCTTCGACGAATTCTCCGGGTACGCGATCCTGTTTTCCATAGTCGATGAAGAACTCTTCCAAGGGCAGCGTTCGCCTTGTGTCACCTTTGCGCAGGTGCAGGCTGGCGCCGAGGGCAATCAGTGCAGGTGGGTTGTCACCGATTGGTGACCCATTGGCGATATTACCGCCGACGGTTGCGGCGTGCCGCACCTGTACGCTGGCATAGCGGCGGATCATTTCAGCATAAGAGGGGTGCAGATCCCCCAGCGCTTCGCCCATGCGGTTCATATCGACCATGGCACCAAGACGAATTTCATTGTCAGTAACCGTGATCTGTTTCAGATCATCGCAACCGTTCATGAAGATTACTGTTTTCAGGTCGCGCAACTGTTTGGTGACCCAAAGGCCTACATCGGTCGCGCCAGCGACCAGGGTGGCCTCTGGGTGTTCGGCATAAATGGCGGCAAGCTCGTCCGAGGACCGCGGCAGCATAGGAGACGCGGCGGGTGCTGCGTCAGGCTTGTCCTTGACCCAGACGGGAACAGGGTGCTTTTCGGCGGCTTTGGCGGCACGGATAATCGGCGCATAGCCCGTGCAGCGGCACAGGTTCCCGGCCAGCTGTGTGTCGTGATCGGTTGCACCATTCGCATGCCCGGCCACCATCGACATTACAAAGCCGGGGGTGCAAAAGCCACATTGCGACCCGTGCAGATCAACCATTGCCTGCTGAACCGGGTGGGCCTTCCCGTCCGAGCTGCTGGCGCCTTCGACGGTGCGCACCGCTTTGCCGTGGAGCTGAGGCAGGAACAGAATGCAGGAGTTCAGAGCTTTGGCTCCCCCCTGATCCGTCACCATGACAGTGCAGGCACCGCAATCACCTTCGTTGCAGCCCTCTTTGGTGCCGGTCAGAGAGCGATCCTCGCGCAGCCAATCCAACAAGGTGACTGTCGGATCGACATTCGCCAACTCCACTGTCTCTCCGTTCAGAAGAAACGTGATATCCATTCGTGAAACCCGTCGCGTTACCGAATTGCGCCTCTGAATGCTCTCCTTCGATGCGACGTAGAAAGAGTGCGGGCGGATAGCTTGCCATTAGATGTTAGAAACAGCGCAGCCAATCTGGCAAGAAAAACCGCGCTTCTGATGTATCATTTCATTGGTCCGATCCTTGTGTTTCATATGGTTTCGATGCTCATCACATTGAAATTAAAAGGTTTTGCAGTATATTTCACCCTCAGAGTCCGAAGCACCTTATGGATTTCCCGAACAATCAGCGCATGTTTTTTTGGCAATCCGAACCTACGGTTCAGGCTTTTGTACCATCACCGGCTGCGATAGCGTGGGCGGCATGAGCAGCACTCCACGATTCATCCACCTCCGCGTTCACACCGAATATTCCCTGCTGGAAGGCGCCGTGCGGCTGAAAAAGCTGCCTGGTCTGTGTGAAAAGCTTGAGATGCCCGCCGTCGCCGTCACGGACACCAACAGCATGTTCTCTGCGTTGGAGTTTTCGGTCACCGCCAGCGGAGCGGGCGTTCAGCCGATCATGGGGTGCCAGGTCGATCTGACCTATCTGCAGGCGCAACCGGGCGAGAAAGCGAAAGCCCCCGCGCCGCTGGTGCTGCTGGCGCAGTCAGAGGTCGGGTATGAAAACCTAATGAAGCTCAGCTCTTGCCTGTATGTGGACAAGGGCGGGCAGTTGCCGCAGGTGACATTGGATGAACTGGCAGAGCGCTCGGATGGTCTGATCTGCCTGTCTGGCGGCCCCGACGGACCGGTGGGTCGCTTGTTGCAGCAAGGGCAGCGCCCAGCGGCCGAGGTCTTGGTGGATCGCCTTGCAACCATGTTCCCGGATCGTCTGTATGTCGAACTACAGCGCCATCCAGGCGAGGGTGGTCAGCCCGAGGCCGAACGTCTGACCGAGCGCGGCCATGTTGAAATGGCCTATGCCAAGAACCTGCCGCTGGTGGCTACCAACGATGTCTACTTCCCGACCACGGACATGTACGAAGCGCATGATGCGCTGATCTGTATTGCCGAGGGTGCTTATGTCGATCAGCAGGATGGCCGCCGCCGTCTGACCGCACAGCATTATTTCAAGTCGCAGCAGGAAATGGCGACCCTGTTCGCCGATCTGCCCGAAGCAATCGAAAACACGGTCGAGATCGCCAGGCGCTGTGCGTTCATGGCCTATCGCCGCGATCCGATCCTGCCGAAATTCGCCGATGACGAGGTGGCCGAGCTGCGCCGCATAGCCAATGAAGGTCTGCAGAAACGTCTGGCCGTGATCCCGCATGCGGTAACCCCTGAAGAGTATCAGAAGCGGCTGGATTTCGAACTGGACATCATCGAGGGCATGGGGTTTCCGGGTTATTTCCTGATCGTTGCCGATTTCATCCAATGGTCAAAGGATCAGGACATCCCGGTTGGGCCGGGGCGGGGCTCGGGCGCGGGGTCGCTGGTGGCCTATGCGCTGACGATCACCGACCTTGATCCGTTGCGTTATTCGCTGCTGTTCGAACGTTTCCTGAACCCCGAACGGGTATCGATGCCTGACTTCGATATCGACTTCTGCATGGACCGCCGCGAAGAGGTGATCCGCTACGTGCAGCAGAAATATGGGCGCGACAAGGTTGGGCAGATCATAACTTTTGGCGCGCTGCTGTCGAAGGCCGCCGTGCGTGACATCGGGCGGGTTTTGCAGATGCCATATGGGCAGGTGGATCGCCTGTCCAAGATGATCCCGGTGGAAGGCGTCAAACCCGTCTCCATCGAGAAGGCGTTGAAAGATGAACCCCGGCTGCGGGAAGAGGCGCGTAACGAGGAGGTTGTGGACCGTCTGCTGACTTATGGCCAGCAGGTCGAGGGGCTGTTGCGAAACGCGTCGACCCACGCGGCTGGTGTGGTGATTGGCGACCGTCCGCTGGATGCGCTGGTGCCGCTGTATCAGGATCCGCGTTCCGACATGCCTGCGACCCAATTCAACATGAAATGGGTAGAACAGGCCGGTCTGGTTAAATTCGACTTTCTGGGTCTGAAAACCCTGACCGTGATCCAGAATGCGATGGATCTGATCTTCAAATCCGGGCGCGACCTGCACATCGCTGCTGATGGCACCGAGCTGTACGAAGCCGCCGAGGGGGCCGCGAACCAGATCAACGCCATCCCGCTGGATGATGAAGCGACTTACAAACTCTACTCAGCGGCCAAGACCGTAGCGGTGTTCCAGGTGGAATCCTCGGGCATGATGGATGCGCTCAAGCGGATGAAACCGGATTGTATCGAGGATATCATCGCCCTCGTCGCGCTATACCGTCCGGGCCCGATGGAGAACATCCCCAAGTTCTGCGAGGTCAAGAACAAGCTGAGCGAACGGGACACGCTGCACCCTTCCATCGACCATATCCTGGACGAAACCCAAGGCATTATCGTCTACCAGGAACAGGTTATGCAGATCGCTCAGGAAATGGCGGGCTATAGCCTTGGCGGAGCGGATTTGCTGCGCCGCGCGATGGGTAAGAAAATTCAGGAGGCGATGGATGCCGAGCGGCCTAAGTTCCTCAAAGGCGCTGCTGAGAATGACGTGGACGAGGCTAAGGCGACCGAGGTCTGGAACCTGTTGGATAAATTCGCCAACTATGGCTTCAACAAATCCCACGCTGCCGCCTATGCCGTGGTCAGCTATCAGACCGGCTGGTTGAAGGCGAACCACCCGGTCGAGTTCATGGCCGGGGTCATGAACTGCGATATCCATCTGACTGACAAGCTGGCGGTTTACTTCGAGGAAGTCCGCAAAGGGTTGGAACTGCCTTACATACCGCCCTGCGTGAACCGCTCGCAATCCACGTTTGACGTGGTGGATCAGCATCTGGTTTACGCGCTGGGCGCGTTGAAAAACGTCGGCGTTGAGGCGATGAATTTGGTAGTAGAAGGACGTGCAGGCAAACCGTTCGTCAACCTCTTCGACTTTGCCCGCCGCGTTGATCTGAAGAAGGTCGGCAAGCGGCCCTTGGAAATGCTGGCGCGTGCTGGCGCGTTTGATGAACTCGACAAGAACCGCCGCCGCGTCTTCGAAAGCCTTGATCCACTGGTGCAATATTCAGCTGCGATCCACGATCAGAAGAACTCGAACCAGGTATCGCTGTTCGGCGAGGCGGGCGACGACCTGCCCGAGCCACGCCTTTCGCCGACGCCGGACTGGTTGCCTGCCGAGCGTTTGAGCGAAGAGTTCAAGGCCATCGGATTTTACCTGTCCGGCCACCCGCTGGATGATTATATGCCTGCCCTAAAACGCAAGCAGGTACTGACACTGGATGAGGTGATGGAAAAGGCACGCTCGGGTCCGCTGATCGCCAAGATGGCCGGTGTAGTGGCTGGGCGGCAGGAACGGAAATCTGCGCGCGGAAACCGGTTTGCCTTTGCCCAACTTTCTGACCCTACAGGTGCCTATGAGGTCACACTGTTTTCCGAAACGCTGGAGAAATCCCGTGAGTTTCTGGAAACCGGTGCACAGGTGGTGCTGACCGCCGAAGCAACGATGGAGGCCGATCAACTCAAACTTCTAGGCCGGTCCGTCGGGCCGGTAGATGCGGTCGTGGCCGAGGCAGGGGCGACCGGGCTGCGCATTTTTGTTAATCAGCCGCAGGTTCTGCCCACAGTTGCCAAAGTTCTGGAAGATGCCGCTGGCGCAGCCAAGGGGGCTGCGAAAGGGCCTATCCATCTGTGCCTGCTTGATCCTGGCCTGCCGGGAGATGTCGAGATGGACCTTGGCCAGGAATTCCCGATCAACCCGCAGATCAAAGGGGCGATCAAGTCGCTGGACGGCGTGATGTCGGTTGAGGAAATCTGACCGCCCCGGAAAAGTTGCCTGACATTCGCCCGCCGGATAGGCTGAGGACTGAAAGAGATTTTCTGGTGATGCCACAGGAGGGCAACCATATGACGATCCCACATTTCGGTTTTCGAACATTGATATTGGCCGCGTCGATGGCCTTGGTCACCGCCGGGTCGGCGGTGGCGGACGACAAGAAGAAAAAGAACACCATCGAAGGCGCGTTGATCGGGGCGGGCGTCGGTGCTTTGATTGGTGATGGCAAGGGCGCGGCAATCGGCGGCGTGGCCGGTGCCCTTATTGGACATAACTGGAAATGACTACGATGCGTTTGACCCAAATGAAAACCGCTCTCGCAAGCCTGTGCATGATCGTTCCGGGCATGGCCATCGCCGACGAAGCTGCTGAACAAATGGTTCAGGACGCATTGCCCGTCATGTATCATACCTGTGCAACGGTGGTTGAAGAGTCGGACGGTGATGAGGCCTATATCTTTGCGGTTGTCGAGAAGATGACAGCACTGTCGATCTATAACCGCCAGATTGATATCAATGATCACGCAAGCACGAACGAGGACAAAGCGAAACTGCGCGAGACCTTCATAGCCGCATTGAGAGAGGGCTGCGCCGAGGACCAGCATGCCCTGTTGGGTGGGGTTGTCGACAATGCGGTGAAAACGACGCTCGGCTTGTAATCGCTCAGTAATGCGGTGGGCGTTCGTCTCCTAGGATGATGCCGCCTGATCCTTCTTGTGCCCGTTCACCTTCGCGGCGCATCAGCACCTCAACCCGGCGGGTCAAGTTGTCGATCTCATCCTGCTGGCGCGTGACGATTGTGTTCAGATCTTCGACCGTGCGGGTCAGATGGGCGATCTGCTCTTCCAGATGTTGCATTGGAAACTCCTGTCTCGGGCCGGTCATAACGGCACCGGCTGTGCAAGGCCAGCGAAAGCGCGCCTTGCCCCGAAACGGGCCATGGGATAGACCGCGCGCGGAACACTTAACGCCCAAGGACGCCCCAAATGGCCAAGCCCAAGAAACAGCCCCGCCCCAAGGCCGTGACGCCGAAAGGGTTTCGCGACTATTTTGGCGAGGAAGTCACGCAGCGCACCGAGATGCTGCGGACTATCGCGGGTGTCTATCATCGCTATGGCTTTGATGCTTTGGAGAGCAGCGCGGTCGAAACGGTCGAAGCGCTGGGCAAGTTCCTGCCTGACGTGGATCGCCCGAACGAAGGCGTCTTTGCCTGGCAGGAATTCGATGAGAACGACAAGGGCGATTGGATGGCCCTGCGCTATGACCTGACCGCGCCTCTGGCCCGAGTCTACGCGCAGCACCGCAACGATCTGCCCACACCCTATCGCCGCTATGCGATGGGTCCGGTCTGGCGTAACGAAAAGCCCGGGCCGGGGCGGTTTCGTCAGTTTTATCAATGTGATGCGGATACGGTGGGTACCGCATCAATGGCGGCGGATGCCGAGATTTGCGCCATGTTGTCGGATACGCTGGAAACCGTGGGCATCCCGCGCGGTGACTATCTGGTGCGGGTGAATAATCGCAAGGTACTGAACGGCGTGCTCGAGGCGATGGGTCTGGGCGAAGACGCCGCCGCCCGTGACAGCGTGCTGCGCACCATCGACAAGTTCGATAAGGTGGGCAAAGCAGGCGTGCGCGAATTGCTGACCAAGGGTCGTTTGGACGCGTCAGGTGCCTTCATCGACGGCGTGGGTCTAAGCGATGATCAGGCAGAACCGGTCATCGCCTTCCTGACCTCCAAAGCTGCAGATACCACAGGAACGTTGGCCAATCTGCGTGCCGCCGTGGGCGACAGCCAAATCGGTGCGGATGGCATTGGCGAACTGGAACAGATCGGGACCTTGCTGGAAGCTGGCGGCTATGGCGCGGATCGGATCGAGATTGACCCATCGGTCGTGCGTGGGTTGGGCTATTACACCGGTCCGGTCTATGAGGCCGAGTTGACCTTTGATATCTTTGACGAGAAAGGCCGCAAGCGGCAGTTCGGCTCTGTCGCAGGCGGCGGGCGCTATGACGATCTGGTCAAGCGTTTCACTGGACAGGAAGTGCCAGCGACTGGTGTCTCCATTGGTGTCGACCGCCTGTTGGCTGCTCTGCGCGAAAAGGGGCGGATCAGCGCACAGGCCAAGGGACCTGTGGTTGTCACCGTGATGGATCGCGACCGCATGGCGGATTATCAGGCCATGGTGGCCGAGCTGCGCAATGCAGGTATCCGGGCCGAGGTGTATCTAGGCAACCCCAAGAATTTTGGCAATCAGCTGAAATATGCGGACAAGCGGAACTCACCCATTGCGGTCATCGAAGGTGGCGACGAAAAGGCGAATGGGATCGTGCAGATCAAGGACCTGATCCTTGGTGCAAAGATCGCCGAAAGCGCCACGCTTGAGGAATGGAAAGAACGCCCAAGCCAGTTCGAGGTTCCGCGCGGTGATCTGGTCGCCAAGGTGCGCGAAATTCTGGACAATCAGGACTGAGCCATGGCCAACCGTACTCAGATACAGACGCGCGCAGCAATGATGCGGGTGCGTTTCGAGACCGCAGGTGCCCGGGTTGTTGATCCGCCTCTGTTGCAACCGGCTGAAACGTTGCTGGGCCTCTATGGGGAAGACATTCGTGCCCGTGCTTACGTGACCTCGGATGCGTTGCATGGTGAACAAATGCTGCGCCCGGATTTTACGCTGCCGGTGGTGCAAATGCACATGTCCGACGGTGCCGAACCGGCGCGCTATACCTATTCGGGTGAGGTGTTTCGGCGGCAGGAACACGATCCGGATCGCGCGAATGAATATATCCAGGTCGGGTATGAGGTGTTTGATCGCACCGATCCGGCCAGTGCAGATGCCGAAGTGTTTTCGCTGTTTGCGCTGCAACTGCGTGGGTTGCCCCTGCGGGCGGCAACCGGGGATATCGGTATTCTGACCGCTGCTGTCCAGGGGTTGAGGACTTCCGACCGGCGCAAGGCGGCCCTGATGCGTCATCTGTGGCGGCCCCGCCGTTTTCGCGTCTTGCTGGACCGTTTCGCTGGGCGCAAGCCGGGGCCTGAAGGACGCAAGACCTTACTCGAGGCTACTGACCCTTTGGCAACCGACGCGCCTATGATCGGCAAGCGCCGCGCCTCTGAAATTCAGGCGCGGATCGAAGCCCTGCGTGAGGATCGTGATACCCCACCGATTTCCGACAACGAACTGGCCGGGTTGGAAACCCTGCTGAACGTCCGAGAAACCATGCCCTTTGCGCTTGAACAGCTGCGCGACGTGGCGGTGGACTTGCCGCAGATCACGCCGGCACTGGACCGGCTTGAGGCGCGGATCGCGGCCTTGCAAGCGCGCGGCGTGGATGTGGACAGGTTGGACTTCGAAGCGTCTTATGGCCGGACCTCGATGGAGTATTATGATGGGTTTGTCTTTGGTTTCTACGCCGAGGGCCGGCCGGATTTGCCGCCCATTGCCACTGGGGGGCGCTATGATGCACTGACCCGCCACTTGGGCAAAGGGGCAGAAATCCCCGCAGTTGGCGGCGTGCTGCGCCCGGACCTGATGCTGGAGATTGAGGAGGACGCCCAATGAGCCTGAAACTGGGCGTGCCTTCAAAGGGCCGGTTGATGGAAAAGACCTTTTCGTGGTTCGAAAAGCGCGGCATCACCCTGTCTCGCAGTGGGTCGGACCGCGAATATGCCGGTAAGGTGGAAGGGATCGAGGGTGTCTCGCTGATCCTGTTATCGGCGGGGGAAATTCCGCGTGAATTGGCTGCTGGTCGCATTCATCTTGGCGTCACCGGAATTGATCTGGTGCATGAAAAACTGCCGCGCTGGGAACAGCAGGTCGAAGAAGTATCTCCGCTTGGGTTTGGCAAGGCCGATCTGATCATCGCTACGCCAGCCTGCTGGGTCGACGTGGACACGCTTGATGACCTTGACGCGGCGGCAGCGGCTTTTCGCAAGACCCACGGCCACCGCCTGCGGATTGCCACCAAATACCACCGGTTGGTGCGTGAATTTCTGACAGATGCGGGCGTGGCCGATTATACGCTGGTCGACAGCCAGGGGGCGACCGAAGGCACGGTAATGAATGAAACCGCCGAAGCGATTGCCGATATCACGTCAACGGGGGAAACCCTGCGCGCCAACCACCTGAAAATCCTGACAGACGGGCTGATCCTGCAATCGCAAGCAACCCTATGGCGCAGCCGGGTGGCCAAGTATACGGACGAAGACAAGGATGTTCTGACTGAGGTGCTCGACCGTCTGGCCTGATTACAGCACGCCGATATCCGCCAGCGCGCGGTTCAGATCATCGGGCAGGGCATCGTCCTGCGCGCGGGTTTTTGGCAGATCGGCGGGGGTGTCCTCGGGCTTGAGATAACGCCACCCCTGAAAGGGGCGCTTCAGGGCGTTCTGGGTGCGATGAACCTCAGGATCCAGAATAATGGCGCAGCGGCGAATGCCGTCATCCCCGATCACTTCGTCCATTCGTAGGATGCGCTGACGGCATTGCACAACGCCTTTGATCACCCAATAGATTGATCCGCCATTCAGAATCTCTGCTTCGCGTTTGGGCCACATGCGTGTCACGTGGCGCGGCAATCCGTCCTCGTACAGAGGCATGCGACTCTCCTGCCATGCGATCAGCGTGTCGACGCTTTCTGATCCGACGGACAGTTTTATGAGGTTTACGTACTTATCCACAGCTTTCCCACAGAGTCGTCCCAAGGCTACCTTTATATTGTAGCCTTCTGCACCGCTTCATCAAGGTGTTGTGGTGAAGGTGCGAATTGGGCTAATCTGGATACCTCTTTCAAGACAGGGAATCACCAATGAGCCGCTTTGCCGCCCCCATCGCCGAGCAGATCTGGGACATGAAATACCGCTTTAAACAGGCGGATGGAACACCCATCGACCAAACGGTTGAAGACAGCTGGCGCCGTATCGCTCGCGATCTGGCCCGCGTGGAACAGGACCCTGCTCATTGGGAAGACAAGTTCTTTGAGGCGTTGGAGGATTTCAAATATCTGCCCGCCGGACGCATCACCGCCGGTGCGGGCACTGCACGCCGGGTGACCCTGTTCAACTGTTTTGTCATGGGAACCATACCAGACAGCATGGGCGGTATTTTCGATATGTTGAAAGAGGCCGCCCTGACCATGCAGCAGGGTGGGGGGATCGGCTATGATTTCTCAACCATTCGTCCACGTGGCGCGGATGTACACGGGGTGGCGGCGGACGCCTCGGGGCCGCTGAGCTTTATGGATGTGTGGGACGCGATGTGCCGCACGATCATGTCTGCGGGGTCGCGCCGTGGGGCGATGATGGCGACCATGCGCTGCGATCATCCCGATATCGAACAGTTCATCACCGCCAAATCCGACCCGGCCCGTCTGCGCATGTTCAACATGTCGGTTCTGGTGACAGATCCGTTCATGGAGGCAGTCAAGGCCGATGGCCCGTGGGAACTGGTGTTTGATGGCAAGGTCTATCACTCCATCCAGGCCCGCGATCTATGGAACAAGATCATGCAGGCCACTTACGACTATGCCGAGCCAGGTGTGATCTTCATCGATCGGATCAATGCGGCCAACAACCTCAGCTATGTCGAGACCATCGCGGCGACGAACCCCTGCGGCGAACAGCCCCTGCCGCCTTATGGCGCCTGCCTGCTGGGCTCGATCAACCTGGCGCGTCTGGTGGCCGGACCGTTCGAGGATGCCGCACATCTGGATGAGGCCGCGCTGCAAGAGCTGGTCGCCACCGCCGTTCGCATGATGGACAATGTGGTCGACGCCTCGAAATTCCCGCTGGCCGAACAAGAGGCCGAGGCGCAAGATAAACGCCGCATTGGTTTGGGTGTCACCGGGCTGGCCGATGCACTGTTGATGCTGGGTCTACGCTATGGCTCTGACGAGGCGGCGCGTCAGACCGAGCGCTGGTTGCACGCAATCGCCCGCGCCGCGTATCTGGCGTCGGTCGATTTGGCAAAGGAAAAGGGGGCGTTTCCCTTGTTCGAAGCCGAGAAATACCTGGCCAGCGGCACAATGCTGCAGATGGATGACGACGTACGCGATGCGATCCGCGAACACGGCATCCGCAACGCGCTGCTGACGTCGATTGCCCCGACGGGGACGATTTCCCTGTACGCGGGCAACGTCTCTTCGGGGATCGAGCCGGTCTTTGCCTATGCGTATACGCGCAAGGTCCTGCAAAAAGATGGCTCACGCACCGAAGAAGAAGTCGTGGATTACGCCGTTCAGATGTGGCGCGACAAGTTTGGTGATAAGGACCTGCCCGACTATTTCGTCAACGCGCAGACGCTGCCTCCGTCTGATCATGTCAAGATGCAGGCGGCGGCACAGAAATGGATCGACAGCTCAATTTCCAAGACGATCAACTGCCCCGAGGATATCAGCTTTGACGCTTTCAAAGATGTCTACATGCAGGCCTGGGATCAGGGCTGCAAAGGGTGCACGACCTATCGCCCCAACGATGTGACGGGGTCGGTCCTGACTGTATCAGAGAGTGCCGACAAAGCTCCTGGAGAAAGCGCGGATGCGCCGCACGAGGTTGACGGCGGCGATGTCATCTATATGTCTGAACCGCTGGACCGCCCACAATCGCTTGAGGGGTCAACATATAAGTTGAAATGGCCCGACAGCGAGCATGCGATTTACCTAACCATAAATGACATTGTCATTGGCGGCCGCCGGCGTCCGTTCGAGGTATTCATCAACTCCAAGAACATGGAGCATTACGCATGGACGCTTGCGCTGACCCGCATGATCTCGGCCGTGTTCCGTCGGGGCGGTGATGTGTCCTTTGTGGTCGAGGAACTCAAGGCGGTATTCGACCCGCGCGGCGGGGCCTGGGTGAAAGGCAAATACATCCCCTCGATCCTGGCCGCGATTGGCGGAGTGATCGAGCAGCACCTGATCAATATCGGCTTCCTTGAGGGCGAAGGGATGGGGCTGAAATCCGACCCTCAGGCGCAAGTGGTCAACCTCGACGGCCCCCGCGGCAAAGCCTGCCCGTCCTGCGGTCAGTTCGACATGGTGATGATCGAAGGATGCATGACCTGCCGTAGCTGCGGTCACTCTAAATGCGGGTGAGCTGAAGTAGTGGATTCTGTTGTATGTGACGTGTCACACGACATGACCTAAACGTTTCAATAGGTCATTTTGGTTGATGGAATGAGTAAACGGCCTCGGATTTCTTCTGGCGCCGTTCGCAACTCTGACAGGGACAAACGAATGAGATGTCGCTGGGCTGAAGCGGTCATTCGCTGCGGACGCCAATAGCAATTGGCAAGGGGCTCGTAGCTGCCGAATGCATCGGCAGAAATGGTGTTCTCGGCCGACTTCCGAGAGCAGGCATTCACTCCGCTTGTACGATAACTTCGTCAGCGCGGTGCTGATGTCTGGGGATGGAGGGAGGATCGGAGGGCAAATCATGCCAAGAGTCCAACTTCCCGCCGTCACTCCGAAACGAAAAGCCTGGAATATGGGCCGGATTGTCGGCCAGAAACGGCCGCTGCTTCCGAAACAGGTTTGGGCGATCCGCGCGTGGCTCGAACTGGTGGACAACCTGCGCGATCTTGCGCTGTTCAATGTGTCGATTGATAGCAAGCTTCGCGGGTGCGATCTGGTGAAACTGGCCGTCACCGACCTGGTGAGGGATGATCGCGTTCGCGAAAGGGTGTCCGTTATCTAAAGCAAAACTCGGCGTCCCGTTCAGTTCGAACTCCCTGAAAACACGCGCGATACGATTGCCCCTTGGATCACGTCACCGGAAATGATCCGCTGCCGTTTCATGTTTCCCAGCCGGTTTCACGACCGCCAACACATTTCGAGGCGACAGTACGGTCGAATTGTCCGCGATTGGGTGACGGCCATCGTGTTAGAGCCGAGTGGGTACGGCATGCATTCTTTGCGCCGGACAATGGCTGCGGAAATCTATCGAAAAACTGGCAATCTCCGCGCTGCCCAGCTGCTGCTAGGTCACACCAAAATCGACAGTACTGTTCGATATCTGGGCGTCGAATTTGAAGATGCTCTACCCGTTCAGGATCTGGGTCGTCATCGACGTGCTCAACTCCGAGCGCACAGGCTCGGGCGTGTCGTTGCCGAGGGACAGGTCCGTGTACATATAGTCGGTGAGAAAGCTCCATTTCCCGTTACTGGCGGCAAAGGCTTCCATAAAGGCAAAGTCCAGATTCTCAAGCGCGTCGCCAAACATGAGTGCGTCCTTGATCTGCCATGCGGGTGTATCGATTGCGGTTTTGGTCTCGGGCGCGAACAGGTAGATCGTTGCCTCGTAGTTCCAGTTAGTATTCTGAGCAGACGCGGGCCCGGATGCCGGCAACTGCCGGCACGATTGCGGTCAAGATCGTTTTCATAGGCAGTGCCTATTGAGCTAACGTTTCATTGTATGCAGGGTGACTTCAGGGATAGCAGAAGCTGAGCAGCTCAGCGGTCCGCTCTGAGGTTCCGGATTCTGGCAAGAGCAGTCACTCGCTATCTCCTTGCGGCGCAGGTCTTCCTTCCAGCTCTGCCTGTGCGGCCAGAAGTGCGGGGTGTTCCGGATTGGCTGACAGAGCTTCTGCCACAACCGCGGCGGCAGCAACGCGTCCTTGGGTTGCCGCTGTGATCCTGGCCAGCATCATCCATGCATCCAGCCGTTGCGGATCCAGCCGCACCACCTCGCGGAACGCGGATGTGGCCATGCCCATGTTGCGCATGCTCAGTGCCACACCGCCCAGTTGGAGGTGGGTTTCAGGAAAATCGAGCCGGTTTGCCATGGCATCCTGCCATTCAGCCATGGCGGCTTGCAGCTCTCTAGCGGTTCCATTCTGGAGGCGGTTCTCCGTATCACCCAGCATCGCGCGGGCAGCGGCCATGCGCACATTGCGGGCAGGGTCGGCAAAGACAGCGGCCAGGCGCTTGCCCCTTTCCTGAAGCGGTGCAAGGCGCTGCAGAGAGGCCGCGGCAGCGCGGACAAGCGGATCCGGGTCCCGCAGCAGGTCTGTCAGCCTAGCGGCGAACAGCGGGTCGTTGGACTGCTCCAGAAGCCAGAGCGCAGTGGCCCGCACGATGCCCGGCTGGCTGGTATTCTGCGCAAGCGCGGTCAAGTCGCCGGCCGCCGCTGCCGCATCGGCACGTCCCCGCGCCAGCACCTCCCCGTAATGCCGGCCACGGTTTCTGTCGTCCGGATACCAAGCGGAAATCTGTGCAGCTGCCCAGGCTGCGTCCTGGCTGCGGTGGCAGGCGGTGCAGGCATCCGGTGCTCCCGTCACCGGCGAAAGATCCGGCCGGGGAATGCGGAAGGAGTGATCGGCGCGCCAGTCGTTGCCCATGTAGACGCGTTCTGGCATGTGGCAGGACTGGCACTTCGCTCCAGCGCTGCTTTCCGGGTGGAAGTGATGTGCAGGGCTGTCGTAGTCTGCTGCTGTGAGTGTTGGGAAGTCCGGATTGCCCGCCGGGCTGTGGCATTGGGTGCAAAGGCCGTTGCCTTCTGCCTTCAGGTCCAGACTGTGTGCGCCGTGGCAATTCAGGCAAGTCACGCCCCGAGCGTGCATCTTAGATTGCAGAAAGGAGCCGTAGACATAGACCTCGTCCTGGATCTGCCCGTCCGCGTGGTAAAGTCCTGGGCGCAAAAGTGCGAGCGTGTAGGCATCATGAAAACGCGTGCCTGGCACCGGGTTGCCGTCCAAGTTGGCTTCGCGTCTGGAATGGCACGTCGCGCATTGTTCGACTGCCTGCCGAGGATCGGCGAAATCCACAGGAAATCCATGGTTTGCGGACGGCGGTGTCCTTGTCGTTTCCCATGTATCAGCCCAATCAACGTGGTCCTTTCCCGGTCCGTGGCAAGCCTCGCAGCCAACGCCTATTTCGACCTGGGTTGATGCATAGCTTAAACGGCGTGCGTCGTAGTTTTTGCGGAACCCGGTGGCGTGGCACTCCGCACAGCGCGCATTCCAGGTCTTGTAGGGACCCGTCCAATGCAGACCATCCAACGGAGGCAGGGTCTGGTCCGGATAAAGGTGGAACCACTTCCCCTCTTCGGTGTCCCAGACCACGTCAAAACTCTGCAGCTGCCCCGGTTCGGTCTCGAGAAGATATTGCTGCAGCGGTTCGATCCCCGCAACCGAATGCACTTTGTATTCCGCTTGCGATCCATCCTTTTCGATCACCTCGACGTAGTATTCGCCCTCTGCTCCTGTCTGAAACCGGGCGGTCATACCGTCATGGTGAAAGGCCGTTCCGCCGAAGTCACCTGCGACCGTCTCCCGCGACGGCGTTGTCCAGGCCTGAGCGTGATGCGATCCTGCCCAGCCTGCGGCACTGTCCTTATGGCAACCGGTGCAACGATCCGACCCCAAGTAGCCGTCAAGGCTCTGGGCCATCGCTGGCAGACCCAGCAGCAAGAGAAGGATCAAGACTACAATCTGCATTTTCAGAGGGCCATCCGATTTTCTGGGTCGTTCATGCACAGGGATGGTGCAGGGCTTCATTCGCGGCTCGGCCAGATCCGCTCCCAATCACGGGCCATGTCGATTACCAGCCAACCGCGGCTGGCTGCTTCATCAAGTCCGCGTGCAAGCTGCCCGATATGGCTTTCACGGCCGTAAGCGTATTCGCGTTCGCTGTCAGTATGGTGCAGCAGGATGCCCAGCCGCGCACCATCGCCCGCAGTAGTCCACTCAAGCATCTGGAAGTCTCCATCGGAATTTCCCACTGCGATCACCGGCCGGCGCCCGATGCGGGCCTCGATAGCAACGGGCTTACCTGCCTTGTCGTCGATGAAGAATAAACCGGGGTCCTTCATCACCCGCGGCGGTCCGTCCCCGGCGGAATAACTGCCATTTCCGATGGATCCGATGACCTGCTCGGGCGGAATGTTATAGGCGCTTTCAGAGAACACCCGGATGAAATGCAGGCCGCCGCCTGAGGCGATGTAGGTACGGAAGCCTTCATCGCGCAGATAGGTCAAGAGCTCCAGCATGGGTTGATAGACCATTTGGTCATAGGCCAGGCCTGTGCCGGAATGCCTGGCCGTGTCCAGCCAGCTGCGCACGGCGGCCTGGAACTCGTCCACCGTCAGGCCGGAGTGGGTGGTGGAGACGATTTCCAAAAGTCCCTCAGTGCCCGAGGCGGCCACTGTCTCCATGTCGCCTTCGACTGCGGCCCGCAGCACGTCAGACGTGAGCACCCCGGGATCAGCGGCGGCCATTTCTTTCAATCGGTCGATGGCAAATAGCAGTTGAAAGTAGACCGGTTGTTCTGCCCAGAGCGTGCCGTCATTGTCGAAGGTCGCAATACGCGCGGCCGGGGTGACATAATCAGGTGAATCCGGGTCCGTTATGCCTTCGACAAACGCAATGATCCGATCCTTGGTGGCCGTGTCCGTCCAAGACGGCAAAGGGTCAGCGAGCGGAGCTGATGCAAACAGAATTGTCAAAGGAATTGAAAATAGCAGAGCACGCATAGGGACAACCTCCGCAAGTGCAGGGAAAGGGATGCCGAGGCAACCGGAAAATTAGGCGCCCCGACGGAATACTCCGTCGGGACGAAGCGGGATGAGTCTACTGCGAGCCGCCCGGCTGCGACAGCTTCTCCATTACCTTGTCGAGGCTGAACGAAGCCGCCTCCTGCCGCGGTGGGTATTCTTCGAAGGTTGCCAGGAACTGCCCAACATAAGCCTGGGCCGGCACCAGCATGAAGGCGTGGTCCATCAGCCAGTCGTAATAGGTGTTCGACGTCCGGTAACCGCGTTCATAAGGGTCGCGGCGCAGGTTGAAGATCAGCGGCACGCGCAGCGGCGTCAGCGGTTCCATCCAGGCCCGGAGAGTTCCCCAGGCCTTCTGCTCGAGGAAGGTGATCTTCCAGTTGTTGAGCCGGATCGCCGCGAGGTCGCCGTCGTCAGTGAAGTAGAAGATCTCATTACGCGGGCTCTTGTCCGTGTCACCCTTGAGCATTGGCAATAGGTTGTAGCCGTCGAGATGGACGCGATACTCGCGGCCTGCCATTTCCGGAACGGTGATGCCTTCGAGCAAATCTTCCTTGATGGTTTCATTGCCTGCAGCGGCCAGGAATGTTGGCAGCCAATCCATGTGATGCACGATCTCGTTCGAGATCGTTCCGGGCGCGATATTACTGGGCCAGCGGACCATAGCAGGCACCCGCCAGGCGCCTTCCCACTGGGTGTTCTTCTCGCCCCAGAACGGGGTCATTCCGGCATCCGGCCATGTGTTCATATGGACGCCGTTATCAGTGGAATAGAACACGATGGTATTATCGGCGATGCCGAGCTCGTCAAGCTTTTCGAGGAACTTGCCGATATCCATGTCGTGTTCGATCATGCCGGCAGTGTATTCATCAGCTTTTTCCCCATTGTATAACTCATCCGCGAGCGCGCGGTTCTCTTCGCTGACGTGGGTACGGAAATGCATCCGTGTGCCGCTCCACCACAGGAACCACGGGGTGCCGGCGTTGGTCTGTTCTTCCATCCAGGCAATTGCAGCATCTGATGTCTCGTCGTCCACAATCTCCATCCGCTTCCGGGTCAGTGCCCCGGTATCCTCGATATTCTGGGTGATTTCATTTTCGCCGTAGGTCGCGGTCACGTTCAAAACACCACGCGGACCGAACC
Source organism: Ruegeria sp. CDSC081 (assembly GCF_059610485.1). NCBI lineage: Bacteria > Pseudomonadati > Pseudomonadota > Alphaproteobacteria > Rhodobacterales > Roseobacteraceae > Ruegeria > Ruegeria sp. CDSC081. The sequence continues at coordinate 81,768 of NZ_JBXWNS010000002.1, read as the reverse complement.
GTTCAAGGAACGTCGTGCCGTCTGCCAACACCATATCCTTCGGGTAGTCCTCGTTTTCCGGCTCTTCTTCGGCGTTCAGATGGTAGAGATTTCCGAAAAACACATCGAAACCGTGGTTCGTCGGAAGGTGTTCATCCCGGTCTCCCAGATGGTTCTTGCCGAATTGACCGGTGGCATAGCCTTCGGCTTTGAGGAGGCCGGCAATGGTGGGATCTTCGATCTGCATACCTTCCTTAGCACCGGGCAGGCCGACCTTGGAAAGGCCGGTACGGAAGACTGACTGGCCCATGATAAAGGATGACCGGCCAGCCGTGCAGGATTGTTCACCGTAGTAGTCGGTGAAGATCATTCCTTCTCTGGCAACCCGGTCGATATTCGGCGTCTGATAACCCATCAACCCCATTGTGTATGCGGAGATATTGGACTGGCCGATGTCGTCGCCCCAAATGACGAGAACGTTCGGCTTGCCGCCCGCGCTGCCTTCCTGGGCAAGCGCCGGCGCAATCCCAATGCTTAAAATCAGGAACCCGGCCGCGACGGCCCTGTTCAAATACGAAACTGGCATAATCGGTCACTCCCTCACATTCGCTAACAGTGAAACTTGAGTTGGTCGCAGACAAGCACCAAGCGAGAGGCTTTGCTCGCCTTTGTCCGCCCGTAGAACATTTCGAGTGGGATCAACTATCCATAAGTTGAATGTATGGCGCAACACTTTCTTTTTTTTGGGCAATCTTTCGGTTGTCGGCCATTGTGTCTAGGCCGTTGCGGACCGGCACGTCATCAGGAACTGCCATAGCCTGCAAGCGGAGTCCTTGGCGCACAAGCCGGAGGCACACGCGCACAGCAGGCTTTCCGGGATGAAAGTCAGGACACAGACCCGGCCTTTGTGGATGCGCTCCGCGAAGTGGCGCAGGCGGTTTCACTAGGCTTCCGTCTCGGCTTCTATGGCGATCCGGTGCAGAAAATTTACATGCAAGGTGCCGGACAAATTCCGCCTGAAGAGGGATGCGAGATGTCTGACGTCAGCGCCAACCCGACGTTGACGTATTACAATATCATAGGATGCTGCGTTTGCTTCGATGGCCGCTATGAGCCGATTGTGTTGAAAAACTCGAGTATCTGACGGCTGCATTTTTCCGCCAGAATCCGTTACGGCGGCTAAATTGAAACCCTGTGCTTGGTAGGGGCCCTGAGAGCTCCGGACAATGTCAACGCGAGTTTTAGGCCGACCCCTCGACGAATTCTCGGAAAGGCCTCCTGCAGGCAAGTATTTCACCCATCTTCACGAAAATCGGAGTTTTTCAACACGATCAGCCCAGTCTGCACAAAGGTGAGATGCACCAACCTAGAGACCGGGTTGTTGGAGCGAACATTCATAGGGCAGCGTCTACGCGTAAGTCTGCACAGGAATAAGACGTTTGGCGATCAACAGATAGTCCACGGCACTTGCGGCGTCCCCCGCAAACTGGAGATAGAAACCCATGAAGAGGTTAGCCTCGTATCCGTTAGGTTCGAGGATAAGTGACTGATGCACAGCGTCGACGGCTGCATTTGCGTCGCCGCTGGCGACATATACGCCTCCCAGAGCAATGTGCCCCCACGCAAAATCCCTGTCGAGCGTTATCCAAATGCCGTGGCGGGCGACTAAACTTCTGAAAGTGGCGCATCCTTCCAGTAGTCCGAATGGCAGATTTCGGGATCAGCCGAGAAGATCGAACCTTTGGCTCAACTGCAGCTTTGGGCCGTTACTTTGACGATGGAACCATCCAAAGAACGATGCAATGTCTGGCTGCGTGTCCGGCTAACCAACTTTTACGACCATCTTTCCAAAGTTTCCGCCGGCCAGCAGTTGATTGAATGCTTCCGGAGCATTTTCCAGCCCCTCAACCATATGTTCCTTGTAGCTTATTGAACCGTTTTTGAGCCAAGCCGTCATATCGCGGACAAACTCCTGATACACGTCGGCACCGAAGTTGTCGAAGATTATGAAACCCTGCATTCTGACTTTCATCCGCAGGATCGTGCCCATGATCGCAGGGCCCATATCCGGGCCGTCCGGTAGGCCGGGCAGGTTGTACCAGGATACAATCCCGCAGACGGGCACCCGTGCAAACGGGTTCAAGAGCGGCAATACGGCATAGAGAACTTTGCCGCCAACGTTTTCGAAATACACGTCAATTCCACTTGGACAAGCCTCGCGCAGTTGCGCCGCCAGATCATCAGATCGATGGTCCAAACACGCGTCAAATCCAAGGTTTTCGACTACATGAGCACATTTTTCAGAACCGCCTGCGATGCCCACTACGCGACATCCTTTTAGCTTTGCGATCTGACCGACTGTTGCGCCTACCGGGCCGGCTGCGGCAGCCACAACAACTGTTTCACCGGCTTTTGGCTCCCCGATTTTCAGAAGCCCGGCATAAGCCGTGTAGCCTGGCATTCCGAGAATTCCGAGCGACCAAGACGGGTTGTCCGGAGATTTACCCAACTTAACGACCTGCGTTCCGTCTGAGACAGCAAAATCCTGCCACCCGCTTGTATTGAGCACATACTCTCCGACTTCGTATCCTTCGATGTTGGATTTGACCACCTGCCCGACGACCTGCGCCGTCATAACACCGCCAATCGGAACGGGTTCGGCATAGGATTTTGCGTCATTCATTCGGCCACGCATGTAAGGATCCAACGACAGGTACACCGTACGTACCAGCATTTCGTCTGGTCCAGGTTCAGGAACGCTCGTGGTTTCGCGGCGCAGTGTATTCTCGTCCGGTTGTCCGGTTGGGCGATTGGCGAGAACAATACGACGATTGGTGGCGGATGTTTGGGGCATTGTGACCTCTCATAAGACGGCTTTCTTGCAACAGAGACCAAATTCCGCTGCAGAGCAACACGACAGCACCAACGAGTTCGAAAAACCTATAGACGTGGCCCAATCACGCACGATCTGCGCATTGAAATGCCCAAACGCTCATGGAAACGCCCTGCTAAAAAGTAATCAAACCCGACCTTTGGTTCGTCTTCCATTCACCTCTCGACTGAGGTTCTGGTTCCTTCATGAATCTCGAAGTGGAGGGGTCTCTGAGTCTTGCTTTGCAGGTCTGAAGCTTGCTCATGGATCTGAACAGAAGCCATGACATCATAGACTTCAATCGTGACCAAGCCACAGCCGCACAATTTACTGTCGATGGTCATATCGAAGAGAGCGAGATCGCGTTGGTTAGCTGCAAGCGCACGCAGCGTCTCAAATGCAGCGCGAGTGGAGGATCTGGTGCCGCTGTTCAGCGGAAAGGATAACCATTCATGCAGACCGTAGCGGCGATTAGTGGTCGAATTTACAGATCGCAGGACAAAGCCAACTGTTGTCTCTATTGACCAAATGACTGGTTTTGGCCCAAGCAGTTAGGTCAGATCTGTGGGCTTTTCCGAATGCCATTATCCGTTGCTTTGTATCAAAAGCAATTCTCGCAATAGTGATAGCTGGCCAACAATCACCAAGTAATTCGTATTGGCGACATCGCCCAGACCATTGTGGCCTCTTTGTCAGTCCGGTTGCGGAACCGATGCGCGATCATTGAAGGGTAGGAAAAGCTGTCGCCTTTGCGAAGAACTATGATTTCTTCACCAAGGCGCAGCTCCACTTCGCCACTCAAGACGATCGCATGTTGCTCGCCCTCGAAAGAATAACCTTCCTGGGGTTCAGGCGGTGTACCGGCTCCTGGGCGGAACCGTGACAGGATCAGATAGCATTGTCCGGATAGTGTGCTGGATAGCAGTTCGTCTTCGAATCCCAACTCCTGGGTTGTTCGCGTGTACATGTTGGAAAGCGCCCTGCGATTTTCTTTGCGTACGACATGTTTGCGTTCCAATGGTCCGACACCCGATTGCTTGGGAAAGAACCAGTTGGGATCGACCGAGAGCGCTTCACTGATCTCTCGCAGAAGCTCCGCCGATGCTTTTGCTGATCCCAGCTCGATCCGGCTCAGATACGCCGTCGAGCAGGATACCGTTTCCGAAAGGTCTTGTAACGTCAGGCCACGCGCCTTGCGCACTTCGCGGATTTCGCTGCCAAGCCGTTGAGTGTCAGTATCAGTAACGTTGCTATTCATGCATTCGGGATAAGAGATTTTTGTTGATTTTTCGAGTAAAATTCAACTTAGTTGAAAATTGGGTAATAATTCAACTTTCCACATCTGTCCGGGAGATCGCTATGCGCTTTGATTTGATTGCCAATTTCAGTCCTGGTGAGACGATTCCCTGGACCCGGACACTGGAGATGATCCTCGAACAATGTTCGCTGGCAGAGCAGGCTGGATTCACGACCGCCTGGTTCACAGAACATCACTTTGCCCATAACGGCTATATGAACGCGCCGCCCAACCCGATCCAGATGGGTACGCATGTGGCTGCTCATTGCACAAAACTGCGGGTTGGAACGGCGCCCATCATCTTGCCGGACTGGCACCCATTGCGCGTGGCCGAAGACGCGGCGATGCTGGATAACATGTCGCTGGGCCGGTTCGATTTTGGTGTCGCCAAGGGCATCAATGAGCGCTCGACCATCCAGTTCAACTCGGATGCGGATCGGCGCGACAACGCCAAGGTGATGCGCCTCTATCAAGAGAGCCTGGATATTATTCTGAAGGCGTGGACCAACGACGCCTTCACCCATCAAGGTGAGTTCTATGAGTTCCCAGTTCCAGGCTGGAAAGAAACCAACCGTTTTTTTGAACCGCTGGACCCGCGCTATCACGACGAGAATGGCGAGTACAAAGCGATATACGTGCATCCACGCCCGTATTCTGATCCGCACCCACCGGTCTGGCTCATGTCGAATGCGCCTCCTACATTCAAGCTTGCTGGTGAAAAAGGGTGGGGTGTGATCTCGATGGCCGCTGGACCCAAGGCGACACTGGCCTGCTGGGAACCCTACCGCGAGGCGCTGTCCAAACGTGAAGGGCGCAATGTGAAACCTGGGGAAGGCGTTGGCGTCTGCACGGCGTTCTATGTCGGTGAAAGCATGGAGGAGGCGGTGAACACCATTCGTGGCCCGATCAATGCCTATTACGAATTCCTCGGCGGGTCGCGCCCCAAGGGCGAGTGGACAAAACATGGCTATCTTGATGTCGGCGAAGAGATGACTTCTGAGGACGAAGAGATGGATTGGTTCGATTTCCTCAATAAACGCGGGATCATTGTGGTTGGTGACGCCGAATATGTAGCGGATCGTTTTGCCGAGCGGCAGGAAACCATCGGCCTCGACCACCTCATGTTGATGCAGCAATACACTGGCGTTCCCTATGAGAAAATCCTGTCCAGTTGGCATCGACTGTTTGAGCATGTCGTTCCAAAATTCGGGACACAATCCATTGCGCAGAAAAGGATGTTGGAGCATGCTTGAAATTTGGGGGCGGCCCTATTCATCAAACGTTATTCCGGTGATTTGGACAGCCAATGAGTTGGGATTGGACTATACGCTGCAACTGGCCGGGGGCAGCTTTGGCAAGCTCGACACTGATATGTACGCGCAGATCAATCCCAACAAAATGATCCCGGCGATCCGCGATGGGGATTTCGCGCTTTGGGAAAGCCTCGCCATTGTGCGGTATCTCTGCGACCGGTACGGCGCGGGTACGTTTAGCCCCTCTGACCTACAGACCCGTGCCATCGCGGATCAATGGATGGAGTGGTCCGCCAGCCGCGCCTTCGGGCCGGTGATTTACCTGTTTTTTGCAACTGTGCGCACCCAATCCGACCAACGGGACCAGGAACAGATCGCCAAACTTCGCGATGAGGCGCATGAAACGCTGACCATTCTGGATCAGCACCTTGCGGATAAGGCCTATGTCTGTGGCGACAGCTTTACCATGGCGGATATTCCGCTGGGTTGCGTGGCGTATCGCTATTTCAATGTCGAGGTCGACCGCCCACCGTTGCCCAATGTCGAAGCGTGGTACGAACGATTGGCGGAACGCCCCGCATACCGGGGTCACGTCATGCGTCATTTCGGCACAAACCCGGATGAGTGGGCCGCCCTTGAAAAGGCCTGTGTCAGTGAAGGAGTTCTGTGATGGACTTGCGTGACTTTCGCCGTGCGCTTGGCGCTTTTCCGACAGGGGTCACAATCGTGGCCACTTATGACCCCGAGGGCATGCCATGGGGCCTGACCGCCAACTCCTTCACCTCGGTCTCACTCGAGCCGCCTGTGATCTCTGTCTGTGTCGCAAAATCGGGTCGCGTGTTCCCGACGCTGTCCAGGTCTGATCATTTCGCGGTCAACATCCTGTCCGCGGATCAGAAAGCTTTGGCGTTGCATTTTGCCAGCAATGTGGAAAACCGGTTTGCCGATACGGAATGGACTCCTGGGGCCAAGACGCCTTTGGTCCCCGGTGCATCTGCGCATCTGGAATGCACCGTGCACAACCGGGTTGATGCGGGTGATCATGAAATCCTCTTGGGACGTGTCGTGAACTATGCCCATGCACCCGTTCCTCCGCTGGTCTTTTGTCGCGGCGCGTTCTTTTCCGCGCCCCAATCGGAGGCAGTATCATGAGTGATCACCTGACTTTCCACACCCGGTTCAGCCCTGACGAATTCGACGCGCAGTACAATTTGCGGGCTGGGCGGCCGGACTATGAAGTGACCGTCATTCCCGGGTGGAGCCGCGACAGCGCGCACGCGCGTGCAACATCCGATTGCAGCCTAGATATCCGCTATGGAGAAGGTGAAAAACAAAAGCTGGATGTCTTCCGCTGCGCGGACACCGCCGCACCGACATTGGTCTATTTCCACGGCGGCTATTGGCAGCGTGGCGACAAATCGATCTACAGCTTCATTGCGCCGCCGTTTGTTGAGGCGGGGTTCAATGTTGTTGTCATCGGATACGATCTTTGCCCGTCTGTGACCATCACGAGAATTTCAGGAGAAGCGCGTGAGGCCATGTCCTTTGTCTGGCGCAACGCGGGAGCATTGGGCATCAATCCAGACCGTCTCTGCGTTATGGGCCATTCCGCTGGCGGCCATATTACCCAGATGATGATGGCGACCGATTGGCCGGCATTTGACGATGACTTGCCAACAGACCTGATTAAATCTGGCATTCCGGTCTCACCGCTCAGCTATCTTGAGCCGGTCCGCCTGACCGAGGCTTTGAATGCGGGCATCCAAATGGATCCGGCAGAAGCCCAGGCCGAAAGCCCGATGACCAAGCACCCTCCGGGTACCAATGCCCCTCAGCTGGTCGTCGTCGGCGGCGCGGAAACCGATGAGTTCCACAGGCAGGCACGAATGTATGTCGAAAAATACGAAACAGCAGACCGCAAGATGGGTCTCTATTTCGTGCCCGATGTGGATCACTTTGACGAACTGAATGTGCTGGTCGACCCGACGAGCCCCTTCTTCAAACACACTTGCGATATGCTTCAAGGAAAAGGACCGAAATCATGACCGCTTTGACCCGAGACCTAGTCGACTCTGTCGGTGACGCGTTTAACGCCAATGACATTGATTCTGTAATGAGACACTTCGCAACCGACGCTACATTTGATCACGCTGTTGGCCCCGAAGAACATGGCGTGCGTCTGGAAGGAGCCGAAACCATTCGTGGTGCTTTTGCAGCCCTGTTTGAAAAGGTCGCGAACGTGCATTGGGAAACGCTCGACTGCGCTATTTCCGGCAACAAGGCTTATTGCGAATATCGCCGTACAGCCGTGCACAAGGATGGTTCAAAAGAAGAGTTTCTAAGCGTTGACATCCTGACCTACCGAGACGGGCTGATTGTCCACAAAGACACGTATTACAAGCAACGTACAAGCTGACCCGACAGCCTTTGATGCAGCCAAGCACGCAACAGTTTTGTAAGAGGGAACCTATCTCGCTTTGACAAACCGCTGCATCGGCAATCAAGCTCCGTTTCGCGCAATCCGTTATTGCGTAATGAAAAGATGCGAAAACAGCTAAGGCCCAAACTTGGCATTACCAATGGGAACAAGGATCGGTTCGAGGAACTGCACAGGATTGTCGAAGAGAGCGAGAAGAAGTGCTTTACCATCATCGGATGATGAAAAGCTGCTCAGGGGCACGCTGAAGATGTAGATTTCTAACTAGATCCTGAGACGCCATCGGAAGCACTGCATCACCGTATTCAGCTCTTAGCTTAAAAGTACCGGTGTCACAGTAAAGGGGGGAGAGGTCACATAGCCTCCAAGGTATGCGCGAGGCCATTTCGAATGTGGTCTTCCAATAACCTCTTTGCCGTGTTCGCGTCTCTGGCCAATGCTGCATCGAACATACCCTTATGCTCCTTGATGGCTTCTTCGCCACGATTGGTCAGCACGAGCATCTGATAACGTAAGTATTTGTCGTAGATGATCGAGTGCAGAGACAGAAGGTTCTTGGAGTTGCAGGCCGCGATCATCGCTTGGTGGAACTCCCAATCATAACGTTTCCAGGTTTCTTTCTCGGATTCGTCGCCCTTGAGAAGTTGCCGTTCTATCAGGTGCAGTTTGTGATGTGCGGCAACGAGGTTGCCTTCCCAATCCGTGTCGCCGTTCGCAATGGACAACTCCAACGCGTGGCATTCCAACAGGACACGCAGCTCTGATATTTCGGTCAGGTCTTCTCGGGAGACCGGCGCAACCAGGAATCCCCGTTGTTCGGGAGCTTCGACAAACCCATCGCTGGCAAGCCTGTTTAGGGTTTCACGAAGTGTCGAAAGGCTCGCCGCATAGCGTTCCTTCAATGCGTCCAGCTTCAGTTTGGAACCGGGTTGCAGCGCCCCGAAGATGATATCCCGCTTGATGCGCTGATAGGTGCTTGCACCTATCGTAGACGGCTGTTTCGCCATGCGTTTCACCCGATATTCTCAGTTTCTTCGTTCAATTAGCATTTTTCGGAGACATCAGCAATCCCAACTGATGTATGGTAAAAATAATAATATCATATATTATTGCGGAATCGCGAAAACCCCAATACCTTCATGTCCAAATTGAGCAATGCAGCTCAGTCGCAAATGTCGGTTTCGGGATTTTTCGAACCATCCGGAAGGAAGCAAAAGTGTCTAAGAACTTTCGCATTGCCATTGTTGGCATTGGCCTTGTTGGACGCCGCCACGCAGATGCTATCCGGGCGTTGCGCCATGTTGACCTTGTTGCGGTCGTCGATCCCAGTGACGAAGGCCGTGCTTACGCCGTTGAGCACGGGGTGGCATGCTACGAGACCCTTGAGGAAATGTTTGCAACTCAGACGCCGGACGGCGCTGTGCTTGCGACCCCTACGACGCTTCATGTCGAACAAGGCCTTACATGTGTGCGACATGGGTGTCCTGTTCTCGTCGAAAAACCGATCGCCGTGGAAGCTGCCGCAGCACTGGAGCTTGTCCAGGAAGCGGAGAGGGCCAATGTGCCTCTGATGGTCGGACATCATCGTCGGCATAACCCCCTGATCAAGTCAGCCAAAGAAGCTATTGTTGATGGGAGGATTGGGGATGTTCGTGCTGTCCACGCGAATTGCTGGTTCTATAAGCCCGACGAATATTTTGATGCCGCGCCCTGGCGAAAGAAACCCGGTGCAGGGCCCATTTCGGTCAATCTTGTCCATGATGTGGACCTTCTGCGGTATCTGGCCGGAGAGGTCGTGGCGGTACAGGCGCAGTCGGCTTCATCGCAACGCGGTTATGACAACGAAGATGTCGCCGGGGCTCTGTTGACGTTTGAAAGCGGAGCGATTGGGACCATAAGCGTGTCCGACAGCATCGTCGCCCCGTGGAGCTGGGAGATGACGTCTCAGGAATATCCAATCTATCCGTCGACAGCGGAGAGTAGCTACATGATCGGTGGTTCTTATGGATCGTTGTCCGTACCTGATCTTCGACTATGGAACTACCAAGGTGATCAACGGGATTGGTGGACGCCAATCTCATCAACCGTGTTGAAGAAGGGTGCATCTGATCCGCTGGTCAATCAACTCAGGCACTTTGTTGAAGTTGCTCGGCACGAAGCAGATCCGATTGTGTCCGGATGGGAAGGTTTCAGAACACTTCAAGTCATTGAAGCTATACAGAATTCCTGCAGAATGGGCGAGAAGGTCAGGATAAAAAGCCTGCAAAATACGCCAAAGGCAAATGTATCTGTAATATAAAATATCTGATATTTTGTAAAAAATCTTGCAAAATGTCCAAAATAGGTCAAAACTCTGAATCGCAAAAAAGAAGCTTCATGATGTCTCAGGGAGGAGCAAAGTGATTACCAAACTTACCCGTAGGGCTGCAGTATCAGCCCTGGTCGCAACCGGTGTTCTGTTTAGCGCAACAAGTGGTGCGCTGGCGGAAGACAAAGTGCAACTTCGCCTCGCAACATCAGGATCGGAGACCGACCAGCGCTCGGTCGCCATGGCAGATGTCTTCGCGCCAATGGTTGCCGAGTTCGCAAATTATGAGCCCAGCTATAACGGCACAATCTTTGCACAGGGCACCGAACTTGACGCCATCAGCCGGGGCAACCTGGAAATGTCGATTACCTCGGCGCAGGAACTCGCACAGTTCTTCCCTGAGTTTTCGATCTTTACTGCAGGCTATGTCCATCAGGACGCCGCGCATCAGGTGGCTGTCTTTACCGATCCCTTGATGGATGCGTTCAAGCAAAAGGCTGAGGAAGAGCTGGGTGTTAAACTCCTGTCGGTTATGTATCTGGGCCGACGTCAGGTGAACCTGCGCCAGCCCAAAGATGAACTGACCGTGACGACACCAGCGGACTTGGACGGCGTGAATCTTCGGATGCCGGGCACTGACGCATGGCAATTTCTAGGCAAGGCTCTGGGTGCAGCCCCAACGCCAATGGCCTTCTCAGAGGTTTACACCGCTCTGTCGACAGGTGCGGTTGACGGTCAGGACAACCCACTGCCGACCGTGGTTGACGCCAAGTTCTATGAAGTGACCAATCAGATCGTTCTGACGTCGCATCTGGTGGACCTTAACTATATCGCCATTGGCAAGGGTGTCTGGGACGGGCTGACACCGGAACAGCAGGCTAAAGTTCAGGAAGCCGCAGACGCAGCCGCGGAATCTGGTCGCCAAAAGCAGCTTCAGAAAGAAGAGGACCTTGTCAGCTTCCTGAAAGAGCAAGGGATGGAGATCTACGAACCTGATCTCGATGCGTTCCGCAATCAGGTACAGTCCATGTATCTGGACAGCGAATTCGCTGGCTCTTGGCCCGAGGGGATTCTGGATCGGATTAACGCTCTGGGCAACTAAGTTCAGCAAGACAAGAGAGGGAGAACCGCAATGAAGGCCTTTATCAAGGGGTTCTCCCGACTGACCGAAGCGATTGCCGGCGGGATGCTGGCGGCAATCTTCCTGATCTTCCTTCTGCAAATTCTCTTGCGGTATTTTTTTACACCCGCCGGTTGGACGCTAGAATTGATCGGCATTCTTTGGGTCTGGGTGATCTTCTTCAGCTGCGCCTTTATCGTGCGCGAACGGGATCATGTGAAGTTCGACATCATCTATCTTTCGGTGCCGACGCGCGTTCGCCAGATCTTTGCAATGCTGGCGGCCGCAGCGATTGTGATCGGGATGCTCTATAGCTTCCTGCCGACCTGGGACTACATCGACTGGATGAAAATCCGCAAGACAGCGACTGTCCGCAATCCGTTCTCGGGCGAGAAGATACCGTTGCGCACTGTGTTTTCGATATATGCGGTATTCATGCTGGTCGTAGCAGCGCGATACGCGTGGTTATTCTTCGACGTCTTGCGCAATGGCCCTCCAAAAACAGAGTTGGAACTGGTCGTTGGGTACAACGTGGTTGACGATCATCCCCGTGTCGACGTCGTAGACGACGAGGAAGCAAATAAATGAGTATCGAACTTCTTTCCTGCCTGCTCGCTCTTTTTCTTCTGGCGGGCATTGGGACACCTATTGGGTATTCCATCCTCTTAGCCTCATTGGTGTATTTAGGCACGGCCGGACTGGATGTCGCCCTAGCGGGCGAGAAGATCCTACAAGGCTTCTACAAAAGCACGATCCTGCTTGCCGTGCCTTTGTTTATTGTCGCCGCCAATATCATGAATGCGGGGTCGATCACGGATCGACTGCTGAACTTCTGCGTTGCGGCGGTCGGGCGTTTCAAGGGTGGCCTCGGACACGTAAACGTAGTGGCATCTCTGATCTTTTCCGGCATGTCCGGTTCTGCTGTCGCGGATGCGGCGGGAATTGGTAAAATCATCATTGAGATGATGACCAAAGATGGCCGCTATAACCGAGGCTATGCAGCCGCAATCACGGCGGCCTCGGCAACAATCGGCCCTATCATTCCGCCCTCAATCCCGATGGTATTGTACGCGCTTGTTTCCAAGGCCTCTATCGGTTCGTTATTTCTGGCCGGTATTCTGCCGGGACTGATAATGGGCGTCGTCCTCATGGCGATGAACTATTATCTGGCAGGAAAGCGGAACTTTGCCTTGGAAGAACCTGTTCCGTTGCGCGAATTGCCCGCCAAAACCGCCAATGCGTTTCCTGCGCTGCTAATGCCCGCCATCCTGCTCTATGGCATCTACGGGGGTGTCACGACACCGACCGAGGCCGCGGCCGTGGCCGCACTCTATGCCCTGCTGCTGGCAGGGTTCTTCTATCGCGCCTTGTCGTTCCGTGGCCTTTATCAGGTCTTCGTTGACAGCGCCCGTTCTTCTGCAGCGGTTGGAGTTGTCATTGGTGGCGCGTTCATTTTGAACTTCATCGTGATTCAGGAGCAAATCCCACAGTCTATCTCGGCGCTGCTGGAAGGTTCGGATGTCAGTCCGATCGTCTTCTTGATCCTCGTCAACCTGCTGATCCTTGCCCTGGGGTGCGTTTTGGACGCGACAACGATCATTCTGGTGATTGTGCCCTTGTTCATCCCGACTTGCGAAGCGCTTGGTATTGATCTGGTGCATTTCGGTGTGCTGGTCGTCGTGAATTCGATGATCGGTCTGATCACGCCGCCCTACGGGATTCTGCTGTTCGTAATTAATGCTGTTTCGGATATTCCACTGCGTGAAATCATTTCCGAGATTTGGGCCTTCTTGGCGGTGTTGATTTTCGCCTTGGTGATCATGATGCTGATGCCCGATCTGGTTCTGTGGTTGCCGCGTATGTTTGGGTATCAGGGGTAATGTGTCTCTCGGTTTCGACAACGTCGATCCCCGGTGATCTGGCCGAAAAACTAAGTGCAATCGCTGATGCGGGCTTTAGCGGTGTCGAGTTGCATGAACCGGATTTGACCGCTTTTGACGGGCCACCATCGCGAATTCGGGACATTGCATCAGATCTCGGACTAAAGATTTGTCTGCTGCAACCCTTCCATAACCTTGAAGGCCAGGCCGACAGCGAGCGGGAACGTGCCTTTGATCGGCTGAAGCGCAAACTCGATCTGATGAGCGAATTGGGAACGGATCTGCTGCTAATTGGCTCTGCATTCGAAGTGGACTCTGCTGCCACCGAGGATCAGGTGATCTCAGACCTCAGCGAAGCGACCGAGATTGCAAAAGGGATGGGGCTTCGCTTGGCTTATATGGGTTTGCCGTGGTCCGATCTCATTCACTCGGACGAACAGGCGTTGCGCGTCGTCGAGGCGATTGACAGCCCTTACTTTGGACTGGCTTTAAACTCTTTCTTCTCGCTCGCTGACGGTTCCAAACCCGCCCGCCTTAGGGACATTCCCGGAGAGCGATTGTTCCATGTGCAACTGTCCGATGCGCCCCGGCTTGAGATGGATATTCGCAGACTCAAAAGGCACTTCGGGCTTCTACCTGGGCTTGGATCACTTAACCTAGCAGGCTTTGTGCGCGTGCTGGCCAGAGCAGGATACAAAGGGCATTGGTCCATTGCGCGCGTCAACGAAGCAGCTCCTCAACCCGGCGGCCGAACACTTGCCCGAGACAGCTACAGGTCGCTGGTGAACCTCCTGGATGAGGTATTCCGGACCGAGCCGGGAACCGATTTCGGCATCCCAAACCTGCCAGAACGCGTTTATGCGTCAGGCTTCGAATTCGTAGAGTTTGCAGCCGATGAAACAAGCGGGGCACAACTGGCAGACCTGCTGTCAGCAATGTGTTTTCGAATGGAGCGAAAGCACGTCACCAAGTCTGTCGAATTGTGGCGGCAAGGCGCGATCAACATCGTTGTGAATACCGAAAAAGAAGGCTTTGCCCATTCGGCGTTTCTGGGCCATGGCCCATCGGTCTGTGATATGGGATTGCGTGTCAAAGATGCGGATCAGACGGTTCAACGTGCAACCGCGCTGGGCGCCCCGAATTTCTTACAGCCGGTGGGAACAGGAGAGCTGGATATCCCTGCAATCCGTGGTGTTGGTGGCAACGTCGTTCATTTCATCGATGAGAAATCCGATCTGCATCGGGTATGGGATATCGAATTCGAACCGGTTGCCAAAACCAAAGCCATGCAACCCGCCGGATTGCGCCGTATCGACCATCTGGCACAGACAATGCGCCACGATGAAATGCAAAGCTGGCTGCTGTATTACATCTCGACCTTCGACATGGCAAAGTCGCCAATCGTGAACGTGGCCGACCCGTCGGGCGTCGTGCAAAGCCAGGCCATCGAAAGCCCCGAAGGCGAAGTGCGTCTGAACTTGAACGGGGCCGTCGGTCGCCGAACGCTGGCGGCATCGTTCCTTGAAGAAGGCTTTGGGGCAGGTGTTCAACATATCGCCTTCCAGTCCGATGATATTTTTGAAACCTCTGCTCAACTGCTTAAGTCTGGTTTCCCCAGCCTGACTATTCCAGAAAACTATTATGCTGATCTGCAGGCGACTTTTGGGGTGAGTGACGACCTGATCACCCAACTGCATGGGGGCAATATCCTCTATGATCGCGCGGGGGGAGCAGAGTATTTTCAGATCTATAGCCGTCCCGTTTTCAACGGTTTTTTCTTTGAAATCGTTGAACGCCGCGCTGGTTATGCAGGTTTTGGCGCGCGCAACGCCCCTATTCGCCTCGCCGCGCAAAGGAAAACTCAGGCGGCGAAAGAGGTGCAAACGCCATGAGCGCGCTGGATGAAAACATGACAAGTGATGAGCGCGCCGTTCGCCAATGGTGGCGCACCTCCATCATCGATATGAAGCCCGGGTACATCGCATTTCGTGGCAACGCCATAGAGGACCTGATCGGGAATGTATCCTTTCCGCAGATGATCTGGATGATGGTGCGAGGCGATCTGCCGGGCGATGCTCAGGCGCGCCTGTTTGAGGCCGCTCTGGTCGCAGGTGTGGATCACGGCCCGCAGGCTCCCTCGATTGCGGCTGCGCGTATGGCTGCTACTTGTGGAGTAGGTCTCAATAATGCGATCGCGACTGCAGTGAATATGCTGGGCGATGTACATGGCGGAGCAGGCGAGCAGTGCGCCGAGCTTTATTATGATATCGCCGATCGCATAGATGCCGGGGCATCGCTGAATGATGCTGTTCGGAATGGTCTGGACAGTTGGCGCGAGACTTACGGCAAGATCGTTTCAGGTTTCGGACACCGGTTTCACAAGCCCGTCGATCCGCGTGCACCCCGGCTGATGCAGCTCGTTCGCAATGCGGCAAATGATGGCACCGTTTCAGGTCGCTTTGCAGACATCGGAGAAGGGGTTCAGGCCGAACTTGGTCGTCAACGGGGCGGTCGGCCGATTGCGATGAACATCGATGGCGCGACAGCCGTGATCTTTTGCGAACTTGGCTTTCCCGCGCCCCTGTCGCGGGGGCTGTTTTGCTTGTCCCGTTCGGTTGGAATTCTTGCCCACGCCTGGGAACAGATGAACCAGGGCGGTCGGAACAAAGGCCCTATGCCCCCGAATTACTTACCCCTCTACGAAGACAGGAATGATGAGATGTGAGACATCTAGATCTTTCCGGGCCGGCCCTGTTGGCGTTGGTCGTATAAACGATGTCGATCTAAAACCACATTCAATAATTCCCAATGCCAAAGTCATGATCTGCGGCAGCCTCGATTCTTCAGAAAGCCGCACCAAGGCCGATCAATACGGCATCGCCAGAGCCTGCGCGCCTTGATGGCGCCAGGGTTCCGGCTGATTGGCTTGCCTATCCCGGTGATGATCACGGCGCAGACGCGTCCGATTTCACGATGCCTCTGTGGGGCCTCGCCAGTTCAGAGCGATTGGATCATCATATAAGCTTTTGTAAAAAAATGATTAAACCCGACCGGGAGCCCGTCCGGTGGTTTCAGTTTAAGCCGCGTCGCTAAGAGTTGATATTTTAAAAAATATCAGATATTTTTTACTAAGTATGATAAAAATTAGATTCGCAGACGTATGGAGCTGTCGTTCATGGTGAAACCCGAAGAGGCCGGCTCATGCCCCTCTCTCTATTCCTTGGCGCATCTGACGCTGATCGGCTGCACGCCGCCCGAGCTAGTCTACATTGCTGCCCGGGCCGGTTACGATGCCGTCAGCCCGCGTTTCATTCCGATGCATGTGCCCGGTGAGTTTACTCAATCCCCGATCGACAGGGCACAGGTGCAGGCCACCAATACCGCTCTTTCTACTACGGGTTTGAAAGTTCTTGATGTCGAGCTTGCGCGCATCACCGAAGATGTCGACCCGCGCAGTTTTGAACCCTCTTTGGAAATAGGCGGAGAGCTTGGTGCAAAGCGCATGATCATGAGCGCGTGGACCAACACCCGCGATGATCGCGACTTCCTGATTGACGTCTATTCCGAGACCTGCGAACTGGCCGCGCCCTACGGGCTGACGGTCGATCTGGAGTTCCCCAGCTTTTCACGCCTGCGTACACTGGACGAGGCGCTGGATATTGTCCGCGCCTCCGATCAGCCGAATGGCGGTATTCTGGTCGATACGCTTTATCTGCACCTAAGTCGGGTGGATCTGGGAGAACTGCTGCACGTCCCTTCGGACCTGTTTCACTTTCTGCATATCTCTGACTGTCTACCAGGCATCGCGGATACGCGTGAGGGCATGATCCAACTGGCCCGCGATGCGCGGCTTTATCCCGGTGAAGGTTGGATTGATTTCACCGGCGTCATCGAGCGGATGCCCCCTGTCGACTATTCCATTGAACTGCCCAACCAAAGCCGCGTGGCCGAGTTGGGATACGAAGAGCACGCGCGTCGCTGTCTGAGCCACGCCAAGCGAACATTCGGTGAGGCGCGATCTCAGCGCCGCATGCCCAATGCAGCAATTCTAAAACACCAAGAGGATCATCATGGGCAAAGAGCTCACTGAAGACGACCGCCGACTGGCGGCTGATATGTTGGAACGTGCCCGCGCGGCCATGGCCAAAATCGAGGATTGGGAACAGGACAGGCTGGACCGTCTGTCTCAGGCCACAGCGTGGTACGCGGGGAACGAAAAAACCTTTACGCGATTGGCTCAGCAGGGGGTGGACGAAAGCGGCATTGGTGACCGCGAAGGACGCCCTGCAAAGCGGTTCAAAATACACATGGTACTGCGCGATGTCCTGCGCACCCCGTCGACTGGGATCGTCGAGGTTGATGAGGAAAAAGGCCTGGTGAAATACGCCAAGCCTGCGGGTGTGATCGCATCCCTGATCCCAATGACAAACCCGGCGATGACACCACCGGTGACCGGTGTTTCCGCCGCTAACGCCCGTAATGCGGTCATCTTCAGCCCGCATCCACGCACAGCAGTCACGACCTATGAAATGGTCGAGGTTATGCGCGCAGCCTGTCGAGCAGCAGGAGCCCCGGAAGACTTGTTCCAATCGATCCGCAAACCTTCGATCCCTCTTACCCAGCACCTGATGGAGATTTGTGATCTGACGCTGGCAACAGGTGGGAAGCCGATGGTTAAAGCGGCCTATAGTTCAGGGCGTCCGGCTTACGGTGTCGGCGCAGGCAATTCGTCTATCGTCATTGATGAAACTGCGGATCTGGATATCGCTGCCCAAAATACACGGATTTCAAAGACGTCTGACTTTGGGTCTGGTTGTTCGGCAGATGGCAACATTATCATCCAGCGCTCGGTTTACGATGATATGGTCAAGGCGCTTGAAGCCGAAGGTGGTTATCTTTGTTCTGGCGTAGAGAAGGCCATGCTCGAAGCGGCCATGTGGGATGAAAAGGGTAACCGTACGTTCCCGACCATCGCCTGTCCGCCTCAGCAAACGGCCAAAGTCGCCGGTTTTAACATCCCAGAAGATCGCAAGTTTCTGATGGTTGAAAATCAGGGGCAAATCGGGCCGCAGCACAAGTTCTCCAAGGAAAAACTGACCACGCTGATGGCGCTATATCACTTCGACACATTCGATGACGCGCTGGAAACGGTCAGCCAGATCTATAACACCGGAGGTAAGGGCCATTCCTGCGGGATTTATAGCCATAATGACGATCACATCGACCGGTTGGCGCGTCTGGCTCCGGTCAGCCGCATGATGGTTCGACAGCCTCAGTCCAAGGCCAACGCTGGTGCTTGGACCAATGGCATGCCTATGACCAGCAGCCTCGGCTGCGGCATCTGGGGCGGGAACATCACCAATGAAAACGTCACCATGAAACATATGATGAACTACACTTGGGTCAGTCGTCCTACGCCTGAGGATCGCCCCTCGGAGCCGGAGCTGTTCGGTGAGTTCTACGGACAGGAGGTCGCGTGATGGACGGAGCGAAACTGGAAAGCAAAACCGTTGCCGAACATATCGTTGACTTTTTCGAACGCCGTGAGGTCAAGCACGTATTCGGCCTGTGCGGGCACACGAATATCGCGGTTCTGGCCGCGCTGGCGGAAAGTCCCATTGATTTCGTAACTGTGCGGCACGAACAGATCGCCAGCCACGCGGCGGACGCTTATGCGCGCGTGACGGGCAAGGCTTCGGTGGTGTTGTCCCATCTCTCCCCGGGACTAACTAATTGCGCCACCGGGGTCGCCAATGCGGCGTTGGATTGTATCCCCATGGTCGTGATCGCGGGTGACATTCCTACGCATTACTATGGCAAGCATCCGCATCAGGAGGTTAACCTGCACGCGGACGCTGCCCAGTGGGAGATTTATCGCCCCTTTGTCAAACGCGCCTGGCGGGTGGACCGCGCAGACCTGATGGCTGAGATACTGGAGAAGGCGTTCCATCTGGCCGAAAGTGGCCAGCCCGGGCCGGTGCTGGTCAATGTCCCTATGGACATTTTTTCAGAGGTGATCCCCGCGGACAGTTTCGACCGTATCCGCGACAACACGCGCGCGCTCAAGAAACCGTCGATTGACGACGAGACAGCGCGCGAGATTGTCGAAGCGTTGGCTAAAGCCGAAAACCCAGTCGCATATGTAGGAGGTGGTATCCTACTGGCACAGGCCAGCGAGGAACTGCGCGAGTTCGTTGAACACATGGGACTGCCCGTCGCGCATTCCTTGATGGGTAAAGGCGCCCTGCGGGACGACCATCCGCTTGTTTTGGGAATGACCGGGTTTTGGGGCACCGAGTTGGTTAATCAGTCTTGCCTGAACGCGGACTACATCTTTGCCGTGGGAACACGGTTCAAAGAGGCTGATTGTTCAAGTTGGTACCCTGGCTACACGTTCAATATTCCCGGATCGAAGGTCATTCATATCGACATCGAACCGCAAGAGATCGGCCGGAACTATCCAACCGAGATCGGCGTTGTTGCGGATGCCAAGGCTGCGTTGCGCGTCCTCAGCCGGGTTGCCCGCAAAATGTATCCGGGCGGTTTCAAGCGCCCCGCCGTTGAACAAAAGATTGCTGATTTCCGGATGGGCTTCAAAGCACGCAATGTGGAAATGGCCACCTCATCAGCGTTTCCGATGATGCCCGAGCGTATTCTGGCAGATACCCGCAAGGCACTGCCCGAGGATGCCATCATCACAACGGATGTCGGATGGAATAAGAACGGCGTCGGACAACAATTCGATATCCTGACACCCGGTTCGATCCTGACCCCAGGTGGTTTTGCTACAATGGGTTTTGGCCCTCCGGGCGCGATCGGCGCGAAGCTGGCAGCACCTGATCGTGTGGTGATCAGCCTGGTTGGTGATGGTGGTTTCGGCCAAAACCCGTCGATGCTTGCGACTGCGGTCGAGCTTGATCTGGGTATCATCTGGCTGGTTATGAACAACAACGCCTTCGGCACGATCGCAGGTCTTCAGAAGGCGCATTACGGTTTGACCTATGGTACAACCTTCCCAGGGTCGGCCGAAGCGCCGGCCAACGGACCGGGTTATGCAGAAATTGCACGGGCCTACGGCGCAGAGGGGCACAGGCTGGGCGCTGCTGACGAGCTGTTGCCCGCATTGGAAGCGGCGATAGCCAGCGGCAAACCCACTGTTCTTGATGTCCCAATGATCAATAACCCGACACCAACGACCGGACATTGGAACATCTTGGACATATACTCACCAGACAAAGATGTATCCCACGTTGCGACGTGAAAAGCCTGTTCGAGGAATGCCTCACCGGGGGTGTGCCTCGAACAGGCCTGCAGTGGTTTCATTCTCGCAGAGGTGAGCGAAGAAAAATCAAACAGCATCACCAGTAGCGGGCTACAAAAAGAGGAACACCTCCAAAGCGCCGGGGTCCTTCAAACATTGCGTGGCAACGTTTGGCGCATGATGTTGAATGCGGAGTTGAGGGGCCGGGTTTAACTCCTGCTTTCCTCATCCCAAGGAATTCCGCTAGTGTCGGCACCGACCTGATATGAGTGATGCCGCCACATGATCGAAATCCGCGACCTGCAACTGCTCAGCGCTTTGGCGCGGCACCGGCATTTTGCAAAGGCAGCCGAGGAATGCGGGATTTCCCAGCCTGCGTTTTCAATGCGTATTCGCAACCTAGAGGATCGGTTGGGCGTGTCCATCGTCCGCCGCGCCAACCGGTTTCAGGGCCTGACCGAAGAGGGCGAGATGATCGTCCAGCGGGCGCGGCGCATTCTGGACGACACCAAGGCCTTGGAACAGCAGGTACAGGCGGCAAAGGGGGAAATCACGGGGACTCTGATACTGGGCGTGATCCCGACCGCAATCGCCTTTACGGGCCGGTTGATCAAGCGTCTGCAGCAGGCGCATCCGCGCATCATCACTCGGATCGAAACGATGTCGGCTACGGCCATTCAACATCGGCTGGACGAAGGCAGTCTGGATGCGGGCATCACATATGGCGACAGTATCGGCACCGATTTGCGGCAGGTACAGTCGCTGTATGAAGAAACCTATGTCCTGTTGATCCCGTCTCATATGACAGACGAAACGGGGCCAATTCCCTGGGCGCGGGTCGCCGAATTTCCGGTCAGCCTACTTGAACCGCAGATGCAGAACCGCCGCATATTAGACCGGATTTTCGCCGAACAGGGCCTGCATCCTCATGTGGTCGCGGAAACCAGCGGGTTCACTGCCTCAATGGTTATGGCGCGTGAGGGATTGGCGGCCACAGTGGTGCCACGCGTGTTGGTACGGGCGTTGGGGGATCTGAAGGGAACAAAGGTTCTGCCTTTGGTCGATCCGGTGGTCAGCAAACCTATCTGTCTGGCGACCTTGACACGCGATCCGGAACTGCCAACGGTTGGAGCGTTGCGCGCGGTGGTGACGTCTTTGCGGTGATAAGGTGTCGTTATCGTGCGATTGAAATATGCGATTTGACGATATGCTAGTCTGATGAGACACGGGGCCTGAATCGGAGGGCATCATGGCACCATTAGATACCAAGCCATCAGGCGCACCCAAGGGCGTCTGGAAGTCAGGTAAAGGCAAGGGGCGGCACACGCCCAAAGGCCGTCAGTTCACGGATGAGGCACAGGCCGAGATCACGCGCCTGCTGGGCGATCGTCCCCGCCGCCGCGACCTGCTGATCGAATTTCTGCATCTGATTCAGGATGCGCATGGCCATATCAGCGCCGATCATATTGCTGCGCTGGCCGTCGAGATGCGCATCGGTCAGGCCGAGATCTACGAGACCGCCACCTTCTATGCCCATTTCGATGTGGTGAAAGAGGATGAAACACCGCCCCCCTCGCTGACCATCCGCGTCTGCGATTCCCTGTCCTGCGAAATGGCCGGTGCCCAGCAGTTGCAAAAGGCGTTGGAAGACGGTCTTGATCCTTCCAACGTCCGTGTCCTGCGTGCGCCTTGCATGGGTCGTTGCGATACTGCGCCTGTGCTGGAGATCGGGCATAACCATATCGACCATGCCACCCCTGAAAAGGTGCAGGCTGCGATTGCTGCGGATGATACCCACGCCCATTTGCCCGCCTATGAAACCTTTGCGGCATATGAAGCAAACGGCGGCTATGCCAAGCTGAAAGAGCTGCGCGAGAGCGGTGATTGGGAGAAAGTACAGGAAGACATCCTGTCCTCGGGCTTGCGCGGTCTGGGTGGTGCTGGCTTCCCGTCCGGCAAGAAATGGGGCTTCGTTCGCATGAACGAAGGCACCCGCTATCTGGCCGTGAATGGCGATGAAGGCGAGCCTGGCACGTTCAAAGATCGCTACTACCTCGAGCGCACGCCGCATGTCTTCCTTGAAGGCATGCTGATAGCTGCCTGGGCGGTAGAGGCCGAGACCTGCTTTATCTACATGCGCGATGAATATCCGGCGGTGCTGGAAATTCTACGCCGCGAGATTGCCGAGCTGGAACAAGCTGGCCTGGTTGAAAAGGGATATATCGATCTGCGCCGGGGTGCCGGTGCCTATATATGCGGCGAAGAATCCGCGATGATCGAGTCGATCGAAGGCAAGAAAGGCTTGCCGCGTCACCGGCCTCCGTTTGTGGCGCAGGTTGGGGTCTTTAACCGTCCGACCTTGGTGCACAATGTCGAGACGCTCTATTGGGTGTCGAAAATCTGCCGCGAAGGGCCGCTGATTCTGAACTCTGTCGAAAAAAATGGTCGCAAGGGCCTGCGCAGCTATTCAATCTCGGGGCGGGTGGCCAAGCCGGGTGTTTACCTGCTGCCGGCGGGTTCGACCATTTTGGACGTGATTGAGGCCGCTGGTGGCATGGTCGAAGGGCAGACTTTCAAGGCGTATCAGCCCGGCGGTCCATCCTCGGGTCTGCTGCCTGCGTCGATGGACGATATCCCATTGGATTTTGACACGCTGCAGCCACATGGCACCTTTATCGGATCCGCCGCCGTGGTGGTTCTGTCCGATCAGGACACTGCCCGCGATGCGGCGCTGAACATGCTGCGGTTCTTCGAAGATGAAAGCTGTGGCCAGTGCACGCCCTGCCGGGCGGGCTGCGAAAAGGCGGTTAAGCTGATGCAGGCTGACACGTGGGACCAGGATTTACTGGAAGACCTGTGTCAGGTCATGGGCGATGCCTCGATCTGCGGTCTGGGGCAGGCGGCCCCGAACCCGATCCGCTTGGTCATGAAACACTTCGCTGACGAAATCTGAGGGAGACAGAGCCATGCTTGATGCAAGCCCAACCAAGACCGTCACCTTCAATCTGAACGGCGATGACGTCACCGTGCCCGAGGGCACCACGATCTGGGACGCGGCCAACGGCCAAGGCCTGATCATCCCGCACCTGTGTCACAAACCTGCACCGGGTTACACACCAGACGGCAACTGCCGCGCCTGTATGGTCGAGGTCGAGGGGGAGCGTACTCTGGTCGCCTCGTGCATCCGCCCCGCCGCCGAGGGCATGGTGGTCAAGACCGACAGCGACCGGGCCGAGAAATCGCGCGCAATGGTCATGGAACTGCTGGTAGCTGATCAGCCTGAGGTCGCGCATGATGCTTCGAGCCATTTCTGGGATATGGCCGCGCTGAACGATGTCAGCGACAGCCGGTTCCCGGCCAAAGAGCCTGGGAAAATCCCGTTGCTGGATGACAGCCATATCGCGATGCGGGTTAATCTGGATGCTTGCATCAACTGCAACCTCTGCGTCCGGGCCTGCCGGGATGTGCAGGTCAATGATGTGATCGGGATGGCCGGGCGTGGTCACACTGCGCAGGTGGTGTTCGATCAGAACGACCCGATGGGCGATTCTACTTGTGTAGCCTGTGGTGAATGCGTTCAGGCCTGTCCGACCGGTGCATTGATGCCAGCCACTGTGTTGGACGAAAAGCAGCAGGGCGACAGCAAGGATTATGATTCCGAGACCGAAAGCGTCTGCCCGTTCTGCGGCGTCGGCTGCAAGGTCTCGCTGAAGGTCAAGGACGGCAAGGTCAAGTATGTAGAGGGCATCAACGGCCCGGCCAACGAAGGCCGCTTGTGCGTCAAAGGCCGCTTTGGGTTCGACTATATCCACCACCCACACCGCCTGACCAAGCCGCTAATCCGGCGCGAGGATGCGCCCGCCAAGGGGCTGAATGTCGATCCTTCGAACCTGTCGACCCATTTCCGCGAAGCGACCTGGGAAGAGGCGATGGACCTGGCGTCCTCCAGACTGAAGGCGCTGCGCGACCAGGACCCACGCAATGTCGCGGGCTTTGGCTCGGCCAAATGCACCAACGAAGAAGCATATCTGTTCCAGAAGTTTATTCGTCAGGGATTTGGGCACAACAATGTCGACCACTGCACGCGTCTGTGCCACGCCTCATCGGTGGCGGCGCTGATTGAAAACGTCGGTTCGGGTGCTGTGACCGCAACCTTTAACGAGATCGAAAACGCGGATGTGGCCATCATCATCGGGGCCAACCCGATTGAGAATCACCCCGTTGCGGCGACCTATTTCAAGCAGTTCACCAAGCGCGGCGGCAAGTTGATTGTGATGGACCCGCGCGGCGTTGGCATGCGCAAGTTCGCTGATGAGATGTTGCAATTCCGCCCGGGTGCCGATGTCTCGATGCTGAACGCGATCATGAACGTGATCGTCGAGGAAGAGCTGTATGACAGCCAGTACATCCACCGCTGGACCGAGAACTGGGAGGCCGAGAAGGAACACCTGCGCGCCTTCACCCCCGAAGCGATGGCGCCGATCTGCGGTATCGAACCTGATCAGCTGCGCCGCGTGGCGCGCATCTTTGCACAGGCCAAGGCCGGGCTTATTTTCTGGGGTATGGGTGTCAGTCAGCATATCCACGGCACCGACAATTCGCGATGCCTTATCTCGCTGGCGTTGATGACCGGCAACGTTGGTAAACCCGGCGCGGGCCTGCACCCGCTGCGCGGTCAGAACAATGTGCAGGGCGCGTCGGACGCCGGCCTGATCCCGATGTTCCTGCCCGATTACAAGACGGTGACCGATGACAACATCCGGGCACAGTTCACCTCCGTCTGGGGGTCTGAGGATTTCTCGAATGAAAAAGGCCTGACCGTCACTGAAATCATCGATCAAGCATATGCGGGCAATATCAAGGGCATGTATATTCAGGGTGAAAACCCAGCCATGTCCGACCCCGATGTAGGCCACGCGCGGGACGCGCTGGCCAAGCTGGAGTTGATGATCGTGCAGGACATCTTCCTGACCGAAACGGCGAACTACGCCGACATCATCCTGCCTGCCTCGGCGCTGTATGAAAAGAACGGCACCGTGTCGAACACCAATCGTCAGGTACAACGAGTGCGCCCAGCTGTGGCGCCTCCGGGTGAGGCGCGCGAGGATTGGAAAATCACCGTCGAACTTGCGCAGCGCATTGGTCTGAACTGGTCTTATTCGGATGTGTCCGAAGTGTTTGCCGAGATGAAACTGACGATGGAGTCTCTCGACAACATCACCTGGGAGCGGCTGGAGACCGAAACAATCACCTACCCGTCGCTGTCTGAGACCGATCCGGGCCAAGCGATTGTGTTTGGTGATGGCTTCCCTCGTGCCGATGGGCGGGCCAAGTTCACTCCTGCCAGTGTGATCCAGCCGGATGAAGCGCCGGATGAGGAGTATCCGATGATCGCCACCACGGGTCGTCAGCTTGAACATTGGCACACAGGGTCAATGACCCGCCGGGCCACGGTGCTGGATGCGGTTGAACCAGAGGCCAACTGCTCGATGAACCCGCGCCAGTTGAAGCTGATGGGAATTGAACCGGGCGAGACCATTCGCCTGACCACCCGTCGCGGCGCGATCGAGATCATGGTGCGTGCCGACCGGGCGATTGCAGAGGACATGGTGTTCATCCCCTTTGCCTATGTTGAGGCGGCGGCGAATATCCTGACCAACTCGGCCATCGACCCTTATGGTAAAATCCCTGAGTTCAAATTCTCAGCCATTCGCGTTGAAAAGATCGAAGACGCAATCGCGGCTGAGTAAGAGTGTCGGAGTAGAATTTTTGAGGGCGGCCTTACGAGGTCGCCCTTTTAGGTTTCCGCGACGTCAACGCGGAAATAGGCATTTCCTACTCAGCTTTGCGCCATTTGCGCCATATTTCTCTGGTTTCAGCAATTTTGAGCCTAAGAAAACGCCACCAAAGCGCCCATTTTGCGGTCGTCAGGTTAGGTCTTGATTGGGTTTGGAAACGAAATTGGGGAACCGATTGCGCAGGGCCCGAACCTGTGGGCAGTCGGGCCTAGGCGCCGAAGCCGAAATAGATGGTAGTAGTGCGATCAGAGCAACAAGGGCTGAATGAAACCGCAAGACGTGTATAACGATTTGAAACAGGCTGAGCTTTCGTTTGTCGTATTGCCGGGTATGTCGGTTGATGCGATCCTGAGCGAAGTCCTTAGTTTCTTCCTGTCCAGAAACTTCCTGATGTTTCTGCCTGCTTTGATGCTGCTGCTCATTGGTGCGACGCCGTCATTGTTTGCTGAACCGCTAAACGGGCTGGGGCGCACGATCTATTGGATGTGCGGATTGCTGGGGTATATGGGTTCGGTGGTGCTGATGTTGCTTTTTGAGGCAGTCTGCAGCCGATATCTGGGCATCAAACGGTTTTTCACCCCGCTGACATGTTTTCCCATTGCGTATGGGGCGATGAAGTTTGCCCAATTCGCAACGACAATGGTTTTCAGTACATTTCTGTCTTTCAGCTTTGAAAACTCGCCGCTTTTGCTGCCTCAGTACTTTCTCGTCGTTGGAATTGAAGTGATCGTAATCGTTTGGGTTTTTCCACCTTATCTGGCCCGCCTGCGCGCCGGCGATCCGCAACCCGAGGACGAGCCGGATAGCAGAGTAGAATCCTGTGTTCCTGTGGCCAATGGTTTAGTGTCCGCCAATGGGCAAAATTTTTTGGCCAAGGACATTTTGTTCGTTCAGGCTCAGCAGCACTATGTCACCCTGCGTGTAGATGAAAAAGAAGTGCTGGTGCGTTCAACGTTCAAAGGCATCCTATCGCAAATGCCAGAATGCTACGGCCTACAGGTGCATCGGTCCTTTTGGGTTGCCAATCGGTGTGTGGATATTGCTAAAAGCCTGAATGAAGTCGGATATCTGGTTCTGGGCTGCGGCAAAAAGATCGCGATCGCCCGTAGCCGGCACGGCGCCGTGCGTGATTGGCTGTCCGAGATGGCGTCAGCGGAAAGCCCGGCAACAGTCAAAGCTTCACCACAACAAACCTGACATTGTTCGGCAGAAACATCCGGCTTATCGGTTCGTTTAGATAATCCACCTTCCCATCGCTGCTGGGTACAGAATACGCAGTGGATGGGAAGGTGGGCAGTTCAATATTTTTAGTAATGAAAAGACTTGAATTTTGATCTTTTGCTTTCCCCGATTTTGAGTTTTTCCCCCTCTATAATCAGGTCGTACTGGTCAACAAATCACTCGATAAAGACGCCGCAAAACCAGGCGCTGCCTTCTTTTCCTGCATAGGCACGGACCTGGCAATGAAATTGGTACGAAACGTCAAAAATTCGAAACGAACGGGAATGAAAATTCGTGTCGCACGAAATGAATAGAGCGACTTGTGCATTCGCTGTCATGTTAAGAAGTTGATAGTAAAGGGGTTAATGAAATTCCCTGCCTTCCTGTGATTTGGCCCGAAACTGTTGTCACAGATGCAGAGTTCCGCGCAGGATTAGTAGTCGCGCTCGAAAAAGACACCCAATCCCGTTTCCCCCCGCCCGTCAACGGTTCCGCGCATGGTGATATTATCGGTGACGTCCAGATTGAGGTTCACTTCGGTATTTCCTTCGGTGTTCACGTTGAAGTCGGTATAGAGATTATCACCCAGATACGCCCCGGCGCCCAAAATTCCGCCGCTTGACGTTGCTCCGATATCGACTGTGTCGACACCGGTCGACTCCCTCAGACCCTTGGTTGCATCCCCTCCTGCACCGCTGAGCTGCGCCAGCGATGCCGCCATCTGGGCAATGACAAAGGGCGACAGCTCAGAGAAACGATTGCCAAACAACAGCATGGCCAGCGCCTCTTCTGCTGGCCGTTCCGGATCCGAGAACACGTTGACCTCGGGGGCGTCCAGCGGCCCGGCGATTTCGATTGTAGCGGTCCCGTCCGAGGTGCTGTTTGAGGACTCAAATTCGATATAGGGTGTCAAGTCGCCTTGTAGGGTCACGATCCCTTTTGTCAGGGCCAGCCTGCGGCCCAGAATGTCGAAATTGCCTCGGATTAGAGCGATCTGGCCCGAAGGAATGATCGAGGTTGTTGTTCCGCCTATGTACAGCTGTCCGCCGAGTTCGGCATTCACGCCTCGACCTCGGACAAACACGGCCTTGGGGGCGAGCAGAGCGATGTCCAGCGCAATACGGGAATCGCTTTGGGTGGCATCGTCCTGTTTTACCAAACGGGCACGTTCCCGAGTCCGATAGCTGGCCGCGTTTTCGTTGATATGTTCGATCTCTGGTATGGGTGTAGCGCCGACCGCACCCGAGGCGGCGGCGAGATTAATATTGGTTTCCTCGAATGTAATTTGCCCGACTATTGTGCTGTTGCCGGCCAAAGCTCCGGTCATTGCGATTTGCCCGTTCAGGATCGTCTCGTACAAAAGCTGATCCGTCAGCACGAGACGATTGAGCGTGGTCGTAATTTGCGCATTGAACGGAGGCGTCAGGTCAATCGGGCCCGCGACGGTGAAATTACCCCCGGCGCGGGTTCCACCATTTAGGGAGATGTTGGCGCGGTTGTTGGCCAACTCGACCGCGCCGCTGATGCCGGTAATGGTCTGACCGGCACCCGGTATCGCCAACGAGGTTCCAGAGGTCGTGATCGACCCGCTGAGCGCCTCAAGCGAGGGTTGGCCATTCAAGCTAAGGTCGTACCGCGCAGTCCCGTCGATTTGGTTGGGGGTGATGAACAGGTTTGCGATACCGATATTAACCCCGCCTTGCGCCTGCAGATCGGCGTTTCCTGTGGTTTCATCGAACGTGCCCGAGATTTCGCCGGTGATCTGTGCCGGACCCTGCGCCGAAGAGTTGATGGTCCAGACGCCTGCCTTGCGCTTTGCGGTCCCATTGGCGGTGATTGTACCAGGAAAATCTGGGGCGAAACGCTCGACCTTGTTTAGCTCGGCGTCAAAGTCCAAGTCTGCCGATCCGTCAGAGCCGACCGACCCCGTCAGCGACGCGTATGAACTGTCCGGCCCACGCAAGCTGACTCTTCCTTCAAGGCCCGAAGCTGTTGGCGCGGCGTTGCCTTCCAGCGTCAGTGGTCCTGACAACGTCTTGGAAATCCGCGCCAGATCGTCCAGCTCTACCGAATAGCTCAGCCCTCCGGTCTCTTTGCTGACCTGACCCGAAGCGTCTGCGGTCAAGGCC
The DNA here is from genome assembly GCF_059610485.1 of Ruegeria sp. CDSC081. Taxonomy (NCBI): domain Bacteria; kingdom Pseudomonadati; phylum Pseudomonadota; class Alphaproteobacteria; order Rhodobacterales; family Roseobacteraceae; genus Ruegeria; species Ruegeria sp. CDSC081. Next base: position 52,213 of record NZ_JBXWNS010000002.1, on the reverse strand, counting down.
GTGCCCCGCAGTTTGAAGTTTTGGACATTCAGACCCTGATCACTGTTCTCGGCATCGACACGCAGCGTCGTTCGACCTTCGATCAGTTTGTCGACGAGACTGATGCCAATCTGGACGTCCTGCGCATCGACATCGCCGGCTATGTCGAAGGTCTGGCTGGACAAAGCTCCGTTGCCATTGATATCCGCGGTAACCGACCCGGCAAGATCCCGGCCCGCGAGATCCGAAAATAGCGAAAGATCAGGGACTGTCACCTGTGCCTGACCATCAAGAACTAGATTGCCGGTTGGGTCATTGATCGACGCGCTTACTTGTGCTGTCACGGCCCGTCCGTTGATGGTGGCTTTGCGTATGTCGATAAGGTCTCCCGTTTTCGCACCATCCCAGGTGATCACGGTTTTGCCGGCAAGCAGAGGATCGACTTCGGACATACCTGTCTGCAGATCCTGCGTCGTAATGCTGGCCGTGCCATCAAACTCTTGCGTCTGCAGGGTGCCTTTGCCGTCCATTTGCGCGCTGAGCGACCCGCCAAGCTGCCGCTGGGCCAGCCCGGAAAAGACCGAGAGGTCGGGCGCGTTGAGGCTGGCCTGACCGTCGATTGTCAGATTGCCATCAGGCGTGGTCACTTCGCCACTGGCCTGTGCCTGCGCGGCCTGACCGTTCAGTTTGAACTCGCGTATGGATATTCCATCCGCCCCACGACGAGCATCCAGAGCGATGGTGGTCTGGCCGGTGATTACGGGGTCGATATCGTCGCGACCGGTCGATAGGTTGTTGCCCTGAACAACCACTTTGCCATCAAAGCTGCCCTCAAGCGGAGAGCCCTTGCCCTGAACCTCTGCCGACGCCGCCCCTGCCAGTTCCAACTGGGCAAGGCCAGAGAACCGGGACAGGTCGGTAGCGTCCAGCGTAGCCTTGCCATCAACAGCCAATCCGCTGGTCAATCCACTGATCAGCGTGTCCAGCGCCAGAGTGTAATCCGACCCGACCAGTTCGAAACCGGACAATGTCAGCGACTGGTCATCACCATACTCAAACTGCCCGTCCAGCGTGATGCGATCTCCGACGGCTGTATTCAGGTTCGGATCGGTCAGATCAATGCCCGTGACGCTGGCTTGCAGATCGCCGTTCACTGTAAATCCAAGGGTCTGATCGAGCACGCCTTGCGCGATAATTTGCATGCTCTCAAGTTCGGCTTGGGGGGATTTGAACTTATCTGCTGTCAGGCTAAGATCCCAGAGATTGCCGTTTTTCTGATCAAACAAGGTCGAGATATGCGCGGACTTGATCGTTTTGTCACCACCGCCAACCGGAAGCGTTACCGCCTGTCCCTGCGGCGGGGTAATGCGTCCCTGCAAGGCGGCAAACTGCAATGTGCCACCTTCGGCAAGGGCCAACTTCCCTTCAAGGTTCAGGGCCTGCGTTGCAAGCTGAAGATCGGACAGGTCCAGCGCCCCTTCGGGCAGGGTCTGGCCCTGCACGAACAGCCGCGAGTCCCTCCCGAAAAACGGGTCGATGGCAGGGCCGACGAAGGGTGTCAGGTCTCCGTTCAGATCGGCGGTAAATGCTATGCCTTCCGCAGAGTCGTCAGGGGCCGAACCAAGCCGAACCTGCCCAGCCAGACGCTGCTGCCCGTCACTGCTCAGCCCGATATCGGCGGTGAAATCCGTCAGCGGTCCGGCACCTTTTGCCGTCAGCTCGATCGTTGGGCTGTCGGGAATGTTCAAAGCGGTCGAAATAAGCCCGCCGGATGCCTCGGCCACGTTCAGGTCCAGATTGATCTCGCTTGTCGAGTTGTCAAACCCGGCGGTCAATGTGATCTCATCTCCGGCACGGTCCAGCCGCACCACGTCGAGATTGGTGTCCAGCGTTCCATCAGCAAGCGACAGATTTCCGGTGACGGATAAGTCGGCGGCCACCCCAATCAGCGGCTGCCCCAGCGACAACTGATCCACGCGGATTTCGCCGATTTCAACTGCGACAGGCAGCTCGGGCAGCTGGAATGTCTGGGTTTCCGCAGAAGGAGGAGGGGCATCTTTGGTTGTGGCGCCCGGCGCACGGGCTACGTCGATCTCTTGCGCTGTCAGCGCATTGACCGAGAACCGCCCACGTATCAGGGCCAGTCTGTTCCAATCCAGTTCGGCATCTTTGATGGTCAGCCAGACGCCCTCATCATCCGATACGGTGATCTCTGCGATTGTGGCCCGTGCGCTGAGGGCGCCTTGCAAGCCTTTGACGGTCACGTTCTGATCATCACCGGACAGGGTATCCTGCAGAAACTGCTCTAGCATACTGCCGCCTTCGTCCTGCGCCAGAACGGGGTAGGGTACCCACAGCAGAACAGCCGCCAAAACTGGATATGAGAAACGATGTGTCAAAATGCCTGACCAATTCCGATGTAAAACTGCAATCCGTCCCCGGTGCCGCCCTGAACGGGAAGGGCGAGATCAAGACGCAGGGGGCCAAAACCACCGAGGTCATATCTGATACCAAGCCCGGCGCCGGAATGGCTCTCTGCAGCGCTGCTGACAAAAGAGGACGTGTCGACAACACCATAATCATAAAACCCGACCAGCGATATTGTCTCGGTGATTTTGCCGCGAACTTCGCCAGATAGACCGAGGAAAGACTTGCCGCCAGCAACCTCATTGCCAACAGGGATGCCGAGGCTTTCATAGGGCTGACCGCGCACAGTGCCCGCACCGCCCGAAAAGAACAGGAAATCGGGTGTGACCCCATCCAAGGCGGGTCCTACAATCGACCCAATCTGGACCCGCCCGGCCAGCACGAGACGACCTTGTGTCCGCAGACTGGTATAGGCACGCGCGTCCGCAAACATCCTGAGGCCTGTTTCTGTGTCGGACAGGCCGACAAATGGCATCACACGGGCATCCAGGTAATAGCCATTGGTGGCGCTGACCTTGCTGTCCCTTTCGTCCCATTCTGATCGGAACGGCATGATGAAATAGCGGAACTTGCGCCCGTCGCCATAGGCGTCATCTGCATCCGACCACTGAAACCCGGCGGATGCTTCGGCGTATAGGCGGTCTGAAAATGTGCGTCTTGCACCATAGGCCAGTGACGTCACAGTCACGTTGTAATTATCGGTGTTGCGACGTTCCAGAAGGGCGCTCCAGAACGTGCTGTCATCGGGGCCCAGCCGGTCGGGCTGATCCAGCCGCAGCCCGATGCGCCCGTCCAGATCCTCGGCCCCGCCAATATTGCGCAACGATGCTTCAAACCGCAGCCGTTGGGCGCGGCGGAACACGTTGCGATGCGTCCAGGTCGTTGACAGCTCCATCCCGTCACGCGAGGCCACTTCCAAACCGAAGGTCAGGCGGCGTTTGGGCATGTCTTCAAGATAGACATCGAAATCCAGGGAGCCATCAGGGTTGGGAGTGTCGTGCTCTTCGATCGAGACAATATTAAACGTGCCGGTGCGGCGAAGCCGGGTTCCGACCTTTTGCACCTGCTGGGGGGAATACACCTCTCCGGTTGGGAAGCCGGCGATTTGTTCGACGGACCTGTGGCGAACATCGCTGTCGCCTTTGATGTACATTTTTCCAAAGCTCAGACGCGGTCCCGGGGCGAGGTCAATGCGGGAATCCAGCTTTGCCTGGGCGTGGCGGGCAATGACTTTCTGGCCGCTGACCTCGGCCTTGGCATGACCCGCGTCACGCCATCCCTGCACGCCTGCTGACGCGGCTTGCTGAATGGCTCCGGTGGTGGCCAGTTTGCCCGTCGCATAGTCTTCGGGAAGAACCGTTTCGGTCGCGATCGGCCGGACCACCGCCTGGCCAAATGTGAAGGTTGGGCCGGTTTTAACAGCAATCACGATTTTGTTGATCTGATTGGGCACGTTGAGTGAACTGAGTTCCGCCGCCTCTTTCCCGTCCAGTTTAATGCTGACGACGGGACTGAAGTAGCCTTCGTCATAAAGGATCTGAACAATGGTGGTATAGTCCGACAGGGCCGCTGACAAAAGTTCAAGCGGCGTGTCCAGCCCGCGGGATTCTGCGGTTGTCACCGATGCGGTATCTTCGATCCGTTCAACCAGTGCTTTCGGAGCGCCCGGTGCCGTGAGGACGGTTTCCAATGCGGCCAGCGATGTGGGCAATGTGGCGACGACTATTCCGAACAGACAATTTCTCACAAAGCTGCATTGTCTTATTCGCTGCATCTATTGGCTCCAGCTGCCCCAACTAGAAATTAATTTCGGCGCCTTTTCGGATGTGGCGGCCCCTTAAGGATAGTTAGAACATCTGTAATCGTGTAGGGGAAGCGTTTATCGTTTGGCCAAGAAAATTAGCGGAACAAGTGATGGCTCAGTGCCAGTTCAAAGGCCAGCATTGCGGAACCAGCGAATGATCGCCGCGCGATCTTCCGGTTCCATATAGGTGACATTTGCGGGTGGCATCGCGTGACTGACACCGGCCTGCAGGTAAATCTGTTTCGCATTGCGGGCGATGTCACCTTGGGTTTCCAGAAGAATGCCCTTTGGCGCCCACAGGATGCCGTCCCAAACCGGTTCGCGCGCATGGCACATGGAACAGCGCCCCAGAACGACATCATGTGCCTGTTCGAACCCGTCTGCTGATGCGTATTTCTGTTCAAATGCGGTGAGCGGCTGCGCCTCGGCCTCCTCCAGAGGTTTGTACATAGGCGCGGTGGACAGCCACATGATGGCGATGAATAGCAGAGCGGTCACCAGCCAGGTCCAGGTCGGATCACCGGCGCGAGCGTGGCGTGTATTGAAGTAGTGACGGATTGTGACACCCATCAGAAATACCAGCGCCGCAATGATCCAGTTGTATTGGGTGGCAAAGGCCAGCGGGTAGTGGTTCGAAAGCATCAGGAAAACCACTGGCAAGGTCAGATAGTTGTTATGAGTCGAACGCAACTTGGCGATCTTGCCGTATTTCGGGTCCGGGGTGCGGCCATTCTTAAGGTCGTCTACGACGATGCGCTGGTTCGGCATGATGATGAAGAATACGTTCGCTGTCATGATCGTCGCGGTGAATGCGCCCAGATGCAGCATCATCGCGCGCCCGGTGAATATCTGGTTGTACCCCCAGCCCATCACCACCAGCAGGACAAACAGCAGCACCATCAGTAATGTTGGGCGCTCACCCAGACCGGATTTGCACAGGAAGTCGTAGATCAGCCAGCCCATAGTCAACGAGGCAGCCGAGATCAGAATGCCCTGCCACAGCGCCAGATCGGCCTTTTGTGCATCAATCAGATAAAGCTCTCCACCAACCCAGTAGACGATCATCAACAGCGCAGCTCCGCTAAGCCAGGTGGCATAGCTTTCCCATTTGAACCAGGTCAGATGATCCGGCATCCGCTCGGGTGCGACGAGGTATTTCTGAATATGGTAAAAGCCGCCGCCATGTACCTGCCATTCTTCCCCGTCGGCGGGGCCGGGGATATCCCGATTCAGGCCAAGGTCCAGAGCGATGAAGTAAAAGGATGATCCGATCCAGGCGATAGCAGTGATTACGTGCAGCCAGCGCACAGCAAATGCCATCCAATCCCAGAACACGGCGAATTCAAACATGAGAGTTCTCTCCAGTAGGTTATAGTCACCCTAGGCAAACTGGCTTTTCTTCGGTATTCCCGTATATTGTCAAACTGTATCAAAAAAAACGATAAGATGTCCTATCTCGACAATATTCGCACCTTCGTTCGTGTCTATGATCTGGGCAGCATGTCTGCTGCCGGGAGGGATTTGCGTGTTTCACCGGCGGTGACTTCGGCGCGAATATCACAGCTTGAGGATCATTTGGGCGTGCGTCTGTTTCAGAGGACTACACGTAACCTCAGCCCGACCGAGCAGGGACGTGCGTTTTACCCTGGAGCGGTTGCGGTCCTGGATGCCGTAGATGAAGCCGAGGCGCAGGTTGTTCACCTGACCGAAGCCCCCCGCGGGTCACTGTTCGTAGCCGCGCCTTTGGGCGTCGGGCGCAGGTTATTAGCCCCACATGTGCCGGATTTTCTCTCGGAATACCCCGAAATTGATGTGCGATTGCGCCTGACCGACAGGTCAGTGGACCTGACGACCGAAGGATTGGATCTGGCCTTTTTCATTGGTCAGCCCGAGGACAGCACCCTGCGTATTCGCAAGATCGCGGATTGCGCGCGGGTTCTGTGTGCCGCACCGGACTATGTAAAACGCAGGGGGATGCCGCAAAACGGAGCCGATCTTGTGTCCGACAAGCACGAGTGTCTTAACCTGCGGTATCCCGGCGCTGCAGAGTTTCAGTGGATGCTGGAAACTCCAGACGGGCCAAGACGTTATGCCGTGTCGGGCCGGTTTGAATGCGATGACGGAGATGTTTTGACCGATTGGGCGTTGTCAGGGCAGGGGATCGCGATGAAACCTGTGTTTGAGGCAGCGGAACATCTCAAGGCAGGACGTCTGGTGGTGGTTGCGAAGGAGACACCTCCTGTCTCTGTTCAGATGGCGTGTCTCTATACCCATCGACGTCACCAGGATCCCAAGGCGCGTTTGTTCATGGATTTCATGATCGCGCGAATTGGCAAGGTTGTGCAAAACTCGGACATCAACGGTTAGCAAAGGCTCCCGGCCGCGCGTAAATTTTCTCGAAGGGCTGTAACCGTCACTATCCGCGCCGCGCCCAACGGGTGCGGCGCCCGGCTCAACAGGAGGAGGCCCGGCAGGGGCGATCGACGGGCGGAAGGTTCGCCCGGTCAGTTAGCTGCCACGATACGTGGAGTAGCTGTATGGCGAAAGCAAGAGCGGCACATGATAGTGGGCGTCTGCTTCAGACATACCAAACCTGATTGGAATCTCATCCAGGAACAGCGGTTCGTCATCCGCCTGGCCAGAGGCGCGCAGATAGTCACCCGCACTGAAAACAAGCTCGTATTCCCCGGTTTCAAAGTTTGCTTGCGGTAGTATTGGGCTGTCTGTTCGCCCGTCTGCATTGGTCAGCATCTCAGCCAGTTTGTGGCGTCCGTCCTGGGTAATCGCGTACAGAGCAATTTTCAGCCCCTCTGCGGGACAGCCTTTGGCGGTGTCCAGAACATGGGTTGTCAGGTATCCTGCCACGCGTTTCTCCTCATATTCCAATCACCGCAACGAGTGGCTGTTGAAAACCGCAAACTGCAATCGAGTATTGTTTGACGCAGTCTGGGGCGAAACCCGAGACTTTGGGAATGCCGAAAGAAAAGGAAACAGCGTTCGGATTGATTTGATAATACTGCTTCCAATTCTGCGGTAAAGCGTAGGTAGTGTAACACAACTGAGACGGAACATTCATGCAGCCTCCTCGCTATCCCCGTGACATGATCGGATACGGAGCCAACCCGCCAAACGCCCAGTGGCCTGGCGGAGCAAATCTGGCCGTTCAGATTGTGCTGAACTACGAAGAGGGTGGCGAGAACTGCGTGCTTCACGGTGATGCCGCGTCTGAGGCCTTTCTGTCCGAGATTGTCGGCGCAGCGCAATGGCCAGACCAGCGTCATTGGAACATGGAATCGATCTATGAATACGGGTCGCGGGCAGGGTTCTGGCGTCTGCACCGCTTGATGCAGGACTTGCCCATAACCGTTTACGGTGTTGCTTCGGCGCTGGCACGGTCGCCCGATCAGGTTGCCGCCATGAAAGACGCAGGTTGGGAGATCGCAAGTCACGGCCTGAAATGGGTCGAACATAAGGATATGTCTGAAGCGGAAGAGCGCGCTCAAATAGAAGAGGCCATCCGCCTGCATACCGAGGTCGTGGGGGAACGTCCCTATGGTTGGTATACCGGCCGGTGTTCCGAGAACACCGTGCGTCTGGTGGCAGAAGAGGGGGGCTTTGCCTATGTGGCGGACACCTATGCGGATGATCTGCCCTATTGGATGCAGGCCTCTGGCCGGGACCAGTTGATCGTACCATATACTCTCGATTGTAACGATATGCGCTTTGCAACGCCGCAAGGTTTCAATTCGGGCGATCAGTTTTATTCCTATCTCAAAGACAGTTTCGACGCGCTTTATTCCGAGGGTGAAGCCGGTGCGCCCAAGATGTTGTCGATCGGTCTGCATTGCCGCCTGATCGGTCGTCCAGGTCGGGTCATGGCGCTGAAACGGTTTCTGGATTATGCGCGTGGGCACTCGGATGTCTGGTTCGCGACCCGTCTGGAGATCGCCCAGCATTGGGCAGCGCAGCACCCGCCTGTATCAGGTCCAAAGCCGTCAGAAATGGCGCGGGACGCTTTCGTTGCCGCTTATGGCGGGATCTTCGAACATTCGGCTTGGATTGCAGAGCGCGCCCATGGGCTGGAACTCGGCGCGGCTCACGATACTGCCGGCGGGTTGCATAACGCACTGACGCGCATGTTCCGTTCGGCCTCGGAAGAGGAGCGGCTGGGCGTGCTGACCGCGCACCCGGATCTGGCAGGCAAGCTGGCACAGGCCAAGCGACTGACGCAGGAAAGCACGGCGGAACAATCCTCGGCGGGGCTGGATGCGTTGACGGATGCCGAACGCGATGCCTTCACCGATCTGAATAGGCGCTATACCGACAAGTTCGGATTTCCCTTCATTATTGCTGTGCGCGATCATGACAAAGCCTCTATCCAGCAGGCGTTTCAGCGGCGGATAGATCAGGACCGGGACACAGAATTCGCCGAGGCCTGCCGACAGGTCGAGCGTATAGCAGAATTCCGCCTGAGGGATGTGTTGCCTTCATGAAACAGATCCGGACTGTTCCTTTAACGCCTGACGCTTTTGCCCCGTTCGGAGATGTGATCGAGGCATCGGGCGACCCGGACAAGATCATCAACCAGGGCCAGTGCGGGCGTTTTCACGACCGGGCGGCCCTTGATTTCGCGGGCGGCCGCGCCGGGATCAGCCTGTTTAACGCCAACCCCCGAACCCTGCCGTACCATTTGGATATGGTTGAACGGCATCCTGATGGCAGTCAGGCCTTTGTTCCCATGACCCATCAACCCTTTCTGGTCGTTGTAGCACCAGATGTTGACGGGCAGCCGGGCGAGCCGTGTGCCTTTGTCACCCGGCCCGGTCAGGCGGTGAATTATCATCGTGGGACTTGGCACGGCGTTTTGACACCGTTGCATGGCCCTGGATTGTTCGCCGTTGTTGATCGGATCGGCGATGGGCCCAACCTGGAAGAATACTGGTTCGATACCCCTTATCAGGTGGTGTCGTAGCCAAATGAAGCCGCAGCATAAGCGGTAAGACCCCCGTGAATCTGACAGAGAGGACAGTAACTCATGGCTGACACTTCAATAGGGACACCCGAACAACTTCGGGATCCAAATTATACCCCGGCGCTGCACAAGGCAGTTCCGCTGGGCATTCAACATGTTCTGGCGATGTTCGTTTCGAACGTGACGCCTGCGATCATAGTTGCAGGGGCCGCCGGGTTCGGGTTCGGTTCGAACTCCCCCGATTTTCCCGAACTGCTGTACTTGATCCAGATGTCGATGCTGTTTGCCGGCGTCGCGACCTTGCTCCAAACGGTGACGATTGGTCCGGTAGGAGCGGCTTTGCCTATTGTTCAGGGCACTAGCTTTGCCTTTCTGCCGATCATGATCCCGTTGGTTGCTGGCAAAGGCGTCGATGGTCTGGCCGCATTGTTTGGCGGTGTCATTATCGGTGGGGTGTTCCATGCCCTGCTGGGCACGGTGATTGGCAAAATCCGTTTTGCCTTGCCACCTCTGGTCACAGGCCTTGTGGTGACGATGATTGGTCTGGCGTTGGTCAAGGTCGGCATTCAATACGCCGCCGGAGGGGTTCCGGCCATTGGAACGCCTGAATACGGCTCGGCGCTGAACTGGTCGGCTGCTTTGGTCGTGGTTGTGGTAACGCTGGGGCTGAAGTTCTTTACGCGCGGAATGCTTTCGGTTTCTGCCGTTCTGATTGGTCTTGCGGTTGGGTATGTCTATGCCCTGATGGTTGGCATGATCACTTTTGAGGCAATCGGAACAAGCTGGAGCCGCGCTGCAACTTTCGCCCTGCCTGTGCCCTTCAAGTATGGGTTCGAGTTCTCATTCGCCGCCATAATCGGGTTCTGTCTGATGGCCTTTGTTTCGGCAGTTGAGACGGTGGGGGATGTGTCGGGTGTGACCAAAGGCGGAGCCGGGCGCGAAGCCACGGACAAGGAAATCACCGGTGCAACCTATGCTGACGGCTTCGGTTCGGCCCTGGCGGGCGTGTTCGGCGGCTTACCCAACACGTCGTTCAGCCAGAATGTCGGGCTGATCGCAATGACCGGCGTCATGAGCCGAAATGTCGTCACCATCGGCGCCTTGTTTCTGATCCTGTGCGGCCTGGTGCCCAAGGTTGGGGCTATCATTCGCACCGTTCCGATCGAAGTACTGGGCGGTGGCGTCATCGTCATGTTCGGGATGGTTGTCGCGGCGGGTGTTTCGATGTTGTCCGATGTGGATTGGAATCGGCGCAACATGGTGATCTTTGCCATCGCGCTGTCAATCGGGTTCGGCCTCCAGCTCGAGCCGGGTGCGGTGCAACACTTGCCCGATACTCTGGGCATCCTGATGAAAAGCGGGCTGCTGCCTGCGGCTCTGATCGCCATCGTGCTGAACCTGATCCTGCCGGATGAGTTGGCCGATGAGGCAACCGAAGAAGTTTCGGGCGGCATGTCGGGGCACGGGTCAGGCAGCCTTCCCGGCAAGTAACCAAATGCAAATCGGCGGATCGCGTTAGGTCGCGATCCGCCTATGTGTCGGCCATCATACGAGCGACATCCAGCATGCGGGCTGAAAACCCCCATTCATTGTCATACCAGCCAAAAACACGAACCTGAGTTTCGCCGATCTGCCGGGTTTCTGGCCCTGCGATGATCAGAGATTCCGGCCGCGTCCGCAAATCGGACGACACCAGCGGCTCATCCGTCCAACCCAGAACGGGAGACTCTGCAACGGCTGCACGCAGGGCGGTTTCAAAATCGCAGGCGCTCAGGCCGCGCTTCAGCGTCACAATCAGATCAACCGCGGAAACGCTTGCCGTAGGCACCCTGACCGCCGCGCCCGAGATGCGCCCGGCCAGATGGGGCAGGACTTCGTCTATCAGGTGCATAGCGCTGGTGGTGGTCGGGACCATCGACAGCGCTCCGGCGCGTGACCGTGCCAGATCACCACGCGGAGCGTCGATCATCGGCTGGCTGTTGGTGTAGCAGTGGATGGTGGTCATATGGCCCGACGCGACACCAGCGATCCCGTCCAGAACCTTGACCAGCGGAGCCAGCCCGTTGGTGGTGCAAGAGGCATTTGACACGATCCGCGCATTGCCCAGCTGATCCTCATTTGCACCCAGAACGATTGTGGCCTCGGTCGCAGGCGATGGGCCGGAAATCAGTACTTTCCTTGCCCCTGCGGTCAGGCCCTGACTGGCAACATCCGATGTCCGGGCAACGCCGGTGCAGTCCATCAGGACATCTACACCGGACAGATCAACCCGGCTGAGGTTGGGGCTGTGTGTAACAGGAATAGCGTGCCCATCGACAACCAGTTGCGCAGTTCCCTGTTCCACTTTGCCCGGATAGGGCCCAAAAGTGCTGTCGTACTTGAACAGATAGGCGCAGGTCTCTAGCGGTGCGATGTCGTTGATCAGCACCAGTTCGATGTCGTGACCGAGCGGCATGGCCAGAAGCTGCCGCAAAATCGTGCGGCCGATGCGGCCGAATCCGTTAATTGCGAGTTTCATGCGCAAGCTATGGCAGGGGCTTGAATTAACCTCAATGCCAGTTTCCTGTCCGGATCAGTTACAGCTGACCTGTGAAAAGAACTGGCCCGAGATGTTCTGGTACATGCTGGCCACAATCGGCTTGCACCCGGTAGCCTGCTGAATAGCCGCGATGGCCTGAATAGTGCGCAGCCGGGGCGGGGGGCCGAATGGGTTGAGATTGTTGTTATCACGTGTGGCACGGTATACGACCGGAGCTTCCGAAACCTGGGTAATGGCCCAGGTGCGGCTCATGACGTTGACGGTATTCGTCTCTTTGGCGGTTGCAGGGGTCACATCCAGGGCCGTCAGGCCGATTGCAGCCGCCAGTGCCAGCGTTACATTGCGCAGTGCCATCGTACAATCTCCTGAACTAAAACCGTTTGTTATTCCACCAGATTACCGCGCTTGCCCAGTTCCGCCAAGGCCGAATTTATCCTAGCGCCCGCCTGGTGAAAGAGGCATCTGGCGGTTCACATCTTTGTACAGCAGATACCGGAACCGCCCGGGACCGCCCGCATAGCACGCCTGAGGGCAAAAGGCGCGCAGCCACATAAAGTCTCCGGCTTCGACCTCGACCCAGTCCTGATTCAGCCGGTAAACGGCTTTGCCTTCCAGCACATACAGCCCGTGTTCCATGACGTGGGTTTCGGCAAATGGGATCACGCCGCCGGGTTCAAAAGTCACGATGTTGACATGCATATCGTGGCGCAGGTCTTGCGGATCCGCGAAACGTGTTGTGGCCCAGCGACCCTCGGTGCCCGGCATTTCGATCGGGGCGACCTCTTGTTCATTGGTGATGATCGGGTCCGGCTTGGGCAGGCCGGGCACTGCCTCATAAGCCTTTCGAACCCAATGAAACCGCGCTGGCTGCTCCGTATGGTTGCGCAACGCCCATTTGGAACCAGCGGGGATATAGGCATATCCACCAGTTTCCAAAACGTGAACACTTCCCTCAAGCGTCAATGTGACCGCCCCTTCGACAACGAACAACACCGCCTGCGCTGCGGGGTCCGTTTCGGGCGTATCGCTACCGCCACCGGGTTGGACCTCCATGATGTATTGCGAAAAGGTTTCGGCGAACCCGCTAAGGGGGCGTGCCAAAACCCACAGGCGGGTGTTTTCCCAGAAGGGCAAATAGCTGGTGACGATGTCGCGCATCGTACCCTTGGGTATAACGGCATAGGCCTCGGTGAACATGGCGCGATCTGTTAACAGGGTGTCCTGTCCGGGGTGTCCGCCATGGGGCGCATAATAAGTCGGGTGTGCCATCAAATGCCTCTGGTTCGTGTTTCGTGCACTATGCGAGGGACGCTCGGCATGGCCTAGCGTCAGAGTTGCAATAGGTTTCTTCGGGATAATTTGAAGGTTGCAGACTAGGGCTTGGCCCTGTGCCTTCCCGGGTATATCCTTGAATGTAAATTGGTTGCAGAATTGCGAGGCGGTATGAGAATTTGGGGATCACTATTAGTTGCAGGTGTTCTGGTGCTGAGCATTGGTGTTGCCGGCAGCGCGAAACCGCTGTCTCGCATCATCGCAGAGTCGGGGTTGAGCCCGGATGATTTCACATTGCTGAGTGCAACCACAGACACCATGCTGGGCAGTGGTTTGCCGCAGGTTGGTGCCGAAAGTGAATGGATCAGCACCGAGACCGGGGCCAAGGGCACCGTCCGTGTGCGCGAGGTCCGCGATAATTGCGTGCATCTGCAGCATTTTATCCGACCTCCGAGTGCCGAGCAGACCCGTGAGATCAGAACCCGCAGGTGCCAGGATGCCAATGGTAACTGGATTTTCACACCCTAATGGGTTGCTACACCCGCGCGCGACGCAGGTTATTGACGGCTATACGGTCGCCAGTCTCCGGTTACTGCACTCGTTTAATCTCATATAGGGTTGGGTGACGTCCCGTCACCCAACTGGACATCATGACGGTGGCTAAGTCATTCTCGGCCCAAAGGTAATGCCCGCGTGTCGGGGCGGAGGAGAAAACTCATGAACATGTCATTCGGCCTGCGCGAGGAAAACCGCGAACTGCTGACCCGCGTAACAGAGATGATCCGAAATGAAGTCATGCCGCTGGAAGAAGAGTTCCATGCTGAAATCAACAAAGGTGACCGCTGGCAATATACCGACCGGCAGGCGGATATCCTTGAAGGGTTGAAGGCCAAGGCCAAGGCGGCGGGATTGTGGAACTTCTGGCTGACCGACAGTGAAAAAGGGCTGGGTTTGACAACTGTGGAATACGCCTTTTTTGCTGAAGAAATGGGAAAGACCCCGCTGGGTGCCGAAATCTTCAACTGTTCGGCCCCAGATACGGGCAACATGGAAGTATTCGAGCGGTACGGGTCCGAAAAGATGAAGCAAGAGTGGCTCAAGCCGCTGCTCGATGGGCAAATCCGTTCGGCCTATCTGATGACCGAACCGGATGTCGCCTCGTCTGATGCCACCAATGTTTCGATGTCCTGTGTGCTGGACGGCGATTCCTACGTTCTGAATGGCGAGAAATGGTGGGCCTCAGGCGCCGGTGATCCGCGGTGCAAGGTCTATATCGTCATGGTCCGGACTGGCGGTGATGACCTGCCTGTTCACAAACGCCAGTCGATGATCGTGGTGCCGGCGGGCACACCGGGGATCGAAGTGCTGCGCCCGATGGAAGTCTATGGCCATGATGATGCGCCGCACGGGCATATGCATATTCGCTTTACCAATGTCCGGGTGCCTGCCGAGAATATCCTGCTGGGCGAAGGGCGCGGGTTCGAGATCGCTCAGGGTCGATTGGGGCCGGGACGTATTCACCACTGTATGCGCGCTATTGGGCAAGCAGAGATGGCCCTGGAGCAGATGTGCAAACGTTCGCTGCAACGCGAAGCATTTGGCAAGAAGCTGGCGCAGCTTGGGGCGAATTTCGATATCATAGCCGAATGCCGGATGGAGATCGAAATGGCCCGGCTACTTTGCCTCAAGGCTGCTTGGTACATGGATCAGGGCGATGCGCGCGCGGCGGCCCCGTGGATCAGCCAGATCAAGGTCGTGGCACCGCGGGTTGCATTGAAAGTGATTGATGAGGCGGTGCAGATGTATGGCGGGCAAGGGGTAAGTCAGGACACGCCGCTGGCGACCGCGTGGACGCATGTACGAACCCTGCGGTTGGCCGATGGGCCGGACGCGGTGCATCGTCGTCAGGTCGCACGGACCGAACTGAAAAAGCATACACAGGAAAAGGTCTGAGGTCCCAGGTGGTCTTGAAATCTGATATGTCCAGGTTGCCCTATTTCAGACTACGCGCGGATGGGGTTTTTGTCGGCAATGACCCGGCGCGGGGTCCGTGGTCTGCCGAACATTGCCATGCTGGTCCGGTCAGCGGTCTGATCGTGCGCGCCGCGGAATCTGAAATTGGTCCGGACAAGATGCTGACCCGGCTGACGGTCGATCTGCTGCGCCCGCTGCCCCTGTCCGGGTTGCGGGTTGCGGCCGAGACGACGCGGCACACCAGAACGCTGGCGACCACTCGGGTTACTGTGCACGATCTGGACAACACTTTATGTGCCGTAGCCACAACTATGCACCTTGCCCGCCGCGACCTTGGCCCGGTTCCCAATGTCGCTCTCTCATCTCCGCAACTGGCGGACTCGGTGGACGGCCCATTTCCCATCGGCGAAATTCGGCACGATCTTCCGGGGTTCGCGACCTATTCCGATGTGCTCTATCCCAGGGGTGGAAATCAGGGTGTCGGTCCCAAAACGATCTGGATGCGCACACCTCCGCTGCTTGGGGACGAGGTGCAATCTCCGATTCAGGCGCTGTGTCCACTGGCAGATTGCGGCAATGGCATTTCGTGGAATGCCCCCACAACCGAGATGGGGTTCATGAATACGGATCTGACGGTTCAGGTGCACCGCGAGCCGGTCTCGGATTGGCTGGCCTCCGAGTCTGTCTGCCATTGGCAGCCCTCGGGTATCGGCATGTCGCAATCGGTTTTGTATGACACCGAAGGGCCGGTTGGAACAGCCCTGCAGACCCTTGTGTTGTTCCCACCTGCCTGAGCCATCGGCCAGCTTCTGCGCGCCCGGCCCAAATGGGATTGCCGGGCGCAGGCCGACACCCTATCTTTCGCCCATGCGCTGGCTTGTGACCCTAGTGACCTGCTGTTTGCCGATCCCGGCGATGACGCACCCGCATGTCTTTATCGACACGGGGCTGGAATTCATTGTGGACGATTCCGGGCAGCTGACCCATGTCCGTGTGACCTGGGCCTATGACGAGTTCTACTCATTGCTTGTCCTCGAAGACATGAAGCTGGATCAGGATGGCGACGGTCTTCTAAGTGAAAGCGAACAGGATTTCCTGTCCGGGTTCGATGCGCAGTGGGATCAAGGCTATAACGGCGATCTGGTCGTCTGGTCCGAGGCTGAGGTATTGCCGCTTTCTGGCCCACTGGAGCCGAAAGCATTGATGGAGGACGGGCGCATCGTGACCTCGCATCTGCGCAGTGTCGAAGGGGGGCCTGTACCGGCCACCGCCTTATCGGCCAAGGCGTTTGATGAGACATATTACACCGCATATGACCTGACGCGCCCGGTGACGGTTTCGGGGAGTAAGACCTGCCAGATTGACCGCGTCGAGCCGGATGTCGACGGACAGCTTGCCCAAATGCAGGCGTTTCTGCTGACGCTGGATGCCAATTACGACCTTGAGGAAAATGACATCCCGATGGTGGGCGAAAACTTTGCAACCGAGATCCGAATTTCATGTCCAAATACCTGATTGTCCCGTTTGTTCTGGCGGTCGGAGTTCTGCTCTGGTTCTGGTTCAGCGGCGGGTTTGACCAACTTGCGGCATGGGCTGCCAGTGAACAGCGTGCATTTCAGAACCAGATTGCGCGGTCCCTGCGCGCTGCCCGCGCCGAACAACCTCAGGCGGTCATGACTTTGTTGACGGTGTGCTTCGCTTACGGGTTCTTCCACGCCATCGGTCCTGGGCATGGCAAAGTCCTGATCGGTGGCTATGGGCTTGGCCGGCGTGTGGCGTTCTGGCGGCTTTCAGCGATCAGTGTGTTGTCCAGCCTTGGACAGGCCGTAACCGCGATTGTTCTGGTCTATGCCGGTGTGCTGGTGTTCCAGATGTCTCGGGAAAGACTGGTCGACACAACGGAGCAAATCATGGCCCCAGTCAGCTATGGGGCGATCACTGCGATCGGGCTTTGGCTAGTGTTTCGCGCCTTGCGGAGCTTTGCCAAACGCAGCCGGGATCACGGCGCAAATCATCATCACCACGATCACGAAACCTGTTCGGATTGCGGCCACCGGCATGGTCCGTCTGCGGATGAGGTGGCGCAGGTCGGTAGCCTGCGCGAGGCGGCGTTGCTGATCGCTGGAATCGCCGCACGCCCCTGTACCGGGGCGCTGTTTGTGTTGATCCTGACCTGGCAGATGGGCATCGCCATCGTTGGCATCGCCGGGGCGTTCTGCATGGCGCTGGGCACTGCGACTGTCACCACTCTGGTAGGGTGGACCTCTTTCGGTCTGCGCGGGGGGATGCTGGCCTCGGTCTCAGCGACGCGGTTTGCGCAAGTGCTGGCCCCAACCATCGAACTGGTCGCCGGGTTGCTGATTGCGGTGATAGCTGGTGGCCTTTTACTGCGCGCGCTTTAGTCGAACACTGGGTTCGGATAGCCGACCCGCGCAAGATACAACCCCTGCGGCGGACAAACCGGCCCGCAGGCGGCGCGATTCTCAGCTTGCAGGGCCTCTCGCACATCTTCGGGCGTCCAGGACCCGGCGCCGACACGTTCCAGAGTGCCGACAAAGCTGCGCACCTGATTGTGCAGGAACGACCGTGCCCGGACATGGAAATGAACCTCGGGGCCTGAAAAGCCCTGCACCTGTTCCACCCGCAACTCATCCAGCGTTTTGACCGGGCTGGCCGCCTGACAGATCGTGGACCGGAACGTGGTGAAATCATGCCGTCCGATCAGCATGTCCGCCGCGGCCTGCATCGCATCAATATCCAACGGGTGACTGACTTGCCAAACCTGCCCCGCGTCATGGGTTGCAGGCGCGCGGCGCATCAGGATGCGAAACAGATATTGCCGTTCAAGCGCCGAGAACCGCGCATGCCAGTCATCGTCCACCCGTGCGGCTTTCACGATGGCCACTGGTTGCGGCTTGAGGTGATAGTTCAACGCTTCGGACAGTCGGAAAGGGTCCCATTCCTTGATCAGATCGCAATGGGCGACCTGTCCCAGCGCGTGGACACCGGCATCGGTGCGACCCGCCGCAGCGATCGTGTGATCCCCCGGTTGTATCCGCGACAATGCCTCTTCGATCGCCCCCTGAACCGAGGGCTGACCTTTCTGCCTTTGCCACCCGGCAAACGGCTTTCCGTGATATTCGACTTTCAACGCGTATCTGGGCATGGGCTGCTGGTACCGTGCTGCGCGACGGCGGGCAAGGGGCCGGAAAGCGCTGGCATGTCGGGCGGTGGCTACCTATCTTGAGCGAAACGATAAAAGCGGGGCGACGGCTTGGTCATCTCATCTATGGCAGACAGTCTTGTGCGCGGCATGGAATCCGTGGGCGACAGCGTTTCCGAAGCTCTGTTCGAGCCGGTCATCCGCCTTGGTGTCACCGGGTTGGCGCGCTCGGGCAAAACGGTGTTCATCACCTCGCTTGTTGCAAACCTGCTGGACCGTGGGCGAATGCCGGGCCTTGTTGCGCAGCATGAGGGACGGATCAACGCAGCTTACCTTCAGCCGCAGCCGGATGATACCGTGCCCCGGTTCGACTATGAAAACCACCTTGCTGCGCTGACCGGGCCAAATCCGCATTGGCCCGAAAGCACCCGCGCCGTGTCCGAGTTGCGCCTGTCGTTCAAGGTTCGCCCTGCCGGTCTGCTGTCTGGCCTGAAGGGGCCGCGAACCGTGCATCTGGATATTGTGGATTATCCGGGCGAATGGTTGCTGGACTTGGCCCTGTTGGACAAATCCTATGACGACTGGTCAACCGAAACGCTGAACCGCATCACAGAGCGGGCCGAGGCACAAGATTTTCTGGCGCAGGCCAAAGCGGTCGCGCCAGAGGCAAAACATGATGAGCCGGTGGCGCAATCTTTGGCGCAGGCGTTCTCGGGCTATCTGAACACGGCGCGCGATGCCGGGTTTTACGATTGTACGCCGGGACGGTTCCTGTTGCCGGGTGATCTGGCGGGATCACCGGTTCTGACCTTCGCGCCGCTGCCAGTCGAAGGGGTCGCCACCCGTAACAGCCTGCACCGCGAAATGGCACGGCGCTACGAAGCCTATAAATTGCGCGTGGTCAAACCGTTCTTTCGCGAACATTTTGCCCGGATCGATCGACAGGTTGTTCTGGTCGACGCGCTGGGTGCGATTCACAAAGGGCCGAAAGCGGTTGAGGATATGCGCCGGGCGATGGGAGATATTCTGTCGGCCTTCCGTCCGGGGCGCAACGCGTGGCTCAGCCAGTATCTTCTGGGCAAACGGGTCGAGCGCATTTTATTTGCCGCCACCAAGGCCGATCATTTGCACCACCTGCAGCATCCACGTCTGACCAGCATCATGGAGGCGTTGACACGCGACGCCCGTGACCGCGCCAGTTTTGCCGGGGCCGAGACCTCGGCTGTGTCACTGGCGGCTTTGCGGGCAACAACCGAAGAGATGCGAACCCATGAAGGAGTGCCGCTTGCCTGCGTGCGGGGCACTTTGCTTGATGGCAAGCAGGCGGCCTTCTACCCCGGTGAGTTGCCCGAAGACCCGGCTCATTTGTTGGGGGCAGCCCGCAGCGGAGCAGAAAGCTGGCTGGGCGAAGACTATGGGTTCATGAGTTTTGCGCCTGCGAACCTGACCCTGCGATCGGGTGACGGCCCGCCCCATATCCGGCTTGATCGCGCGGCCCAGTTCCTGATCGGAGACCGGCTATGACCGTAACGCTCCGCCCTGCGCGCAGCACCGATGCTGGCGCGACGGGGAAAATCCTGCATGGTTTTGCTTGTGAAAATGAGTGGATGCCAGAGCTGCATTCCTGTGCCGAAACCATCGCCTTTTGCGGCGTGATGATTGATCGCGACTGGATCACCGTTGCTGAAAACGAGGATGGTGTAGTTGGTTTTCTGGCATTGAATGGTTCAGAGGTCCACTCGCTTTACCTGCGTGCGTCAGCGCGCAATCAGGGGATCGGGCAGCGCCTGTTGGATCAGGCAAAATCTGGCCGACAAAAGCTGTCCCTGTTCGCCTTTCAGGCCAACTATGGCGCGCGAAGATTCTACGAGCGCAACGGATTTGCCGAGATTGCCCGCGGTGACGGGGCCGATAATGACGAAAACCTGCCGGACATCAAATTTGTCTGGAACAGAGAAAGGGCTGCTGATGGCTAAGGGTCCGGTTCTGATCGATCTTGATCCCGAGGAACCTGTTGCGGATGTCGCTTTGGCACCGCCCGTTCCGGATGCGGGCGAACCACAGGGGAAGGCGATGCAGGCCGCCGCGCGTCTGGCTGCACGGAAACCGTCGGCCCTGTCACGCTGGTTCTGGGGGCTGGCGGCAGCGGTCATCGGCGCGGTTGTCTCGGTGGCGGCATGGGATTTTGTGACCGCTTTGCTGTTACGCGCGCCGGTTTTGGGATGGGTCGTAACTGGTCTGATTGGCGCGTTGCTGCTGGTTGCCCTGATCATCGCTTTGCGGGAACTTGCTGCGATCGGGCGGCTTTCGCGTGTGGATGGCATCCGTCGCGCCGCAGACACCGCGTTGGCAGAGGCGGATCTGACGCAAGCCCGCGCCGTAACCAACCGGTTGTTGGCATTTTACAACGGGCGCGAGGACGTTCGATGGGGCCGCGATAGGCTGGCCGAACGTATCGCCGAGCCTTTCGATGCCTCGGATCTGATGGCTCTGGCCGAGAATGAGCTGCTGGCCCCTTTGGATGCCGCGGCCAGTCGAGAAGTCGAGGCCGCCGCGCGTCAGGTCGCGACGGTGACCGCTCTGGTTCCTTTGGCTCTTGCGGATGTGGCGACGGCTTTGGCCGCTTCGCTGCGGATGATCCGCCGCGTTGCCGAGATCTATGGTGGGCGGGCCGGTTTTCTGGGCAGTTGGCGCCTGACCCGGGCGGTCTTTGTGCATCTGGTTGCAACCGGCGCCGTGGCTATGGGCGACGACTTGCTGGAACCGGTGCTGGGCGGCTCTGTCCTAAGCAAACTGTCGCGGCGGTTTGGCGAAGGCCTGGTTAACGGGGCGCTTAGCGCGCGCGTCGGCGTGGCCGCCATGGAGGTCTGCCGTCCTTTACCGTTCTCGGACCGTCACAAGCCCTCGACCCGGTCGATGATCAAGCGTGCGCTGGCGGGGCTGTTTTCGAAAACTTGACCTGAGACAAAGCGTTCCTGCCAGCCGCGCATCATAACAAAGCAGGAGGCACCCATGACAGACCATGGACACAGCCAGCAAGAAATCGCGGCACGTATCAACGCGCCGCCGGGGCGTGGCGTTTTGCGTGATGTGGTTTACGGCGGGATCGATGGATCAGTCACCACTTTTGCCATCGTTGCGGGCGTTGCCGGGGCGGGGCTGTCACCGTTCATCATCATCGCGCTGGGGCTGGCCAATGTGCTGGCTGACGGGTTTTCGATGGCGGCGGGTAACTACTCGGGCACCAAGGCTGAACTGGATAACATCCGGCGCATTCGCGCGATCGAGGAGCGTCATATACATCTTTATCCCGATGGTGAACGGAACGAGGTGCGCGAGATTTTAGCCCAGAAAGGACTGTCGGGCCGTGTGCTGGACGAAGCCACCGATGCGATCACGGAAAACCATGACAACTGGATCGACCTGATGATCGAGGGAGAATATGGCCTGGGCAGCGTCGATCCGCATCCGCGCAAAGCTGCGGTGGCGACGTTTTTTGCCTTTCTTGTGGCCGGCATGGTTCCGCTTTTGCCGTTTCTGTTTTCGGTGGACCGGGCATTTGCTGCTTCGGCCTGGATGACGATGGGTGTTTTCTTTGCCATTGGTGCCCTCAAAAGCCGCTGGTCGCTGGCTCCGTGGTGGCGGTCAGGGATCGAAACGCTGCTGATTGGTGGGGCCGCTGCCGCAATCGCCTATTTCGTCGGTTCACTGTTTCACCCCTAGCGGTCGGAATTGTCGCAGTTTGCCCGGTGCCGCAGACGGCTGCCGCTCGACCCGCTAGGTTGGGGCGCAACTTCAGCAGGTAAGGTGCCCGATGCAAGGTTCTGGGAAAAATATACTTGTTCTAGGCGCTTATGGGTTTATCGGCGCGGCGATGATGCGGTCTCTTTCGGATCGAGGTGCCAATGTATGCGGCCTTGTGCGCGATACAAACCTGGGTGAGAAAATCCTGCCTGGGATGTCTTTGGCTCAGGGAGATTTGCGCCAGCTCACGCACCCACACGATTGGCGGGAAATTCTGTCAGGTTTTGATTGTATCGTGAACTGCGCCGGGGCGTTGCAGGACGGACCAAAGGACGATCTCGAGGCGGTGCATCACACTGCGATTGCCGCCCTCGGGCAGGCCTGCGCCGCGCGCGGCATTGCCGTGATACAGATTTCTGCAACCGGAAGCAGCCCAGAGGCCGACACGGAATTTATGCGCACCAAAGCCTCCGGGGATGCCGCCTTGCAGGCCAGTGGTGTGCCGCTGTGGATTCTAAGGCCGGGCCTTGTGATCGGGCAGACTGACTATGGTGGAACGACCTTGTTGCGCATGCTGGCCGCAATTCCGCTTGTGCAACCGATCGCCTTTCCGCAGACGCTGGTTCAATGTGTTGGACTGGCCGATTTGAGCAGCGCCGTGGCGGCGGCCGTTGATGAGACGTTGCCACAGGGAACCTATGATCTGGTCGAGGATCAGGCTCATTCGCTGTCCGAGGTTCTGGACGAAACCCGCCGTTGGATGGGGTTCCCTAAGGCACGTGTTCGGATAACGGCACCGGCTGTGGTTGCTAAGTTCGCCGCCGGTTGCGCCGATCAACTTGGGCGCTTGGGGTGGCGTTCGCCCCTTCGCAGCAACGCAATGACAGTCATGGCTACCGGAGTTCTTGGCGACCCGGCCCCTTTTCGCAGGGTGACAGGCGAATCCATGGGTTCGATGCCCGAGATTTATCGCAGCATGGCCTGTTCCCGCGAACACAGGTTGGCTGCACGGATGTCGTTGCTGATGCCGTTGACGGTTGCGGTGCTCAGCCTTTTCTGGGTTCTCTCAGGTGTTTTCGGATTGCTGAGCCTGCCGCAAGCCACACAAGTCCTAACCGTCGCAGGCTGGACCAGTGGTGCCGCTGTGGTCAGTGTGCTGTTCTGGTCATGTGTCGATATCTTTCTGGGGCTTGCGATCCTTTGGCGTCCCTGGGCAGAACGCGCCTGCATGGCTCAGCTCGGTGTGTCGATCTTTTACCTGTTGGCGGCCTCATTTATGGTTCCTGCTTTGTGGCTCGACCCGCTTGGACCGCTTGTTAAAGTCATTCCCGCGATCATGTTGTCGCTGGTCGCACTGCCAATGGTGAAAAGCCGATGATGGACCCGGATCTGATCTTGCGCTGGTTTCATGTGATCGGGGCCTGCGTCTTGTTGGGAACCGGGGCCGGAATCGCATTCTTCATGCTGATGGCCCATCGGTCACGCGACCCGCGTTTCATTGCCCAGACGGCGGCAATCGTGGTGCTGGCCGATATGCTGTTCACCACAACCGCCGTTGTTTTGCAGCCAATTTCAGGTGGCTTGCTCGCCTTCAGATTGGGCTGGTCACTGGTCGAAGGGTGGGTGCTGCTGTCACTATTGCTGTATGTCTTGACCGGGGTCTTCTGGCTGCCGGTCGTCTGGATGCAGATAAAGATGCGGAACCTCGCGCAAGAGGCGGCAGATCGCGATACTGCTCTGCCGCGTTCGTATTTCATATTGTTCCGGCTTTGGTTTGCATGTGGGATCCCCGCATTTCTGGCCGTTTTGGCAATAGTCTGGCTCATGATTTCCCGCCCTTCGATAGACCTGTTTTGATTTCAGGCCATGTCGCGGTATGCAGGACGGTATTCCGGACTGTTTCTACCTGATGCATCAGGTTAGCCTGCAGAGAATTTGATAGGAGAAACAGGTTGGAATCCCTTCTGGTCCTTCTTGCGTTGGTTGCGCTGGCTATTCCTTTGACCATTGTGCTGCTGCTTGTCAGTCAGGTTCGGTTGCGGCGGCGGGTCGTCCGGTTAGAGGCGGACATCCTGTCACTGAAACAAGGCACCAATACTGAACCAGAACCCGCGACAGAGCCCGAGCCCAAGGCGCAGGATATTCCGACCAAAGCGCCTCCAGTGTGGCCGATAGCCGACCAACCTGAGACCGAACAGCCAATCCCCCCGCAATCTCCTCAAGAAGCACTGGTTTTCAGCTCTGACCGTTTCGCGTTGCTGCAGGAATGGCTGCAGGAAAACTGGTTCTATGTCGTTTCGGCACTGTCGCTGGCACTTGCGGGGATTTTCTTGGTGCAATACGGCGTCGAGAACGGGTTGCTGCCGCCGTCGGCACGTGTCGTTGCCGCATTGCTGTTTGGCGCGGCGCTGATTGTCAGCGGAGAGGTCATTCGCAGGCGCTATGGCGATGGCGTGGACTCCGCGAGCGCCTATTTGCCCTCGGTGTTCTCAGGCGCGGGGCTGGTCACACTGTTTGGCGGCGTTCTGGCGGCGCGGCAACTATATGGCTTGATCGGCCCTGAATTTGCGCTTGTCGCCATGATTGGCGTTGCATCTGTCGGGTTGGTTTTGGGCTGGTTCCATGGTCCGCTATTGGCAGCTGTCGGACTGACAGGTGCCTTTGCCTCCCCATTCTTGGTCGGTGACTCTTCGGATGATCCGACCTGGTTATATGGCTACTTCCTGACCATAACGGTTCTGGGCCTGGGCATAGACACCGTCCGCCGATGGGCGTGGATTTCGGTTCTGACACTGGTCGGAGGTTATTCTTCGTGTCTGCTGCTGGTCCTGTCGGAACCGATGACAGAGCCGGGCTATCTGACCTGCATCACCGCCTTTGCGCTCATCACTATTGCGATTCCGGTCCGGCGAATTTGTCCTGATCACACCGGCCCGATGGTCAGCGAAATGATCCGACGCCAAAGCGGTAAGGCATGGCCCGAGTTTCCGACGCGTCTGGCATTCGGTGCGGTTGCGGTCAGCTCGGCCATCCTGGCGCTGCACTGGCCGGATTCCGCCGGTGAGTTCTGGTTGAGCCTGACGCTTTTGGCTGGTCTGGCCTTTGCGATGATCGTTTGGACAAGCGGGGCGAGGGCGCTTCAGGACATCAGTGTTTTCCCGATTGTTGGCCTTGTCTGGCTCGTATTTCTCCAGGGGTGGGATCGGGGCAAAGTCGCACAGCGTTTTGCTGAGACCTATGCCGAAACCCCCGAGGCGGATTTTCCCTTTGTCGTGACATTGCTTGTGGCACTGGGTGCAGCCCTGTCGGTTGCGGCGGTGTGGCGGTCGATGCAGCAGGGGCGCTATGGCGTGGTCTGGGCGGCTGGGGCGGTAATAACCGCACCGATACTTGCCATCGCTCTTGAGATCGCTTGGCGCCCGGCCGAGGTTTTGGGCGCGTATTTCTGGGGGCTGCACGCAATGGCTCTGGGTGCCTTGATGGTGGTCTTTGCCGAACGCTATGCGCGCGTGGATGGTGAACAACGTATACGTCCTGCGCTGGCCACGTTATCCGCGCTGTCCTGCCTTGCATTTGCCTGTGTCATCGTGCTGAGTTCTGGCGCCTTGACGATTGCGCTGGTTGTGACCGTTGTAGCCGCTGCCGCGCTGGATCGTCGGTTCAACCTGCCTCAGCTCAGTTGGTTTATCTGGGCCGGGGTCTTCACGGTGACTGTGCGGCTAATCCTGAACCCGGGCCTGTACTGGGCCAATACGGTGCCGGTCAGTGAAATGACGTTGGTCTATGGCGCCGCCACCCTTGGATATGTTCTCGCCTGGGGCCTGATCCGGGGATTGAACCGCCCCGTCGCAATCTTGCTGCTGGAAAGCGCAGCCTGGGCAACCGCGGGGATATTGCTGTCATTGCTGCTGCTGCGCTGGCTGGAAGGGTTCGGTCAAGGCGGGATGGAGGATAGCCATTGGGGGTTGGGCCTGATGGCGGTGATCTGGCTGCTGTTGGCGGCGGCACAGATACGGCGGTTCGATTTGGGCGGGCCGTTGAACTATGTCCGCTATGGGCTGGCGACGTTCTTTGCCGCCCATGCCCTGTTCCGACTTGCGCAAGCGCTGACCGAGGCAAATCCCGTTCTTTATGTGCACAGTGATCCCGTGTTGGGGCCTGCGCTGATGAACACGCTTGCCATAGCCTACCTTCTTCCTGCCGGGGTCCTTGCCATGTCAGCCTGGCGCATTGAACAGATGCCGGTTTGGTTGCGGCAGGGCTGTTTCGGTCTTGCGGGTGCGCTTGCAGCATATTGGCTGGGTGCTTCTATTCGTCATTTCTGGCAGGGTCCCGGTGGCATGTATGTCGGGGCTGGGGTCAGCCAACCAGAGCTTTACACCTATACCTTGGCCCTTTTGATTGCAGGCGCGGCGCTGTTTTATCAATCTTTGGCCCGTCGGTCCGACCTGTTGCGCAAAGTGGGGCTGGCTGTGATCGGACTGGCCGTGGCTAAGGTATTTCTGATCGACATCGCCGGGCTGGGCGGCCTGATCCGGGTCTTTTCGCTGCTGGCGCTGGGGCTTGCACTGGCCGGTTTGGCGTGGCTGAATCGCTGGGCAAAGCTGCGCCAATCGCCACAAGGGGCGGAACCTCTGGACCATTAGCTGTCGGCGTCCTATAAGCGCGGCCATGTATGCCCGTCTGGCCATCATTATTCGAATTATTTCCCCGGCGCTCTGACCACTGAGACGCCGGGCAAAGGTGTTTGAGAACTCGCACCGACCGCTTCGATCCCAATACGACCAGATCATCCAAAGGACGCCCCCAATGTGCGCCGACACGACCCAAACACCTGATTACAAAGACACGCTGAACCTGCCGAAAACCGATTTCCCCATGCGCGCAGGCCTGCCCAAGCGCGAACCCGCATGGCTGGAACGCTGGGAAGAGATCGGTGTCTATGACCGCCTGCGTGAAAAACAGGGCCGCACGCCCTTTACCCTGCACGATGGCCCTCCGTATGCGAACGGTCACCTTCATATCGGTCACGCGCTGAACAAGACGATCAAAGACATGATCGTGCGCAGCCATCAGATGATGGGCCACGACGCGCGCTATGTGCCAGGATGGGATTGTCACGGTCTGCCGATCGAATGGAAGATCGAGGAACAGTACCGCAAGAAGGGCAAGAACAAGGACGAGGTGAACGTTGTCGACTTCCGTCAGGAATGCCGCAAGTTCGCCGAGGGCTGGATCGACATCCAGCGTGAAGAGTTCAAGCGTCTGGGCATCACCGGCAACTGGGCCGATCCCTACATCACCATGGACTATCACGCCGAGGCTGTGATCGCGGATGAATTCATGAAGTTCCTGATGAACGGAACGCTCTATCAGGGGTCCAAGCCAGTCATGTGGTCGCCGGTTGAAAAAACCGCGCTGGCCGAAGCCGAGGTCGAGTATCACGACAAGGAAAGCTTCACTATCTGGGTGAAGTTCAAAGTGAAGTTTAAGTCTGACGTTCAAACCGGAGCAGGGTTTAGAGCGGTAGGCGAGGGGGTCCCACCCGCTGACCCCGCCTTCAAAAAGCTGCACGATGCGAATGTTGTTATCTGGACCACTACGCCGTGGACTATCCCTTCAAACAAAGCAGTCGTCTACGGCAAGGATATCTCCTATGGCGTCTATGAGGTTATTGATCAGCCGGAAGAAAGTTGGGCAAAGGCCGGTGATCGCTATGTCCTAGCGGACAATTTAGCTTCGGATGTTTTTGCGAGAGCTCGACTTGACGATTCAATGTATCGTCGCCTTTGGGATGTGACATCCGAAGAACTGGACAAAATTGAGCTTCTGCACCCTCTTGAAGGAGCCGAGGGCGGTAATGGCGAATGGGATGACATCCGTGACTTCCGCGCGGCTGAGTTCGTGACCGACACAGAAGGAACGGGGTTTGTTCACTGCGCGCCGTCGCACGGGATGGAGGAATTTGAGCTCTACCGTGATCTTGGCATGCTGGAGCAGGTCATCACCTATAACGTGATGGACGATGGTTCGTTCCGCGCTGATCTGCCGTTCTTTGGCGGCAAATACATCCTGTCCCGCAAGGGCGGTGAGGGTGATGCCAACAAGTCCGTGATCGATAAGCTGGTTGAGGTTGGCGGGTTGCTGGCGCGCGGAAAGATCAAGCACAGCTATCCGCATTCCTGGCGCTCGAAGGCTCCGATCATCTATCGCAACACGCCGCAATGGTTTGCCTCGGTCGACCGCAAACTGGACGACGGCATGGGCGAAATGGGCGATAGTATCCGCGAACGCGCCCTGCGTTCGATCGACGAGTTGGTGAAATGGACCCCGCAGACCGGCCGGAACCGTCTGTATTCCATGATCGAGGCCCGGCCAGACTGGGTTCTGTCGCGCCAGCGCGCCTGGGGCGTACCGTTGACCTGCTTTACCAAGAAGGGCGCTTTGCCGACCGATCCCGATTTTCTGCTGCGCGACCCTGGCGTGAATGCGCGCGTCAAAGAAGCGTTTGAACAGGACGGGGCCGATTGCTGGTATCTTGACGGCGCGAAAGAGCGCTTCCTGGGCAATGACTATAACCCGGATGACTGGGATCAGGTGTTCGACGTTCTGGATGTTTGGTTCGATTCGGGCTCGACCCATGCCTTTGTGCTGCGCGACCGTGAGGACGGCACCGAGGACGGCATCGCCGATGTATATATGGAAGGCACCGACCAGCATCGTGGGTGGTTCCATTCGTCCATGCTGCAGGCCTGCGGCACCAAGGGCCGCGCGCCCTATCGCAACGTGGTGACCCATGGCTTTACGCTCGATGCCAAGGGCAACAAGATGTCCAAATCGCTGGGAAACACCATCGTGCCCGAAGAGGTCATCAAGCAATACGGTGCCGATATCCTGCGCCTGTGGGTGGCTCAGACCGATTACACCGCTGACCAGCGGATCGGACCTGAAATCCTGAAGGGCACCGCCGACAGCTATCGTCGGTTGCGCAACACCATGCGGTTCATGCTGGGCTCGCTGGCTGATTTTTCTGAGGCCGACCGGGTGGACCCTGCGGATATGCCGCGCCTGGAACGCTGGGTGCTCAGCCGTCTGGCCGATTTGGATGAACAGGTGCGAAAAGGATATGCGTCTTTCGACTTCCAGGGCGTGTTCAGTGCGGTGTTCACCTTTGCAACCGTTGATCTGTCGTCCTTCTATTTCGACGTCCGCAAGGATGCGCTGTATTGCGACGGCGACAATCTGCGCCGTCGTGCCGCGCGCACCGTGCTGGATATACTGTTCCACCGTCTGACCACATGGCTGGCCCCAGTTCTGGTCTTCACTATGGAAGAGGTCTGGCTGGAGCGTTTCCCGGGTGACGACAGCTCGGTCCATCTGGTGGACTTCCCGGAGACGCCTGCCGACTGGCGCAATACCGAGCTTGAGGCTGGCATGGCCAAGATCCGCCGGGTCCGCCGCGCTGTGACTGCCGCGCTCGAAGTTCAGAGACAGGATAAGGTCATCGGTTCCAGCCTTGAGGCCGCACCGATCGTGCATGTCGAAGATGGTGAAACCCGCGATCTTCTGACAACGTTTGACGTCGATGACATGTGCATCACGTCCGGTTTGACCGTCACCGGAGATCCGGCCCCGGCCGAGGCGTTCCGCGTGCCGGAAATCGAAGGCGTGGCCGTGGTGTTCGAAAAGGCTGAGGGCGAGAAATGTCAGCGCTGCTGGAAAATCCTGCCTGATGTGGGGCGCCATGCACATGACGGCGTGTGCGGGCGCTGTAACGACGCGCTGAACTAGTCGACGTTCTGCGGCAGAGGCGGAGTCTTTTGCGAGGCTCTGCCTCGCGCTCCGAGGTATTTTTGGCCAGATGAAGATCCGGATCCGCAGAATTCGGGTTGTGATGCGCGCGGTTTCTGTCAGCCTGTTCGCATGGGAATGATTGCGGTTGAGACCCGTTTCGGGACTTTGGGTGTTGAAGAAACAGATGGCGCGGTGACGCGCCTGATCTGGAATGGCGACAATCAGGGCGAAGTCACGCCCCTGTTGCAGGAGGCCGCCGCGCAGCTGCGCGCCTATAATCAGGGGCGGTTGGACAGGTTCGATCTGCCTTACCGTGTCGAGGGGTCGGAATTTCTGCGTCAGGTTTGCGACCTGATGTTTGCCATTCCGCTGGGCGAAACCAGAACTTATGGTGATCTCGCGAAGGAGCTCGGTCAGCCCCCGCAACCGGTGGGGCAGGCCTGTGGCGCCAATCCCATTCCGGTGATTATCCCCTGCCACCGGGTGCTGGCCGCAAACGGGCTGGGCGGGTTTTCAGGTGATGGCGGGATTGAAACCAAAGTCGCGCTGTTGCGCCATGAACGCGCCGCCGGCCTGCTGATCTAGAAAGCGGAATTCTGTTGCAATCCCGCTGGTTGATGCCCAATTTGTTTCAAATAGAGATTTCAAAGGATCGCATGGTATGACCGATCAACCAGACCTGGCAGCTCGTAAAAAGGCCATCATCGACCGCCTTATGTCACTTGAAGAGCAAGAGCTTGCGACCGCACAGGCGCATTACGACGCTTTCCTGAAAGATTCGCAGCTTGATGACCGGGAAGGGCATGACAAGGATGACATCGCAGCCTCGCGTGAGAATGCCGATCTGGCAGCAGCCTTCGATGCGCCGGTTCATGCTCATCATGCCAAGATCGATGTGATCGAGAATACGGATTTTGATCTGACCGACAGGGTGCAACCGGGTGCGGTGGTCAAGTTCAACAACCGGCGCTTTGTGGTCTGCGTCTCGACCACGCGGTTCGAAGTGGACGGCAAAACCTATATGGGCATCTCAACCCAAAGCCCGATTTATCTGGCGATGGCCGGCCTGCAACAGGGTGATGTGTTCGCTCATAACGGAACCGAGTTCGAGGTGCAGGAGGTCCTGTGACCTTATGCTTTGCGTGGCGGGATCACCTGCTGGGCAATTCCTGCGAACACCAGATACAAGCTGGTGATCACCAGACCCCAATGGGCCCAGCTTTCGGGGTGGAAATCGACCCAGGCAGCCCATCCGGCGAAGAAGGTCCAGGCAAATGCCATCGGCAATGACACATTGCGCCAGCGTTCTGTGCGCACTGGGTGGATGAACTTCAATGGCAGGAACATCGCCAGCGAAAGCAGCGTCACCAGCAGCAGGATAACCCAGAAATTGGGCTCGAGCGCGAAGATCACAATGACGAACATGTTCCAGCAGCCCGGAAAGCCGGAAAAGGAATTGTCCTTCGTCTTCATCCTAGTGTCGGCAAAATACATAGCGCTGGCAAAGGTGATGACAATGATGGCGAACCAGCCGGTCCAGCCGTCCATCAAGCCCGATTTGAACAGGGCAAAGGCCGGGATGAACACATAGGTCAGGTAATCAATGATCAGATCCAAAAGCACGCCGTCAAATTCCGGGGCGTTCTTTTTGACGTGATAGTGCCGCGCCAAGGGGCCGTCGATACCGTCCACAATGAACGAGACGACCAGCCACAGATACATCAGGCTCCATTTCTCTTCGACGGCGGCCAGCATGGCGAGCATTGCAAATACGGCGCCGGTCGCGGTGAACAGATGTACGGAAAGAGCTTTGAATCTGTGTGTCATGGTGTCTCTTGAATGATGCGCGGGCCAGATGCAAACCAAAAGCCCGGTCAATGTGGATAGCGTTTGCTTAGGCTTTTGGGTGGGTGCGGTTGTAAACTTCCATCAGGCGCGCCGTGTCGACCGCAGTATATGCTTGGGTGGTGGACAGCGATGCGTGGCCCAGCAATTCCTGAATGGTGCGTAGATCACCGCCCGCAGACAGCAGGTGGGTCGCGAAACTGTGGCGCATGGCATGGGGTGTTACAGTGGAGGGCAGCCCAAGCTGCTGGCGCGCTTTGGCCATCACCCCCTGAATGGCTCGGGGGTTCAGGGGGCCTCCGCGAACCCCGCGAAACAGCGCCTTCTCCTTGGATTGGGTGTGGGGGCACAGCTTTACATATTGATCTACAGCTGTTTGCGCGACTGGCAGGACCGGAACGATCCTTTCTTTGTTGCCCTTGCCGGTGATCCGCAGCGAGTTGGGCAAAGGGGTATCCGCTCCGGTCAGTGAGAGAGCCTCGGAAATACGCAAGCCGCAGCCATATAAAAGAGTAACGACCGCAACGTCGCGGGCAGAAACCCAGTCGCTGGCTGATTGCATCTCGACCGTTTCAATCATCGCACGTGCGGCATCCTCGGCCATGGGTCGAGGGAGTTTTTGGGTAAATTTGGGGGCGCGGGTCGACAGAACTGCGGTCGGCTCAAACCCTTCACGCTCCGAAAGCCAACGGTAGAAGGTTTTTACGGCGGAGAGTTTGCGCGCAAGCGAGCGCGAGCCAACGCCGGATGCGCGCTGATCGGCCATCCATGCCCGCATGTCCGAGATCGTAATCCGTGCAATCGCCGCCATCCCCTGGCTTTCGCTATGGTGCAGTGTCATGAAGGACAGAAATTCGGACACATCCCCCCGATAGGCGGTCAGCGTGTTTTCGGACCGGCCTGACAAGGCCCCCAGGCCATCAAGCCAGTTTTGCAGTGCGTCACGACAAGCCGGAGAAATAAGGCTCACGACAGCCAATGGCGCATCGACCGTTCGAAGACACCAGCAAAGAAAGTCAGAAGATCCGTGCCCAGCTTTGGCGTAAAGTGCCTGGGGTCTTTTGCGCTCATGATGATCATGCCAGGCAGGCGGCCTTCGCCCAAATCCAGCCTCAGACAAGCTTCGGAGCGCAGGTGATCCGCATCACTGCCGAATATCCTGTGCGCGGGATGGATGATTTCACGCAAGACGACCTCGCGTGCTGGGCCGCTGTGGTCAAAGGTCAGATAGTTGTCGACGAAACCGGGTTCGACGATGGCCAGCACGCCTGCCAGTCTTGAGATTGCCGGGTCTTTCTGGACTGCCGTCGTTTCAAGAACCAGCGTAATGCGTTCGACACGCAGTATGTCAGCCACATCTGCACCAAGTATTTGCAGGAATTCCTCAAATCCGACCGGTTCAAGTAGCCGAAGAATGGCCCGATGAACCTGATTTGTGCCTGCCAGATTTTCATAGGCTGCCGCAATGACCGAGCGGTGCGTATCCTCCAGCCGGTCCAGCCGGGCCTCGAGCCGTTGCATGGCTATGCCGCGCAGGTCGATGACGTTATTCCCGCGCGCCTGCTCATTTGCGGTGACGAGGGCCTGCATCAGGTCCTTGTCATCCAGAATGGCATCTGGTTCGGCCAGAATCGCCTCGCGCAAGGTGTCCTTGAGTATGGTGTTGCTGCTCATGTCCTGTCCGGTCTTTTTTATTTTTCGGCCTTATAGCACGGCTTGCCGGATCTGCCTCGGGAAAAATGAGCGTCAATTTGAATTTCGCGGGGAATGTGGTCGGGAAAACTCCGGTCTGCAGAGATCTGATCCGAGATCAGATTCAAAGCAGCTGGGCCGAGCGCGGCGCCAGGGGCGCCGCGCGGGTTCGCGCAGAATCAGAGGATTTTCTGACCCGTTTTGGCCCAATCGGACAGGAAGGTTTCAAGGCCTTTATCGGTCAGCGGATGATCGGCCAGCTTTTTGATCACGGCGGGTGGTGCGGTGATCACGTCAGCACCGATGCGGGCGCTGTCGGTCACGTGGTTCACGGTGCGGATCGAGGCTGCGAGGATTTCGGTCTCATATCCGTAATTGTCATAGACCTGACGGATATCAGCGATCAGGTCCATGCCATCTAGGTTGATGTCATCCAGACGCCCGATGAAGGGCGAGATGAAAGTTGCGCCGGCTTTGGCGGCCAGAATCGCCTGATTGGTCGAGAAACAGAGGGTCACATTGACCATCTGGCCTTCGTCACTAAGCGTTTTGCAGGTTTTCAGGCCCGCCCATGTCAGCGGCACTTTGACAGCGATATTCGGGGCGATCTTGGCCAGCTTGCGACCTTCGGCGATCATATCGTCGGCTTCGGTTGCCACGACCTCGGCCGAGACCGGTCCGTCGACCAGATCGCAGATTTCCTTGGTCACTTCCAGAATATCGCGGCCCGATTTCAGGATCAGCGAAGGGTTGGTGGTCACACCGTCCACCATGCCCAGATCGTTCAGTTCGGCGATTGCGTCGATCTCGGCTGTGTCTACGAAGAATTTCATGCGGGCAGTCCTTTGATGGGTTGGCCTTGGTCGCGGATGGCTTTACCTCAAAGAGACCCATGCTGGAACCCCTTGCCAAGGATATGCATTGAGCACTCAGGAGTTTTTCGACCAAGGTGAGCTGGTGGCGGTGCTGACCGCCCAACCGCTGGACCGGACGCTTGACTATAAGGCGCCCGAGGGCGGGTGCTTTCTGGGCGCTTTTGTCGAGGTGCCGCTGGGCCCGCGCAAGGTCTTGGGCGTGGTCTGGGGGCCGGGGCAGGGTGGCTTTGACCTTGCCAAGGCCCGCTCGGTGATCCGGGTGCTTGAAGTCGCGCCGATGCGCGAAGAGATGCGCCTGTTTCTGGGGCGCGTCGCCGATTACACGCTGACCCCGATGCCTGCGATGTTGCGATTGGCCACGCGCGCGCCCGGATTGGGCGATCCGCCTTCGATGCGCAAGGTCTATCGGCTTGGCGACAGGGACCCTGACAGGGTGACCGACGCGCGGACCCGTGTGTTGGAGGTGCTGCGCGACTACGGCGGGTTGGCCTTTACGCTGAAGGAACTGGCCGAACAGGCGGGTGTGACCTCTTCAGTCGTGAAGGGGTTGGTCAAACTCGGTGCGGTTCGCGAAGAAGACAGCCCGCGCGATCTGCCCTATCCACATCTGGATCCGGATCTGCCGGGCAAGGCGTTGACCGATGATCAGGCCTCTGCAGTGGAAACCCTGCAATCTGGCCTGCGAACGGGTGATTATGGCACGACCTTGCTGAAAGGCGTCACCGGGTCGGGCAAGACCGAGGTTTATCTTGAGGCCGTCGCCGAAGCGTTGCGCCAGGGGCGGCAGGCGCTGGTTCTGCTGCCCGAGATTGCCCTGACCGCCGAATTCCTGACGCGCGTTGAGGCACGATTCGGCGCGCGCCCGGCAGAGTGGCATTCGGGCGCGACGATGACCGAACGCCGCCGAGTCTGGCGCATGGTGGGGCAGGGCGATGCACAGCTGGTTGTCGGCGCGCGCTCGGCCCTGTTTCTGCCGTTTCGCAATCTTGGGTTGGTCGTGGTCGATGAAGAACATGACACCTCGTACAAACAGGAAGACGGCGTGCATTACAGCGCCCGTGACATGGCTGTGCTGCGGTCCGCCATATGCGGCGCGCGCGTTATTCTGGCAAGTGCGACGCCGTCACTGGAAAGCTGGGCCAATGCCGAGGCAGGCAAGTATGAGCGGCTCGATTTGACTTCGCGCTTTGGCGATGCGGTGTTGCCCGAGATGAAGCCCATCGACATGCGGGCCGAGAAGATGCAGCCGGGGACGTGGATTTCTCCATCGCTGCGGCAGGCCGTCCATCAGCGGATCGAGCGGGGTGAACAATCCCTTCTGTTTATTAACCGCCGGGGATATGCGCCGGTCACCCTGTGCCGGGCTTGTGGCGAGCAGATTGCCTGTGATCACTGCGATGCGCGCATGGTTGAACACCGGTTTCTCAAGCGTCTGATGTGCCATCAATGCGGTGAGACCAAACCCATGCCCGAGGTCTGCCCCTCCTGTCAGGTCGAGGGCAAGCTGGCCCCGGTCGGGCCAGGGATCGAACGGCTGGCTGAAGAGGCTGAGGCAACATTTCCCGAGGCAAATATTGCCATGCTGTCATCCGATCTGTTTGGATCGGCGCGCGCATTGAAAGCAAAGATCGAAGAGATTGCTGCCGGTGACGCCGATATCGTCATTGGTACGCAGCTGGTGGCCAAGGGGCACAATTTTCCGAAACTGACACTGGTGGGTGTCATTGACGCCGATCTCAGCCTGCATGGGGCGGATTTGCGTGCGGCCGAGCGCACATTCCAGCTGATGCGGCAGGTGGCTGGCCGCGCCGGGCGCGCGGATAAGCCCGGACAGGCGCTGTTGCAGACGTTCCAGCCGGAACATCCCGTCATTCGCGCCATCCTGTCGGGCGATGAAGAGGGGTTCTGGAAAGCCGAAGCGGCCGGGCGGTTGGCAGCCGGAGTTCCCCCCTATGGACGCATGGCCGGTATCGTTCTGTCTGGCCCCGAGGTCGGTCCCGTTTTTGACATCGGCAACGCCATGGCCCGCAACGACGCCCCGTTGCGGCAGATCGGTGCGCAGGTCTTTGGTCCAGCGCCTGCGCCCATTGCGCGTATCCGCGGGCGACACAGGGTGCGGCTGCTGGTCAAAGCCCCCAAAGGGGCGCCAATTCAGGATGCCATCGCCCGTTGGATAGCACCGCTGCGGCTGAAGGGTGACATCAGGCTGACCGTTGATATTGACCCGCAAAATTTCTACTGACCTCTGCATTCATGCAGAGCCAATGTGCATGCCCTTCTTCCCACTCGCCAAAACCTGAAAATGGGCGTAGAGGGACTCTCATGCTGAAACCCATGCCACTTTCCGAGGCGCAAAGCCTTCCGTTCTGGCGCCGTCCCATCACGCTTTTATTCGTGATGGCACTGACCATGCCCATTGCTTTCAACGCATGGAGCGCGTTGTTGAACAATTTCGTTATTGAAGTGGCGAATTTCGACGGTGCCGACATCGGCCTGCTGCATACCGTGCGCGAGATCCCAGGCTTTCTGGCTGTAGGCGTAATTGCCGTGATCTTGTTTGTTCGGGAGCAGGTGCTGGCGATGATCTCGCTGATCATGCTGGGTGTTGCGACTGCGGTGACAGCGTGGTTCCCAAGCCTTGGTGGCTTGCTGTTCGTCACACTGCTGAGCTCGATCGGGTTCCACTATTATGAAACCGTGAACCAATCCCTTCAGCTGCAGTGGTTGCCCAAGGACCGAGCGCCGCAATTTCTGGGCTGGATGGTCGCCATGGGATCGGCCTCGACATTGGTTATCTATGGGCTGATTGTCCTGACGTGGGATCGGTTCGATCTGTCCTATAACACTGTATTCATGGCTGCGGGCGGGCTGACGGCTTTGCTGGCGTTGTTCTGTCTGGTCGCCTATCCGCAGTTCGACGCGCCGACTCCGCAGACCAAAAAAATTGTGCTGCGCCGCCGATACTGGCTGTACTATGCGCTTCAGTTCATGGCGGGCGCGCGTCGTCAGATCTTTGTCGTTTTCGCCGGTTTCATGATGGTCGAGAAATTCGGGTTTGAGGTCCACGAACTCACCGGTCTTTTCTTGATCAACCTGGTTATCAACATTTCGGTTGCGCCGATGCTAGGCAAAGCTGTGTCCGTATTCGGTGAACGTCGCACTTTGATTTTCGAATATGCAGGCCTGGCCGTTGTATTTGCAGCCTATGGCGGCATTTATTGGTTCGGTTGGGGCGTTGTTCTGGCGGCTACTCTCTATGTGATTGACCATGTGCTTTTCGCGCTGGCTCTGGCGCTTAAAACCTATTTCCAGAAAATTGCCGATCCGGCAGATATTGCGCCAACCGCAGCGGTTGCCTTTACGATCAACCATATCGCCGCGGTATTCCTACCAGCGCTTCTGGGCCTGCTCTGGGTGTACTCGCCCGGAGCGGTCTTTGCGGTGGCTGCAGCGATGGCGTTGATTTCGTTATCGCTGTCGCTGCTGATCCCGCGCCACCCAGAGCTTGGGAATGAGACGATACTGTCGAAATACGCGCCCGCTCCGGCGGAATAGCTGCCGATGCTTGACCTTCGCGGGCCCGCACCCTAGGCGCTGTGTCAGCTGACACAGGAGGCTCCCATGCCCACATTCACCGCGCTTACCACCCTGACCGGCAAAAAATCAGCCGATGGTCTGGGCGAAGCCATGGAGCGTCTTGATCCCGAACCCACGGGCGTGGGCGTATTCGAAGTCGAAGATGGCTCGGGCCTGTGGGAGATTGGCGGTTACTTCACCGAAGCGCCGGATGAAACGGCACTGGCGGTTCTGGCGGCTGCGTTCGGATCCAAACCCTTTGTAATCTCGGAACTGCCCGAAACCGACTGGGTCGCCCATGTCCGCCGTGAATTGGCGCCTGTCGAGGCTGGCCGCTTTTTCGTCTATGGCTGTCACGATGCCGACAAGCTGCCCGAAGGCCGTATCCCTTTGTTGATTGAGGCCGCAATGGCTTTCGGTACCGGGCATCACGGCACCACCCTTGGGTGTCTCAAGGCTCTGGATTTTCTGCTCGATCAGGGTTTTACCGCGACAAAAGTTGCAGATATCGGTTGCGGCACCGCCGTTCTTGCGATGGCCGCCGCTCGTGTTTGGGAGGGGGACATCATTGCCAGCGATATTGATCAGGTTGCTGTCGAAGTTGCTGAAGCCAACCTGAAGGCAAACGGCATGTCAGGGAAGGTTCAATGTGTCGAGGCTGCGGGGTTCGATCATCCGGAGCTGAAATCTCTTGCGCCCTATGACCTGATATTCGCCAACATCCTCAAGGGCCCATTGGTGGCCCTGGCGCCCGAAATTTCAGCGAATCTGCGGGTTGGGGGTAAGGCGATTCTATCGGGAATCCTTAACGAGCAAGCCGAGGACGTTGTTTCCGTTTATCTCCAAAATGGTTTCAATGCCTCTAGAAATGACCAAATTGGTGAATGGACGTCGCTAGTCTTAACCAAACAGGGCTAAAATCGGGCCATTTGCAGGAGTTTTGTAGAGTTTCGCCTCTTTTTTGTCGCAATCTGTTTTTACCGTCAATGACGTGGAATTGGGGGGCGGTTGATTTGGAGGCTGCCATGACTGGAAAACAAATTGAATTTGATCAGCGCGTTCATCGGCTGAACAAGAAACATTCGAAGATGACCCGTGGTTATCGTGCGACTATGCGCAAAGATGGCCTGGTTGTTATGAAGCCACAGCGGGTTCAGTCCGCGGTGCCTGCAAAGGCTCTGCTGATCTGCTTCGCTGGGCTGTTCGCCTTCAAAACGCTTTTGCTGACCAGCTTGGGGTCGTCGGCCTACCAGTATCGTGTCGATAGCCTTGCGCAAGGGACCGAAGTGGAGAAGGCGGGGGCATGGATCATGCAGATCGACCCGGTATCACAGGCCCTCTCGTCTCAACTCAGCAAAGTTCTCCGCTAAGTTTCTTCCGTTTTGAATAGAAACGCCGCGTATCCGGGGATACGCGGCGTTCTTCTTTGCCCCGAGGGAGAAGGGGAAAATCAACGGTAAGTTTGCTTTGCCTTAGCGGCGGCCTTCCACGACGATTTCAATGTCGCCACGGCACAGGCCGATATCTTCCAGCTCGCGGTCCGACAGACCGCTTAGCGCGTTGCGTGTAACGCGGGCATCATTCCATTCGACAACGGCGTTTACGACCATTGCGAAAGTCGCGCCGATACGGCCGACGAGGCCAAATGAGCCAGTGGTGGTGCGGGTTGTGTCCAGTGCAGCCATATCCTGTTTCCTTCCGGTTTGTGTTAAACTCTGATCTTGCGATCTGACGGGCATTTAGGGATGGTTTTCTGACTGCACAAGCATAGAAATTGCATGTGTCCTATGCGTTTTTTGCAATGCTCGAAAAACATGAAAACGCCTTAATTTATTGGCAATTTTGCCTTCATCAAACTGGTCGAAACCCGACATTTTCCGGTCGTAATCAGCTCATTCTGTCGGAGACAGGACGGCCGAGTCGCAATCTGACCATCAGTCAATTCGCTTGGAAAATGTTCTTGTTTCGTGCTAGTCGGTAAAAAAGAACACACAAACCCGAGCAGGCCGAGGCTATATATGCGAATTCTGGGCATTGATCCGGGGCTACGGACCCTGGGATGGGGCGTCATCGAATCACATGGCAGCCGTCTCAGTCATGTTGCCAATGGGTTATGTAAATCGGACGGGGATGATCTGGGAGAGCGGTTGCTATCGCTCCATAATCAGATCGTCGAAGTGATTGCCGAGCATCAGCCCGATCAGGCCGCCATCGAACAGACCTTTGTGAACAAGGACGGAGCCGGTACGCTTAAGCTGGGTCAGGCACGAGGTGTGGCACTGTTGACGCTGGCGCAGGCCGGGTTGCCGGTGGGGGAATATGCGCCCAATCGAGTCAAGAAAACGGTTGTGGGCGTGGGCCATGCCGAAAAGGAACAGGTTCTTCATATGGTCAAGTTGCAACTGCCGGGCTGTCAGCCCAAGGGCGCGGATGCCGCGGATGCGCTGGCGATAGCGATCTGTCATTCCTTTTATGGGGCAACGCCACAGTCGCGGATGAAACAGGTGCGGGCATGATTGGCAAGCTGACAGGCCGGTTGGATTACCGCGCGGCGGATCACGTGCTGATCGACGTGCGTGGGGTCGGCTATCTGGTCTATTGCTCGGACCGTACGATGGCTGCGCTGCCGGGCGTGGGTGAGGCGATCTCGATCTACACCGACATGGTGGTGCGCGAGGATTTGATGCAGCTTTACGGGTTCCTTTCGCTGGTCGAGAAGGAGTGGCATCGCCTGCTGTGCTCGGTGCAAGGGGTCGGGGCCAAGGTTTCGCTAGCAATCCTCAGCGCCTTGGGCCCCGATGGTGTTAGCCGGGCGATTGCTCTGGGCGATTGGGGGGCGGTCAAGGCAGCCAAGGGCGTGGGCCCAAAAACCGCGCAGCGGATCGTGCTGGACCTCAAAGACAAGGCGCCCGGAGTTATGGCCATGGGCGGCACGGTGACCGAGGCAATGGATGGCCCCGCGCTGGATGTGGTGGAACTGACTGAACCGACACCTGTGCCAAAGCGGCCCACCATAAGCGCATCAGGTAATGCAGCAGCATCTGCCGGGGCATTGTCGGCACTCTCCAATCTGGGCTACGGCCCGTCCGAGGCCGCGTCAGCCGTGGCCGAAGCCGCGGCAAGCTTGCCCGAAGCGGGTGAGGCGGACCTGATCCGCGCTGCGTTGAAACTATTGGCTCCGAAAGGGTGATTGAATGGTAGATGCCGATCCCACCCTGCGCCCCGAGCCGTTGCCGGAAGACAATGACCGCGCCTTGCGCCCGCAGGGACTGGACGAATTCATCGGTCAAGCCGAGGCGCGCGCCAATCTGCGTATCTTTATCCAATCCGCTCGCCAAAGGGGTGAGGCAATGGATCATACGCTGTTCCATGGCCCTCCCGGTCTGGGCAAGACCACGCTGGCGCAGATCATCGCGCGTGAGTTGGGCGTGAATTTTCGGATGACATCTGGCCCGGTTCTGGCAAAGGCGGGCGATCTGGCGGCGATCCTGACCAATCTGGAAGCGCGCGATGTGCTGTTCATTGACGAAATCCATCGATTGAATCCAGCGGTCGAAGAGGTCCTGTACCCGGCGATGGAGGATTTCGAGCTGGATCTGGTGATTGGTGAAGGCCCGGCCGCGCGCACGGTGAGGATCGAGTTGCAGCCGTTTACTCTGGTCGGGGCCACAACCCGGATGGGGCTGCTGACCACGCCGCTGCGCGACCGCTTTGGCATCCCGACACGCCTGCAGTTCTATACCGTTGATGAATTGCACGAGATTGTCACCCGCAACGCGCGCAAGCTTGGAGCACCGGCTGATGACAGCGGCGCCCGAGAGATCGCGCGCCGGTCACGCGGAACACCTCGGATCGCCGGGCGCCTGCTGCGGCGGGTGGTGGATTTCGCAATCGTCGAAGGCGATGGACGGATCGCCCGCGATTTGGCTGATGGGGCGTTGACGCGGCTGGGGGTCGATCATCTGGGGCTGGACGGCGCGGACCGCCGGTATCTGAAGCTGATCGCCGAGAATTACGCGGGCGGGCCGGTAGGTATCGAAACCTTGTCGGCAGCTCTGTCGGAAAGCCGGGACTCGCTGGAGGAGGTGATCGAACCCTTCCTCTTGCAGCAAGGCCTGATCCAACGCACACCGCGTGGCCGGATGCTGGCGCAGAAGGCGTGGACGCATCTGGGCATGGCCGCACCCAAGGGGCAAAACGATCTGTTTGGTTGAAGCCGAGCCTGCGAGCTTTTAAGGGTTTCGCCAAACATTGTCCGATTGCCGAGGATTGCGTGTGACACCCGACGACATTCAAGCCCTGTTCACCCGCGAAAGCGGAGAGTTCCTGTTTGCGCGCTGGGGCCGCCCCATCGTGCCGATCGTCTTTGGGGTCGAAGATGAAAGTTTGGCCACGGTCAAAGGCGCGTTCGAGGCAGTGGTAACACTGGCAGGGCATCAGATGGCAGAAACCGACCCCGAGCTTGGCGCCAACTGCATGGTCTTTTTCTTCCGCGACTGGAAAGAACTGACAGAAGTGCCCGATCTGGACCGTTTGGTCCCTGATCTGGGGCCGTTGGTTGATCGGTTGATCGCGGCCGATGCCAACCAGTACCGGATATTCCGTTTTGAAGAAGACGGCGCCATTCGTGCGGCCTTTGTGTTTTTGCGGATGGACAATGAATTGTCGCAAGTCCCCGCTGAAACGCTTGCGCTCAGCCAGGTGGTGCAAACGGTGCTGCTCTGGTCCGATACCGCTTTTCGCAACCAGTCGCCCTTGGCAGTGGCGGGTGACGCGACGATATTGCGACCAGACATTGCCGGGTTGATCTGGGCGGCATACGATCCTGTCCTGCCGGGCGCGGCGCAGGATGCCTCTCATGCGCTGAGATTGTTTGCCAGATTGGATCTACCGCAATGAAGCACGTCTATTCCGTTAAAGTATATTACGAAGACACCGATATGGGCGGCGTGGTCTATCACGCTAACTATTTGAAATACATCGAACGCGCCCGGTCGGACTATGTGCGGCGCCTGGGCAATGACCAAAATGCCATGCGTGACGCAGGTATCGTTTGGGTCGTGCGCCGGATCGAGGCGGAATACCTGGCCCCGGCCAAATTTGACGACGATCTGGAGATCGAGACCGAAATCAAGTCTCTGTCCGGTGTCCGTCTGATCATGGCGCAAGTGGTCAAACGGGGCGAAGAGGAGATTTTTCGCGCCATCGTTACCGCCGTCTGTATGAATGCGCAGGGCAAGCCCGTACGCCTTCCGGCAGAGATTCGCGCATTGTTGTAACAATTTGCAGGGCCCGGGTGGTTCTGTTGGCAATTCGCCCCCATCTGCGTTAGCGTTTGACAAAACAAGGCCGTAAGGCTGTCAGGCAAAACAAAGAGCAGGTTCATGGAAGCTGAAACGCTGGCGCTGGCGCAGGAGATCGATTTCTCCATGTGGGGGCTTTTTGCCCGCGCGACTTTTATCGTTAAACTGGTAATGCTGATGCTGATTGGCGCATCAGTCTGGTCCTGGGGGATCATCATCCAGAAACTGATCAATTACCGTGCTGCAAGGCGTGAAGCTCAGGTTTTTGATGAGGCTTTCTGGTCCGGGAACCCCCTGGATGAACTGTTCGAGCAGATCGGTACCCAACCCGATGGCAGTTCGGAGAAGATATTTGCCTCGGGCATGATCGAATGGCGCCGCTCGCACCGCACTGATGGCGGGCTGATAGCTGGTGCCACCGCACGCATTGATCGGTCGATGGATGTGGCCATCGCAAAAGAGGCCGAGGCGCTGCAAAAGGGCCTGCCCATTCTGGCCACGGTCGGCTCAACTGCACCCTTCATTGGTCTGTTCGGAACGGTCTGGGGTATCATGAATGCGTTCATCGAGATTGCCGAGCAGCAGAACACCAACCTGGCTGTTGTCGCCCCCGGTATTGCCGAGGCGTTGCTGGCCACCGGCCTGGGCCTGTTGGCCGCGATTCCGGCGGTGATTTTCTATAACAAACTCAGCGCAGATAGTGATCGGATCGTTGGAGGCTATGAAGCCTTTGCCGATGAGTTCGCCACCATTCTGTCGCGCCAGCTGGACAGCTGAGATGGGGGCTGCGGTTCAGCAATCCTCGGGCGGGAATGGACGCCGGCGGGGTCGGCGTCGCGGTCGCGCGCAGCCGATGGCTGAGATCAACGTCACACCCTTTGTGGACGTTATGCTGGTGCTGCTGATCATCTTCATGGTGGCCGCGCCCTTGCTGACTGTTGGTGTGCCTGT
This sequence comes from Ruegeria sp. CDSC081, assembly GCF_059610485.1. NCBI lineage: Bacteria > Pseudomonadati > Pseudomonadota > Alphaproteobacteria > Rhodobacterales > Roseobacteraceae > Ruegeria > Ruegeria sp. CDSC081. The sequence goes on along the minus strand of NZ_JBXWNS010000002.1, from coordinate 8,303 downwards.
TGATCTGCCCAAAACGGCGGCCAGTGCTCTGCCCGGCGATAACGAGGAACCTTTGACCGTCACGCTGACCGCGGATGGCAGGGTGCAAATCCAAACCACGGATATTCTGCGCGAAGAGCTGATTGGCAAACTACGCGCCATCGCAGCAGAACGCAGTAGCGACCGAGTGTTTTTGCGCGCGGATGGTGCGATCCCTTATGCGCAGGTGATGCAGGTAATGGGCGCGCTTAATGCGGGTGGGTTCTCCAATGTGGGGCTAGTGACCGATACGGGCGGCCCGACACTGGACGACGGTGGAGAGTGAGGCCGCACGGTGGATACCGGCACCAAGATCTCGACGATTGCCCATGTCAGTCTGATTGGTTGGGCATTTTTCGGCGGCACCTTCCGGTCCGAACCATTACCTATGGCTGTGCAGGATGTCTCGGTCATTTCGGCTGAGCAATTTGCGGCAATGACCGCTCAGCGGGATGCGCCCGAAGTGCCGACGCCAACAGCGCTGCAACCGCCTGAGGCCCCAACAGAAGAGGATCCAGCGTCGGAACCGGTAGTGGAAGAGCAGCCTTCGTTGCAAGAGGCGGAACCTGCTGAATCCGACCCGGACCCGGATCCTGAGCCTGAACCGGTTGAGCCGCCGCCAGAGCCGGTGGTGATTGAACAGCCACCTGTGTTGGACACTCCCGCCCCCGAGATCGTCGACCTTACGGTGCCTTCCGGGCCAGAAGCACAGCCCAGCCCGGCCGAGAATGTTGCGCCGGTGCCGGTTGCGCCGCCTCCGCCCGAGGCCGCGCCTGATGAAATCGAAACCCCGGCCGTATCTTTGGACGAGGGAGCCGAGACCCAGCAGGAACAGCAGGATCAGACCGCCCCCGAGGAAAAGGCTGACGAGATTGTGACCGAAGCGGAAGAGCCCAAAGAAAACGCTCCCCGAACATCGCCGCGCCCGCGGATCCGTCCCAACCGCCCGACGCCACCGGTCGAGCCCGAAGTGGCGGAGACGCCCAAGCCCACAGAGCCCGCGCAGACGGAAACAGCCATCAACGATGCGCTGGCCGAGGCGTTGGGGCAAGGGAGTGAACCCTCTGGTCCGCCCTTGACCAGCGGCGAAAAGGACGCGATGCGATTGGCTGTTTCCCAATGCTGGAACGTGGGGTCCTTGTCCACGGATGCTCTGCAGACAGTTGTTGTTGTCGGATTTTCGTTGACCCCTGATGGCAAGGTCGTTGGCGGCAGCTTGCACATGATCGACAGCTCAGGCGGTTCTGACGGCGCAGCCAGACAAGCCTATGAGGCCGCTCGACGTGCCATTTTGCGCTGTGGAGCCAAAGGATATGACCTGCCAACCGATAAATACGAGCATTGGCAGGATATTGAGATTACATTCAATCCCGAGAGGATGCGGATCAAATGATGAGACTTCTGACCAGCCTGTTGCTTGGCCTGACACTTGTGTCGGCACCTGTTCACGCCCAAAGTGGACCGCTTCGCTTGGAATTGGATCAGGGGATTATCGAACCCTTACCCTTTTCGGTTCCGAATTTTGTGCCGGACAGCACAGCAGCTGCGCAATATGCCCAGGATATCTCGCGGGTTGTGGCCGCCGATCTAACCGGAACAGGGCTGTTCCGCGAAATTCTGTCTGATGCTTTCATCAGCCAAGTGGCCAGCTTTGAAGATCCCGTTCGGTTCGCGGATTGGAAAGCCATCAATGCCGAGGCTTTGGTGACAGGTGCTGTGAATGTGTCGGGCAATCGCCTGACGGTGCGGTTCAGGGTCTGGGATGTGTTTTCGGGGCAGGAACTGGGCAACGGTCTCCAGTTTGCCGGGACGACTGAAGGGTGGCGGCGCATGGCCCATAAAGTGGCGGATCAAGTCTATAGCCGTGTAACGGGCGAGGGCGCCTATTTCGACAGTCGCGTTGCCTTTGTCTCGGAAAGCGGCCCCAAAAACCAGCGCCTGAAACGGCTGGCGATTATGGATTATGACGGCGCGAATGTGCAGTACCTGACCGACAGCGCCGCCATTGTTCTGGCACCACGCTTTTCACCTGCCGGTGATCAACTGCTATATACCAGTTACGAATCCGGTCAGCCGCGCATCTATGTTCTGGATATTGAACGGGTCAGGCGGACCGAGTTGAACACTCAGGGCGGCACGATGAGCTTTTCGCCCCGGTTTTCGCCGGATGGACGGTCGATCGTCTATTCGCTTATTCAAGGCGGCAATACGGACCTGTGGAAAATGGATCTGGCTTCCGGGCAAAGCGTGCGGCTGACCAATACGCCTGCGATTGAAACCGCCCCCAGCTATTCGCCGGACGGTTCCCAGATCGTGTTTGAAAGCGATCGTTCGGGCACGCCACAGCTTTACATCATGCCCGCAAACGGGGGCGAGGCGACGCGGATCAGCTTTGGTCAGGGCCGTTATGGAACGCCGGTCTGGTCCCCCCGTGGCGATCTGGTTGCGTTTACCAAGCAGAACAAAGGCCGATTTCATATCGGTGTCATGCGAACAGATGGCAGCGAAGAGCGTTTGCTGACCTCGTCGTTTCTGGACGAAGGACCGACATGGTCCCCTAATGGTCGCGTGATCATGTTCACCCGAGAAACCCAGGGCGCAAGTGGCCGGGCGACGCTGTATTCGGTTGATATCTCGGGACGCAACCTGCGCCCGATCCGCACCCCGGATGGGGGCAGCGATCCGTCATGGGGCCCACTGCAGAATTGATCACGGCTGCTGGCAGGAAAAGTTCACAAGGAACCTGCACTATGCTACAGAGACGGCAATAAAGAGAAAAACAACGAGGCACCTGAGATGAACGTATTGGGCAAAATCCTGGCACTAGGTGTGTTTGGCGCGTTGGCAGCCTGCACCAATAACGATCCGTCTGCGCTGGGCGGCGGCTTTGGCAATGGCGCAAATGGCGGGCTGGCCGCGGGCTCTCCAAGTGATCCGCGCTCGCCTGCATATTTCCAGCAAACTGTTGGTGACCGGGTTCTGTTTTCGGTCGATCAGTCGACGCTTACTCCGCAGGCGCAGTCAGTGCTACAGGGGCAGGCCGACTGGCTGATGGCCAACCCCGACTTTGTGGCAACGATCGAAGGCCATGCGGATGAGCAGGGCACGCGTGAGTATAACCTCGCACTGGGTGCGCGCCGGGCAAATGCCGCCCGCGAGTTCCTGATTTCCCGCGGAGTAGCAGGCAACCGGCTGACAACTGTCAGCTTTGGCAAAGAGCGTCCGATCGAGATTTGCAGCACCGAGGACTGCTATTCGAAAAACCGTCGTGCAGTGACGGTGCTGACCGGATCAACGTTGGGATAAGACGATGAAACTAGCAGGATGGGTTCTGGCCGCAGTTTTGGCGACCGCCGGTTTGGCACAAGCACAGGATCAGCAAACCTTGGCGGATATCCGGCAGGAACTGACGGTGCTGCATGTGGAAATTCAGCGGCTCAAGCGCGAGTTTTCAACAACCGGCTCTCCGGCCCCGAACCTGTCCGGCAGTTCGATACTTGAACGCGTTGATGCCATAGAGGCCGAATTGCAGCGCCTGACGCGCCAGACCGAACAGTTGAACCAGCGTGTACAGAATATCGTAACCGACGGCACTAACAGGATCGGTGATCTCGAGTTTCGCTTGGTCGAACTGGAAGGCGGTGACCTGAGTACGCTCGGTGATACAACAACTCTGGGCGGAGATACGGACATCACATCCGCAGCCCCTACTGCTCCGACAGCGCCAACCGATGCCGACCTGGGTGAGTTGGCAGTAGGCGAGCAAGCGGATTTCAATGCCGCTGCTCAGGCGCTGGCCGATGGAAACTTCCAGGCCGCCGCGGATCAGTTCGCAGTATTCGATACATCATATCCCGGAAGCCCGCTTGCGCCCGAAGCACACCTAAAGCGCGGACAGGCGTTGGAGGGCATTGGCGACACCCGCGAAGCGGCAAAGGCATTCCTTGCCAGCTTCACCGGCGATTCCGAAGGCGCCTATGCGCCTGAGGCTTTGTTCGAACTGGGTGCTGCGCTGGGTCGTCTGGGACAGACCGAACAGGCGTGTATCACACTGAGCGAGGTTAGCGTCCGGTTCCCGGCCTCGGCATTGGTCTCCAGCGCCACGCAGGAAATGACGTCACTGGGTTGTACTTGACCACACAAGGCACACTCCTGAAATCCGAACTCCGCGCGCGATTGCCGGAAAACCTTCCGCGCCGTCTAGGTGTTGCGGTATCCGGTGGCGGTGACTCGGTTGCTTTGCTGAGTTTGTTGAAGCACATCGCCCAAGAGGAACAGGTTGAGCTGTTTGTCGCCACGGTGAACCACAATCTGCGCCCCGAAGCGGTGGCGGAGGCAGATTGGGTGGCGCAGCTTGCCCAGGGTCTGGGCCTTCCACATGAGACGTTGCACTGGCAGGGGTGGGACCAGACAGGTAACCTGCAGGATAGGGCGCGGCAGGCCCGGTACCAGTTGCTGTCAGACTGGGCGCGTGACAAGCAGATCGGCGCGATTGCCCTAGGACACACTGCCGATGATCAAGCCGAAACCATGCTGATGCGATTGGCGCGCGCTGCTGGTGTGACGGGATTGTCCGGCATGCCTGCAATGCGGAACTATCAAGGGATCATGCTGCTGCGACCGATGTTGGGGATTACCCGGCAACAACTGCGCGATTATCTTACCGAGATTGGGGCAGATTGGATCGAGGATCCATCGAATCACGACCGGCGGTTTGATCGTATCAAGGCGCGCGACGCGTTGACCGGCTTATCCGAAATTGGGATTTCGGTGCATTCTCTGTCCCGCGTTGCTGAAAATCTTACTCAAGCCCGTGAAGCATTAGAGCAGATTACGCAGGAATCCGCCCGTCAGGTCCTGAGTGTCGATGGCGGCGATATCTGTGTCGATCGCGCGCAATTTTCCACTCTGCCTGCGGAAATTCGACGTCGTCTTCTTACAGGTTGTGTCCGCTGGATTGCGGGCCGCGGATATCCACCGCGTCAGGCTGCAACAGACCGGGCGCTGCTCGCGATTGATCAGGGTGAGGCGGCAACGATTGGTGGATGCCTCTTGATCCCAAAAGCCGATAAAATGTGGGTTTGCAGAGAGCTAAATGCCGTTGAGAGCGAACCCGGCGCACCCGGTCAGATTTGGGATGAACGGTGGATTCTGTCTGGTCCGGCGATTCCCGACGCACAGGTTCACCCGTTAGGTGCGGCTGGTTTGCAGGCCGTGCCAGATTGGCGTGCACTTGGAAAACCGCGCGCCGCGCTTCTGGCGTCTCCGTCCGTCTGGAGTGGAGAGGTCTTGGTATCTGCACCTATGGTGGGTTTCTCAAATGGTTGGCTTGCAGAACTGACGCCAGAAGAGCCCGAGTTTCACTCTTCGGTTTTATCGCATTGAACCTGCTTGAATCATCTCTATTTTAAAGAGCAACCCGGCAGATCCCCATCTGCCGAAATCTTTTGGGAGATTTTTCTTGGGCAACGCTCGTAACATCGCCTTTTGGGTCGTTCTGTTTTTGCTGATCCTTGCACTGTTCAATCTGTTCAGCGGACCAGGTGGAACGCTTCAGAGCAATGAAAGAACCTATTCTGATTTCGTGACCGCTGTTGAAGGCGGCGAAGTCAAAAACGTGACATTGGATGGCGAGCAAATTCGCTATACCACTCAAAGCGGCGCAAGCTATGTCACGATCAAGCCCGGCGATGCCGAGGTGACCAAACTGCTGATCGATGAAAGCATCCCGGTTCAGGCTGTGAAACAACAGCAATCGGGCATTCAGTCTTTCCTGGTCACTCTTCTTCCTTTCCTGCTGCTGATCGGTGTCTGGGTCTACTTCATGAACCGGATGCAGGGTGGCGGCAAAGGTGGCGCGATGGGCTTTGGCAAGTCCAAGGCCAAGATGCTGACCGAAAAGCATGGCCGTGTAACCTTTGATGATGTCGCTGGCATCGACGAGGCCAAGGAAGAACTGGAAGAGATCGTAGAATTCTTGCGCAATCCGCAGAAATTCAGTCGTCTGGGTGGCAAGATTCCAAAAGGCGCTTTGTTGGTGGGCCCTCCGGGGACCGGTAAAACGCTGCTGGCCCGCGCCATTGCGGGTGAGGCGGGTGTGCCCTTCTTCACCATTTCGGGTTCGGACTTTGTTGAGATGTTCGTCGGTGTCGGTGCATCCCGTGTCCGCGACATGTTCGAACAGGCCAAGAAAAACGCTCCCTGTATCGTCTTTATTGACGAGATTGACGCCGTTGGCCGCCATCGTGGTGCCGGTTATGGCGGGGGTAATGACGAACGTGAACAAACGCTCAACCAGTTGCTCGTCGAGATGGACGGGTTCGAGGCCAATGAGGGCGTGATTATTCTGGCGGCCACCAACCGTAAGGACGTTTTGGACCCTGCGCTGCTGCGTCCGGGCCGTTTCGACCGCAACGTGACTGTCGGCAACCCCGACATCAAAGGCCGCGAGAAGATCTTGGGCGTTCACGCACGCAAGACGCCCCTCGGACCTGATGTCGATCTACGCATCATCGCGCGCGGGACTCCGGGCTTCTCGGGTGCTGATCTGGCCAACCTCGTGAATGAGGCCGCGCTGATGGCCGCCCGCGTCGGTCGCCGCTTTGTTACCATGGAAGATTTCGAGAATGCCAAGGACAAGGTGATGATGGGTGCCGAGCGCCGCTCGATGGTGCTGACCCAGGACCAGAAGGAAAAGACTGCCTATCACGAATCAGGGCATGCCGTTGTTGGTATGACGCTGCCGTTGTGTGATCCGGTCTATAAGGCAACGATCATTCCGCGTGGTGGTGCGCTGGGCATGGTGGTGTCACTGCCAGAAATGGACCGCCTGAACTATCACCGCGATGAGTGTGAGCAAAAGCTGGCCATGACCATGGCCGGTAAGGCGGCTGAGGTGATCAAATATGGCGAGGACCATGTCTCGAACGGTCCGGCGGGCGATATCATGCAGGCCAGCCAACTGTCGCGGGCGATGGTGATGCGCTGGGGCATGTCGGACAAGGTCGGCAATATCGACTATGCCGAAGCGCATGATGGCTATTCTGGCAACACTGCCGGGTTCTCGGTCTCGGCCCATACCAAGGAACTGATCGAGGAAGAGGTCAAGCGCCTGATCCAGCAAGGATATGAGCGTGCGCATCAGATCCTGTCAGAACAGAACGAGCAATGGGAACGTCTGGCCCAGGGGCTGCTGGAATATGAAACCCTGACCGGTGACGAGATCAAACGCGTCATGAATGGCGAGCCGCCCAGCGAAAGCGATGACGAGGGCGACAAACCTGATGAGGGCAGCGCCCCCAGCGTGACAGCCATTCCGAAAACCAAGGTTAAGAAAACTCCGCCCGATGGCGGGATGGAGCCAGAACCAACGGCTTAGACTTTCAAAGACCCGGGCCTGTCCCGGGTTTTTTTCTTTTCAATCGCGAAGGTTTGCCCTTTATTCCGCATCAGATGTCAGTTCTGAAATAGGGATAAATATGCCGGTATTGCGCGAAACCGAATTCACGGGCGAAGTTGTTTGGTTGGGCCACGTACCAGCAGGTAAAACTCTCCGGGCCAATTCCGTGGACAGTCTGGATTTGGGTTTCTCGGGTGATCAAGGCGCGCGTCACGAAGGCGTGATTCGTACCTCTTGCGTGAGGGTCAAAAACCTGTACCCGGTGGGCACCGAAATTCGCAATGTGCGGCAGTTATCGATCCTGTCCGCAGAAGAACTTGATGCCATCGCGCAGGAAATGGGCTTGGGTAAGCTGGACCCGTCCCATCTGGGTGTCAGCATTGTCTTGCGCGGCATTCCAGATTTCACCCATATTCCGCCCTCGTCTCGTTTGCAGGTGGAAAATGGCGTGACGCTGACGATCGACATGGAAAACCGGCCCTGTATCCTGCCAGGGCGCGAGATCGAGGCTGACTTGCCCGGATATGGTGCGGCCTTCAAGCCTGCAGCGCAGGGACGGCGGGGAGTCACGGCTTGGGTCGAAAGACCCGGAGAGCTGAACCTGGGCGATGAGCTTACACTGTTTGTCCCCGATCAGAGAGCCTGGACACCATAAGGGACCGCAATTTCCGATCGGAAGGCGCCGATGTGACGCTACGACGTTTCAAGGCGCAATTATGTCGGAATCCATAGCCACCAATTTGGTACACAACGGTATGGAGTGAGCAGCGCCGGCGTTCTGCGTCGGGTTTGCACGGAATTCAATCAGGGACCGAAACCCAATGAGCTATAAATCTGACATCGAAATTGCGCGTGAGGCGAAGAAGAAGCCGATTCAGGAGATTGG